>NZ_JADBRE010000013.1:0-40347 GCF_014930525.1 Enterobacter cloacae complex sp. S1
GGGAACTGCCAGGCATCAAACAAGTGAAAAGGCCATCCGGAAGGATGGCCTTTTTGCGTTTGTTTGCTGAAAAACGGCAGGCCGGGTAAGGCGAAGCCGCCACCCGGCAGATCTCAGACTGCACACCACGCCAAAATAAACGCTGCAATCCCCTCCACATTATTCAAATCCAGAACCGGTACTTCCAGCGACAACGCAACGTCACTGGCCACGGCAATCACATGCTCATCCAGCATTAGTTCGCTAACATCATGCCCGGCGCCGTTTCTGAACAGCAAGATCTTAGGCACGGCCTCATGCTTAAACCCCTCAACCAGCACCAGATCCAGCGTGGAGTGATCCATCCGGCTGACAAGATAAGCGAGATCCAGCGGTGCTTCATCCGGTGTTTCTGTCATTAACGCCCAGCGCTGGTTACTCGCCACCATCGTTTGTGCAGCGCCAGCCTTACGCAGCTCGTAGCTATCTTTCCCCGGCTTATCGACATCCATGTTATGGTGCGTATGCTTAATCAATCCGGGACGAATGCCTTTGGCGCAAAGTGCAGGTATTAGTTTTTTTAGCAGCGTAGTCTTCCCGGTGCCACTCCAGGCAGAGATCGCTAATACGGGTATCATTTCTTCTCCTGCATTATCTGCAAATCTTCCGTCGTGTTTACATTCACAAACGCCGATTTCATGTCGCTGAAATCAACGGAATGCCCTCCGGACTGACGCATAAATACCATAACGCGTCGCTCTCCTGCGGCCAGGTAATCTTCCAGCGCGGATATTAACGAGCGATTAATCAATGCGATCGTTGGATGGTCGCGTTCACCGTCGTGTACCCAGACGACGGGAGCACCACCGCGCCGCTGCACCAGACGTTCAACCAGGCAGGACGGGATGAAGGGCGTATCACATGAACAAAAGAGAAACCACTCTCCATGCGACTGCTGCATAACGGAAAGCATTCCCGCCAGCGGACCGGGGTAGTCCACCAGGTTATCCTGATAAACCGGATACCCGCTGCGCTGATAAATATCAACATGTCGGTTAGCGCTGATCGCCATCGAGGACACCTGATCTGCAAGCGTATCAGCAACATGCTGCCATAATGGTGTGTTATTCAGGAGCTGAAGCCCCTTATCCTTTCCGCCCATACGCGTTGCCCTGCCCCCGGCCAGAACAACTCCGATGATTTCCTGGCATTGATTCACGAATATCGCCTCTTTTATTGTGGGATTGACCCTGCTAACGTGTCTCTCTAAATGAAAGGAGCACTACCATGAAATGTAAACGTCTTAATGAAGTCATTGAGCTTCTCCAGCCGGCCTGGCAAAAAGAGCCAGAGCTGAATCTGATGCAATTTTTACAGAAACTGGCGAAAGAGTCAGGTTTTGATGGCGAACTGGCAGACCTTTCTGACGACATCCTGATCTACCACCTGAAAATGCGTGACTCGGCTAAAGATGCTGTTATTCCTGGCATTCAGAAAGATTATGAAGAGGATTTTAAAACCGCATTACTGCGTGCCCGAGGCGTAATTAAAGAGTAAAAGCTTGTAAGCGGAGCCACCGAAATCGCCACAAGATGATATCCTGAATCATTCGTATAATTTCCGGATGATCGGATGAACGACCAGGCTTTTACTTTCCAGACATTACACCCGGATACCATTATGGATGCGCTGTTCGAACAGGGTATTCGGGTGGATTCCGGGTTAACCCCTTTAAACAGCTACGAAAACCGTGTCTACCAATTTCAGGACGAAGAGCGCCAGCGCTTTGTCGTAAAGTTTTACCGTCCACAGCGCTGGTCCGCAGAACAAATTCAGGAAGAGCATCAGTTTGCCCACGATCTGCTGGATGACGATGTTCCCGTTGCGGCACCCATTAAATTCAATAACCAAACGCTGCTGACCCATCAGGGCTTTTACTACGCGGTATTTCCGAGCCTGGGCGGAAGACAGTTTGAGGCAGATAATATCGATCAGATGGAATGGGTTGCCCGCTATCTGGGGCGCATTCATCAGACGGGACGTAGAAAACCGTTTGTTGCCCGTCCGACGATTGGTGTTCAGGAATATCTTATTGAGCCGCGACAGGTATTCGAAACATCGGCGCTGATCCCGAATGCGCTAAAGGATAATTTCCTCACGGCGACCGATAAGCTTATTGATGCTGTAAAAGCCTGCTGGCGGGATGATATTACTACTCTGCGCCTGCACGGTGACTGCCACGCCGGGAATATTCTCTGGCGCGATGGCCCACTATTTGTCGATCTTGATGACGCACGTATGGGACCCGCGGTGCAGGATCTGTGGATGCTGCTCAACGGTGATAAAGCCGAGCAGCGCATGCAGCTTGAGACCATAATTGAAGCTTATGAAGAATTTATCCCCTTTAATTCAGACGAAATTGCCTTGATAGAACCTTTACGTGCGATGCGATTTGTTTATTATCTCGCGTGGTTAATCAGGCGTTGGGAAGACCCGGCTTTTCCCCGAAATTTCCCCTGGCTTACCGGGGAGGATTACTGGCGCAACCAGATATCCACATTTACCGCGCAGGTTAAGGTTCTACAGGAACCCCCTTTGCAATTAACGCCGATGTATTAATTGGACACACCCAGGAGAGAGTTAATCATGAAAAAAATTTGGCTGGCGCTGGCTGGTATGATTCTGGCATTTAGCGCAACTGCTGCGCAGTTTACCGACGGCAAGCAGTACATTACGCTGGACAAGCCTGTTGCTGGCGAGCCTCAGGTGTTGGAGTTCTTCTCCTTCTACTGCCCGCACTGCTACGAGTTTGAGCAGGTACTTCATGTTTCTGACAACGTGAAGAAAAAGCTGCCGGAAGGCACCAAAATGACGAAATACCACGTTGAGTTCCTTGGCCCACTGGGTAAAGATCTGACTCAGGCATGGGCGGTCGCGATTGCGCTGGGTGTGGAAGATAAGATCACCGCGCCTCTGTTTGAAGCCGTACAGAAAACCCAGACAGTACAAACTACGGCAGATATCCGTAAAGTGTTCGTGGATGCCGGTGTTAAAGGTGAAGACTACGACGCTGCCTGGAACAGTTTCGTGGTGAAATCTCTCGTGGCACAGCAGGAAAAAGCTGCCGCTGACTTCCAGTTGCAGGGCGTGCCGGCGATGTATGTTAACGGCAAATACCAGGTGAATATGCGTGGTATGGACACGACCAGCATGGATATCTTCGTACAACAGTACGCTGATACCGTGAAATACCTGGTTGAGAAAAAGTAACAAACATAAAGAAAAACGCCGGTCACTGACCGGCGTTTTTGTATGAAGATTTAATCTTAGCTATCTGCTCGTCTTTCTCTTTCCAGAGTGTATTAAGCCAAAGCTGGAAACGACGTTTGAAGTTTTTATCGTTGACATAATCCCCGTGCAGTTCAGTGTTGACGGGCATCAGATCAACGCGGACAACGATACGCGTCAGCCTGCCGCTGAGCATATCGTAGAACGGCGTCCTGTCATTTTCCGGATAGCAGAGCGTTACGTTCAACAATTTATCGAACTGCTCACCCAGCACGTTGAGCGCCATTGCGATGCCCGCAGCCTTTGGCGGCAACAGGTTCTGATAAGGAGAACGAGTCTGCTGGCGCTTCTCTTCGGTAAAGCGTGATCCTTCGACGAAGTTAACAATGGTGGTGGGATGCGCGCGAAACTTCTCGCAAGAACGGCGCGTGGTTTCCACGTCCTTACCGCGGCGTTCCGGATGACGAATTAAATAGCTGCGTGAATAGCGTTTCATAAACGGCATATCCAGCGCCCAGCAGGCCAGTCCAATGAAAGGCACCCAGGCCAGCTGCTGTTTCAGAAAGTATTTGTTCATCGGAATGTGTTTGCGAAACAGTACGCACAATACAACGATGTCGGCCCAGCTGTGGTGATTGCAGATCAGCAGATACCAGTTCTTTTTGTTCAGCTTCTCCATCCCCTGAACATCCCACTTCAGCCAGGGGTTCAGATGCAGCAGGATCGCCAGCCCTTCACACCAGCAGTACATCATAAAATTACAAAAAGCAGACACCGCGCGCCATACCGGAGGGACAGGCAGCAGAAGTTTAATTATTCCGGCAACGATGATTGGCACAGAACAGGCGATGGTAACCAGAATAGTTAAAATGACGCTTAACCATAATGTTATCGCTGCGAGTATTCTCGACATAATGAATTTATTCAGATAGTTAGCTGTAATTGAGCAGCCGGCTATCCGGTGCTGGGCGCCGATCTTATCAGAAATTCGCTCAGACCAGGGCGGTTTCACACCAGGAGGCTGCGGCTTTTCCTGCCAGGCAGCGAATTTTTGCATATAGACAGAGTGCTTAAGTCTTATATCCACATAGACTAAATAAACATCAGTGAAGCGCGATCTTAAGTGATCTTATAGCAATGCTTTGATTTTATTATATAAATAAGTTTTCAGTATCACTTTTATAAAGCTGTTATTCACCTGTATTAAAAATATGCACAAACTTATCCACAGTTTTGTTTTGCGAGCGATCTTCCCGATCGCAAAATCTTTTTCTGTATAAAGCGCTAAAACCTGATGTTTTCATCCTTCTGTGGCATCCTTTACCCATAAATTCATAAAAGGCACGGACATTATGGTTCAGATCCCAGAAAACCCACTTATACTCGTCGATGGCTCTTCTTACCTGTATCGGGCGTATCATGCGTTTCCTCCTCTGACCAACAGCGCAGGGGAACCTACCGGCGCAATGTACGGCGTGCTGAATATGCTTCGCAGCCTGATTCTGCAATACCACCCAACCCATGCGGCCGTGGTGTTTGATGCAAAGGGTAAAACCTTCCGCGATGAATTATTTGAGCATTACAAATCTCACCGTCCCCCTATGCCTGACGATCTGCGTGCGCAAATTGAACCGTTGCACGCTATGGTGAAAGCGATGGGGCTGCCACTGCTGGCGGTCTCAGGCGTTGAAGCTGATGACGTAATTGGTACCCTGGCGCGCGAAGCGGAAAAAGCAGGCCGCCCGGTTCTGATCAGTACCGGTGATAAAGACATGGCGCAGCTGGTAACGCCCGGGATCACGCTGATCAACACCATGACAAACACCATTCTTGGCCCGGAAGAAGTGGTCGCCAAATATGGCGTGCCGCCAGAGCTCATTATTGATTTCCTCGCCCTGATGGGCGATTCCTCGGATAACATTCCTGGCGTACCGGGCGTAGGCGAAAAAACAGCTCAGGCGCTGCTGCAAGGGCTGGGCGGGCTGGATACGCTGTATGCAGAACCCGACAAAATTGCCGGTCTTACCTTCCGTGGCGCAAAAACCATGGCCGGAAAGCTCGCCGATAACAAAGAGGTGGCTTATCTCTCCTATCAGTTGGCCACCATCAAAACTGACGTAGAGCTGGAGCTTACCTGCGAGCAGCTGGAAGTGCAGGAACCCGCCGCCGAGGAACTGCTTGGCCTGTTCAGAAAATACGAATTTAAACGCTGGACCGCGGATGTTGAAGCCGGGAAATGGCTTCAGGCGAAAGGGGCTAAACCTGCGGCGAAGCCGAAAGAGACCATCGTTGTCAATGCCGAAGAGCAGGCAGAAGAGGCGGTAGCGCTCTCCTTCGACAACTATGAAACCATCCTTGAAGAGTCACGGCTCATCGCCTGGATTGAAAAGCTAAAAAAAGCGCCAGTATTTGCTTTCGATACCGAAACGGACAGCCTTGATAACATTACGGCTAATATGGTGGGCCTGTCATTCGCAACGGAGCCGGGTATTGCAGCCTATGTTCCGGTGGCTCACGACTATCTGGATGCGCCGGAGCAAATCTCCCGCGAGCGCGCCTTAGAACTGCTGAAGCCGATTCTGGAAGACGAGAAAGCGCTGAAGGTCGGGCAAAACCTGAAGTACGACCGCGGTATTCTGCAAAACTACGGCATTGAGCTGCGTGGTATCGCTTTTGACACCATGCTGGAATCTTACATTCTGGACAGCGTGGCGGGCCGCCATGATATGGATTCCTTATCCGATCGTTGGCTGAAACACAAAACCATCACCTTTGAAGAAATTGCCGGTAAGGGCAAAAATCAGCTGACCTTTAACCAGATCGCGCTGGAAGAAGCAGGCCGCTACGCCGCGGAAGACGCTGACGTCACGCTACAGCTGCATCTCAAAATGTGGCCGAAATTGCAGAAGCACGAAGGGCCGCTGAATGTGTTCCAGAACATTGAGATGCCGCTGGTGCCTGTGCTGTCCCGCATTGAGCGCAATGGCGTTAAAATCGACCCAACGGTGCTGCATAACCACTCTGGTGAGCTGGCGCAGCGCCTGACCGAGCTTGAACAGAAAGCGCATGAGCTTGCTGGCGAGGCATTTAACCTGTCTTCACCGAAACAGCTGCAAACCATCCTGTTTGAAAAACAGGGTATCAAGCCGCTGAAGAAAACCCCGGGTGGCGCCCCTTCAACGTCTGAAGAGGTGCTGGAAGAGCTGGCGCTGGACTATCCGCTGCCAAAAGTTATTCTGCAATACCGTGGTCTGGCTAAGCTGAAATCGACCTATACCGACAAACTGCCGTTGATGATCAACCCGAAAACGGGCCGCGTGCACACCTCCTATCACCAGGCTGTGGCGGCGACCGGGCGACTTTCGTCAACCGATCCTAACCTTCAGAACATTCCGGTGCGTAATGAAGAGGGCCGCCGTATTCGCCAGGCTTTCATTGCGCCAGAGGATTATCTGATTGTCTCCGCGGACTACTCGCAAATCGAACTGCGTATTATGGCGCACCTGTCACGCGACAAAGGCCTGCTGACGGCCTTTGCCGAAGGGAAGGACATCCACCGGGCAACCGCTGCCGAAGTGTTTGGGCTGCCGCTGGAGAGCGTGACAAACGAGCAGCGTCGTAGTGCAAAAGCGATCAACTTCGGTCTGATTTACGGCATGAGTGCCTTTGGTCTTTCACGCCAGCTCAATATCCCGCGTAAAGAGTCGCAGAAGTATATGGATCTCTACTTCGAGCGGTATCCGGGCGTGCTGGAATATATGGAACGTACCCGCGCACAGGCGAAAGAGAAAGGCTACGTTGAAACGCTGGATGGCCGTCGTCTCTACCTTCCGGACATCAAATCCAGCAACGCCGCGCGCCGGGCTGGCGCTGAACGTGCTGCGATCAACGCCCCTATGCAGGGCACTGCGGCGGACATCATTAAACGCGCAATGATTGCCGTCGATGCCTGGCTCGAAAAAGAGAAACCGCGCGTGAAAATGATCATGCAGGTACACGATGAACTGGTCTTTGAAGTTCATAAAGACGATCTGGAGACGGTCTCTCAGAAGATCCATGAACTGATGGAAAACAGCATGAAGCTGGACGTACCATTGCTGGTGGAAGTGGGTAGCGGCGAAAACTGGGATCAGGCACACTAATGGTTATCGGAATAACGCGCGTTTTATGTAAGTAAGCAACATAAGTACGCGCGTTTTGTGACAATCATTAGAATTCCCTATGTAAAGAATGAAAAAAAACTACAAAAAGTGCTTTGTCCAGCGATAAAAAAAGAGTAGAGTTAACGACGTAGGGTACAGAGGTAAGATGTTCTATCTTTCAGACCTTTTACTTCACGTAATCGGATTTGGCTGAATATTTTAGCCGCCCCAGTCAGTAATGACTGGGGCGTTTTTTATTGCGGCAAAGAAAGTTTCAGGCGAAAAAAAGCGCGGTCATCGCCGCGCCTGTTGTTACTCTGCTTCCGCTTCAGTCGCCGGTTCCAGATCGTTAAACCAGCTGTCGAGCTTCTGTCGCAGTTTATCCACGCCCTGCTTTTTCAGCGAGGAGAACGGTTCAACCTGTACATCACCGTTGAATGCCAGCACCGCTTCACGAACCTTGTTCACCTGCGCCTTGCGCGCGCCGCTCGCCAGCTTATCTGCTTTTGTCAGCAGCACCAGCACCGCAATATCGCTTGCCACCGCCCAGTCAATCATCTGCTGGTCGAGATCTTTTAGCGGATGACGAATATCCATCAGCACCACCAGACCTTTCAGACACATGCGTTTTTCCAGGTATTCACCCAGCGCACGCTGCCATTTGATCTTCATCTCTTCCGGTACCTGCGCGTAACCGTAGCCCGGTAAATCGACCAGGCGTTTGCCTTCAGCCACTTCAAACAGGTTAATCAGCTGAGTACGGCCAGGTGTTTTTGAGGTACGCGCCAGGTTTTTCTGATTGGTGAGCGTATTCAGGGCACTGGATTTTCCCGCATTGGAGCGGCCAGCAAATGCCACTTCAATCCCTGTGTCTGAGGGCAGGTGGCGAATATCGGGCGCACTGGTGACAAAATGCGTCTGTTGGTAGTTCCAGGTAGTCACGTGGTCGTCTCCAAAAATCGTAATCTGCGGGGATTATACCTGAATGCGGGCAAAAGGCTTTTCCCTTCGTCATTGACATGTAAGTGAAAGCCCTATGGAATGTAAGAGATCTGCCCTTAAGCGTATGAGAAATTTAAGAGAAATCGCAGGCGCTAAAAAACTCAAAATATTAAAATTCAAAGAGTTATTAATGAGTAATTATCTGAAAATCCGGTTTTGTACCTTTTCATAGCTTGTTAGTTTAAGGGAACAAGGTAAAGTGTGTGCCAGGGCGAGGATGCCAACAGGATAACGACTTAAGGATAAGGGTCAGGAGCGCCAGGAGGCGAAGACTCAGGATTGTCAGGACGACCGGCGCCTGGAGGCGTTTTTAACAGGAAACGGAACCGTATCACGGACGGTAGTAGCCAAGGGATAAACAGGGTTTGTTGCAGGCAAACAGGGAATGTCTGACCCGTTAAGGGTTGTGAGTCAGGAAAAAAGGCGACAGATTGCTCTGTCGCCTTTTTTCTTTGCTTGCTTTCTGCTAGATTTCGCCGCAATTCTATACTGAAGAAAACGACTTAAAGATAAAACATCATGAAAAAACCGACCTCCGCTGCGGGCGTGAAACGCCCTGCAAAAGCACGCCGCAAAACGCGCGAAGAACTGAATCAGGAAGCGCGCGATCGCAAACGCGATAAAAAACATCGTGGCCATGCTGCGGGTAGCCGTGCTAACGGTGGCGGTGACGCAGGCGCTTCTGCAAAAGGCAAACAGCAGAAAGATCCTCGTATCGGCAGTAAAACTCCCATTCCACTGGGCGTGACAGACACGCCGGTCACTAAGCAGCACAAACCAAAGAGCGAGAAACCTATGCTTTCACCGCAGGCTGAGCTGGATATGCTGGAGAACGATGAGCGCCTGGATGCGCTGCTGGAACGTCTTGAAGAGGGTGAAACCCTGACCGCTGAAGAGCAGTCCTGGGTGGACGCCAAACTGGACCGCATTGATGAACTGATGCAGAAGCTGGGTCTGTCCTACGATGATGAAGAAGACGAAGAGGAAGACGAAAAGCAGGAAGATATGATGCGTCTGCTGAAAGGTGGAAACTAACATTTGCACCCGGCAGGTACACTCGTCCTGCTTATAACCCTTCCGGTTATATGTTATCTGGTGTGGTTATTCGTTAAACTACGGCGGTTGTCGCGGCGACAGAAGTGGCTGCGCACCCGAATGATGTCCCGCAACGGGACCAGAAGGGGCCGCCGTATACGAACGCGACACCAACGGAAGGAGTGAGCATGTCTGTACCATCTATCGACTGGGATTTGGCCCTGATCCAGAAATATAACTATTCCGGGCCGCGTTATACCTCATACCCCACCGCGCTGGAGTTTTCTGACGCTTTCGGCGAGGCGGATTTTCAGCAAGCTGTGGCGCGCTATCCCGAGCGCCCGCTGTCGCTCTACGTCCATATTCCGTTCTGCCATAAGCTCTGCTACTTCTGCGGCTGCAATAAAATCGTTACCCGCCAGCAGCACAAAGCCGATCAATACCTCGATGCGCTCGAACAGGAAATTCTGCACCGCGCACCGCTGTTTAAAGGGCGTCACGTCAGCCAGCTTCACTGGGGCGGTGGTACGCCAACCTATCTGAATAAAGCGCAGATTAGCCGCCTGATGGCGCTGCTGCGCGGCAATTTCAGTTTTAACGACGACGCCGAAATTTCGATCGAGGTCGATCCGCGTGAAATCGAGCTGGATGTGCTGGATCATTTGCGCGCCGAAGGCTTCAACCGCCTGAGTATGGGCGTACAGGACTTCAACAAAGAAGTACAGCGCCTGGTAAACCGCGAGCAGGACGAAGCGTTTATCTTTGCCTTACTCAACCATGCGCGTGAAATCGGCTTTACCTCAACGAATATAGACCTGATTTACGGCCTGCCGAAGCAGACGCCGGAGAGCTTCGCCTACACGCTTAAACGCGTGGCTGAGCTTAACCCGGACCGTCTGAGCGTCTTTAATTACGCGCACCTGCCGACGCTGTTCGCCGCTCAGCGCAAAATCAAAGATGCGGATCTGCCTTCCGCCCAGCAAAAGCTGGACATTTTGCAGGAGACCATCGCCTCGCTGACCGAAACCGGCTATCAGTTTATCGGGATGGATCACTTTGCCCGTCCTGACGACGAACTGGCGATTGCCCAGCGCGAAGGTGTTCTTCACCGTAACTTCCAGGGCTACACCACCCAGGGCGATACCGATCTGCTCGGAATGGGCGTCTCCGCCATCAGCATGATTGGCGACTGCTACGCCCAGAACCAGAAAGAGCTGAAGCTGTACTATCAGCAGATAGACGAAACCGGCAACGCGCTGTGGCGCGGCATTGCGCTAACGCGCGACGACTGCATCCGTCGTGATGTGATTAAGGCGCTTATCTGCAACTTCCGTCTCGAATTCCGCGAGGTGGAGTCGCAATGGGATCTGCAATTCAGCGATTACTTTGCCGAAGACCTGAAGCTTCTGGCGCCGCTGGCGAAAGACGGGCTGGTGGATGTGTCGGAGAGCGCGATTGTCGTCACGCCGAAAGGACGTCTGTTGATTCGTAATATCTGCATGTGCTTCGATGCCTATCTGCGTCAGAAGGCGCGTATGCAGCAGTTCTCGCGGGTGATTTGAGCTGTAATGCCGGGTGGCGCTTCGCTTACCCGGCCTACATCTCGCTCTTATGTAGGCCGGGTAAGGCGAAGCCGCCACCCGGCTTTTCATCGACAGCTCGTTAGCTAAACAGCCCAACCAGTGCCGCACACAATACCGCCGCAACGGCAGTTTGTGGCGTGTGGCTTTCTGCTGCTCCGCTCGAAAGCAAAGTCACTAATGATTCCAGCATGATGCTCCCCCCTGTTTCCGGGCACGATCATACAAAACTCATCGGAACAGTAAAGCGCAAAATAACGGCACTTTGCGCTCAATTAGTAACCTTTACACAGCGGAGTAAGATCACTCCATTCCCAGCTCTTTCAGCTTGCGCGTCAGGGTGTTTCGACCCCATCCCAACAGGCGAGCCGCTTCCTGTTTGTGGCCCTGGGTATGACGAAGCGCGGTAGTCAACAGCGTGCGCTCCATCTCAGGCTGCGCTTCGGAGAGCAGATTTTGATGACCGGAACGCAGCGCGCGATCTGCCCACTGCGCCAGCAGCGTCGCCCAGCTGTCCGGCAGCGCATGTCCGGCGGTGCTTTCGGGCACGGTGGCTTCAAACAGCTCGGCGGGGAGATCCTGAATCAACACTTCCTGTCCGGCGGCCATTACGGTCAGCCAGCGACAGGTGTTTTCCAGCTGACGCACGTTGCCCGGCCACGCCAGACGGGTGAGGGCGGCATCCGTTTCCGGATGAAGCTGCTTGGCTTCCACGCCCAGCTCGCGGGCCGCCACTTGCAGGAAATGGCGCGCCAGACGCGGGATATCTTCCCGACGCTCGCGCAGCGGCGGGAGGTGGACGCGGATCACGTTCAGACGATGGAATAAATCCTCACGGAATTTCCCCTCCTGCACGCGCAGCTCCAGGTTCTGGTGCGTCGCGGCAATAATACGCACGTCCACCTTCACCGGCGCATAGCCGCCCACGCGGTAAAACTGGCCATCTGCCAGCACGCGCAGCAGTCGGGTCTGAACATCCAGCGGCATATCGCCGATTTCATCCAGGAATAGCGTTCCGCCGTCAGCCTGTTCAAAGCGTCCCTGACGAATGGTATTTGCCCCGGTAAACGCCCCTTTTTCGTGGCCGAACAGCTCAGATTCAATCAAATCTTTAGGGATCGCCGCCATGTTCAGGGCGATGAAAGGCGCTTTCGTCCGCGGGCTGTGGCGATGCAGGGCGTGTGCGACTAGCTCTTTACCGGTCCCTGATTCACCGTTAATCAAGACGCTGATAGACGAGCGCGACAGACGCCCGATGATGCGAAACACGTCCTGCATGGCTGGCGCTTCACCGATGATGTCCGTCGTAGGCCCGAAATCCGGCGCGTGGCGGGGCTGCTGTTGCTCCTGATAGTGGCTGATGGCGCGTTCGACCAGGGCAACGGCTTCGTCGATATCAAACGGTTTTGGCAGATAATCAAACGCCCCCTGCTGGTAGGCGCTAACGGCGGCATCCAGGTCGGAGTGGGCTGTCATTATGATGACCGGAAGCATGGGGTGGCGCTGTTTGATCTGCTTTAAGAGCGCCAGTCCGTCCATGCCCGGCATGCGAATATCCGAGAGCAGAACGTCCGGCGTTTTGGTGGTGAGTGCGTCGAGCACTTCGCTGCCGCTCTCAAATGTCGTGCAGCTTAATCCCGCTCCTGTGAGCGCGCGTTCAAGCACCCAACGGATGGAGCTATCGTCATCGACTACCCAGACTATCCCTCGTTGCATAAACGTCACCTTTATTTTTTAATCGGCAGGAAAACCGAAAACTCGGTATGTCCCGGCCAACTGGTAAATTCAATTTTGCCGGAGTGTTGGTCAATCAAATTACGGGCTATGGATAACCCCAGCCCGGTGCCGCCTTCGCGACCGCTGACCATCGGGTAGAACAGGGTGTCCTGGAGATGCGGCGGGATCCCCGGCCCGTTATCTTCCACATCAATACGTGCCGCCAGACGATAACGCACGCCGTGCAGCGTCAGCTGGAACGCGGTGCGGGTACGCAGAATAATTTCGCCACCCTCCGGGCCCAGCGCCTGCAACGCGTTACGCACAATGTTCAACAGCACCTGTTCAATCTGGTCCGGATCGTGCGCCAGCTCCGGCAGGCTTGGGTCGTAATCACGCACCAGCGTGACGTTATCCGGCAGCTCCATAGAGACGAGTTTCACCACCCGCTCCGCGACCTTGTGAATGCTTTCTGAAACATGCATCCCCGGCTGCTGCGGCCCGAGCAGGCGATCGACCAGATTACGCAGACGGTCCGCCTGCTCGATAATGACGTTGGTATACTCCGCCAGGGCAGGGTCAGGCAGCGCTTTGGTCAAAAGCTGTGCCGCACCGCGTAAGCCGCCCAGCGGGTTTTTAATTTCATGAGCCAGCCCGCGTACCAGGTCGCGCGCCGCAATCTGCTGAGCATGCTGTAGCTGCTCCTGGCTGAGACGACGCTGGTTATCCATCGGCGCCATTTCCAGCAGAATCATGCCATCTGGCAGGCGCTGTGCGGTGAGGGACAAAATATGCGAGCGTCCGTCAATCACCAGCGTCACTTCGTTATCGGTGAAGCCCTGACCCGCCTGCAAACTCTCCTGCATCAGACCAATATTCAGCGAGAAATAGCTCAGCAGTTCCGGCAGCGGCGTGCCAAACAGTTTACGGGCGCTTTGAGCGAGCAGCTGCTGCGCCGCCGGGTTGGCGTAATGCACCGCCAGCTCGTCGTCGACCAGCAAAATACTGTTAATCAAAGAGTTGAGGATCTGCCCAGCATCGGGCAGCGTGCCAGTTGCCATTCAGCAGTCTCCTGGAGTCGTTGCACTATTTTAGTGCAGTATAGCGTTTTAGAGGTAAAAAGCGCGTGAGATCAGGTTGTTGGTGGAGAAAAAAGCCCATCCGAAGATGGGCTAAAGTTTCCACGGCAACTACTCCCGACGCGTATGCGCCGGGTAAAACAAATCAATTAAACGCTGTAGTACAGTTCGAACTCAACCGGGTGCGGAGTCATACGTACGCGGTCGTTCTCTTCAGTACGCAGGGCGATGTAAGCGTCAATCGCTTCATCAGTGAACACGCCACCAGCGGTCAGGAACTCACGGTCTGCGTCCAGCGCCTGGAGGGCTTCTTCCAGAGAGCCAGCAACCTGTGGGATCTCTTTCGCTTCTTCTGGCGGCAGGTCGTACAGGTTTTTGTCCATGGCTTCGCCCGGGTGGATCTTGTTCTTGATACCGTCCAGACCGGCCATCAGCAGTGCTGCGAAGCACAGGTATGGGTTAGCCGCCGGGTCCGGGAAGCGCACTTCGATACGACGCGCTTTCGGAGACGCCACCACCGGGATACGGATAGAAGCAGAACGGTTACGGGCAGAGTACGCCAGCATCACCGGTGCTTCGTAGCCTGGGACCAGACGCTTGTAGGAGTTGGTGGTCGGGTTCGCCAGGGCGTTGATCGCTTTAGCGTGTTTGATAACACCGCCGATGTAGTGCAGCGCCTGCTCAGACAGACCCGCGTATTTGTCGCCAGAGAACAGGTTAGTGCCGTTCTTGGACAGGGACATGTGGCAGTGCATGCCGGAACCGTTGTCGCCGAACATGGGTTTTGGCATGAAGGTCGCGGTTTTACCGAAACGGTGCGCAACGTTGTGCACAACGTATTTGTAGATCTGAATCTCATCCGCTTTTTTGGTCATGGTGTTGAAGCGGGTTGCGATTTCATTCTGGCCAGCCGTTGCCACTTCGTGGTGGTGCGCTTCAACAACCAGGCCCATCTCTTCCATGATCAGACACATGGTAGAACGGATGTCCTGTGAAGAATCGACCGGAGGAACCGGGAAGTAACCGCCTTTCACGCCCGGACGGTGACCTTTGTTACCACCTTCGTATTTGGTGGAAGAGTTCCATGCGCCTTCGATGTCATCGATAGCGACGTGGGAACCAGAAATGGAAGCACCAAAACGGATGTCATCGAACAGGAAGAACTCTGGCTCTGGCCCGAACAGAACGGTGTCTGCGATACCGGTAGAACGCAGGTACTCTTCAGCGCGTTTTGCGATGGAGCGTGGGTCACGGTCATAGCCTTGCAGCGTGCCAGGTTCCAGGATATCGCAGCGGATGATCAGCGTAGGTTCTTCGTAGAACGGGTCAATGAGCGCAGTGGTTGCATCTGGCATCAGAACCATGTCGGATTCGTTAATGCCTTTCCAGCCGCCAATGGAGGAGCCGTCAAACATTTTGCCTTCTTCAAAGAATTCGGCGTTCACCTGATGAGCAGGGATCGTGACGTGCTGTTCTTTACCTTTGGTATCGGTGAAGCGCAGATCAACAAACTTCACTTCATGTTCGTTCAGCATCGTCAAAACGTGTTCAGCGGACATACTTAACTCTCCAGATTGGTCATTGTCGTCGTGGTAACGAGGTCTTCAAATCGGCTGGGCTGCCATATTTTTACTGTATTTCTGTAAAGCGAAATCTGTGCCAACTTTTAAAACACCCCAAAAAGGCGTTATCATGCGCACCATAGTGCAGAAGGGCTGCACCACATTGGATTTGTTGCACCATTATAGTGCTTCTGTGTGAACATCGAGCACCATATTGGTGCAATTTACGTTAAAGTGCCCTTTTACCGCTCCGTGAAAGCGATCACAAAGCATCTCTGCAATACTTGTTTGCGGGGGATGTTTGTGATCCTGTTTTGTAGTGCGATTAATCCGTGTACAATAACGCGCTATTTCTAAATGCCTGAGGCAAAGTTGTGATCGAAAAATTGCGTAATATCGCCATCATCGCGCACGTCGACCATGGTAAAACTACCCTGGTTGATAAGCTGCTACAGCAGTCCGGTACGTTTGATGCTCGTGCCGAAACTCAAGAGCGTGTGATGGACTCCAACGATTTGGAGAAAGAGCGTGGGATTACCATCCTCGCCAAAAACACCGCTATCAAATGGAATGACTACCGTATCAACATCGTTGATACCCCAGGGCACGCCGACTTCGGTGGTGAAGTTGAGCGCGTGATGTCCATGGTGGATTCCGTGCTGCTGGTGGTTGACGCATTTGATGGCCCTATGCCGCAAACGCGCTTCGTGACCAAAAAAGCATTTGCCCACGGCCTGAAACCTATCGTTGTGATCAACAAGGTTGACCGTCCTGGCGCGCGTCCTGACTGGGTTGTTGACCAGGTCTTCGACCTGTTCGTTAACCTCGACGCGACCGACGAACAGCTGGACTTCCCTATCGTTTATGCGTCTGCGCTGAACGGTATCGCCGGTCTGGATCACGAAGACATGGCGGAAGACATGACTCCGCTGTACCAGACGATTGTTGACCGCGTTCCTGCGCCAAACGTTGACCTGGAAGGCACCCTGCAAATGCAGATCTCTCAGCTCGACTACAACAACTACGTTGGCGTAATCGGCATTGGTCGTATCAAGCGCGGTAAAGTGAAGCCTAACCAGCAGGTCACTATCATCGATAGCGAAGGCAAAACCCGTAACGGTAAAGTCGGTAAAGTTCTGACTCACCTGGGCCTTGAGCGTATCGAGAGCGACATCGCTGAAGCGGGCGACATCATCGCCATCACCGGTCTGGGTGAACTGAACATCTCCGACACCATCTGCGATCCGCAGAACGTCGAAGCGCTGCCAGCCCTGTCCGTTGATGAACCAACCGTATCCATGTTCTTCAACGTCAACACCTCTCCGTTCTGTGGTAAAGAAGGTAAGTTTGTTACCTCTCGTCAGATCCTTGACCGCCTGAACAAAGAGCTGGTGCACAACGTTGCGCTGCGCGTTGAAGAAACCGAAGACGCTGATGCATTCCGCGTTTCGGGTCGTGGTGAGCTGCACCTGTCTGTTCTGATTGAGAACATGCGTCGTGAAGGTTTCGAGATGGCGGTTTCCCGTCCGAAAGTTATCTTCCGCGAAATCGATGGCCGTAAACAAGAGCCATTCGAAAACGTAACGCTGGACGTTGAAGAGCAGCACCAGGGTTCTGTGATGCAGGCACTGGGTGAGCGTAAAGGCGACCTGAAAAACATGAATCCAGATGGCAAAGGCCGCGTACGTCTCGACTACGTGATCCCAAGCCGTGGCCTGATCGGCTTCCGTTCTGAGTTCATGACCATGACTTCCGGTACCGGTCTGCTGTACTCCACCTTCAGCCACTACGACGACGTTCGTCCGGGCGAAGTGGGCCAGCGTAACAACGGCGTGCTGATCTCCAACGGTCAGGGTAAAGCGGTTGCGTTTGCGCTGTTCGGTTTGCAGGATCGCGGTAAGCTGTTCCTGGGTCACGGTGCTGAAGTTTACGAAGGCCAGATCATCGGTATTCACAGCCGTTCTAACGACCTGACGGTAAACTGCCTGACCGGTAAGAAACTGACCAACATGCGTGCGTCCGGTACTGACGAAGCAACGGTTCTGGTTCCACCGATCAAGATGACGCTGGAGCAGGCTCTGGAATTCATCGATGATGACGAACTGGTCGAAGTGACGCCTCAGTCAATTCGTATCCGTAAACGTCACCTGACCGAGAACGATCGTAAACGTGCAATGCGCGGTGCGAAAGAAGAGTAATTCGGTTATGCCGTAGGCCGGGTAAGCGCATGCTCCACCCGGCAACGAAAAAGCCGCTGAGCGATCAGCGGCTTTTTTTATTAGAACGAATACCGCAACCCTAAACGGATCCGGTACTGCTCGCGGTTGTAATCATTCCATCGGTCCAGCCACTGTAGCTCAAGATACGGCAGCCAGTTTCTGTCGATCTTATAGCTGAATTTATTGGTAATTTCCCAGTGATGATCTTTGCCATTTTTGCTGTGGTAATCATTCACCCGCTGGAAAAAGTGCGGCTCAAAGGTGTAGAAAAACGCATCCGTCGCTTTGAAATTCCAGTAGTTGGCAAATTCATGTGTGTCGTTCTTATCCATCTGCCCGTTATAGTCCGGCGTATCGTAATTGTTATGGTTATAGCGATAGCGGAACGTCAGATTAAACCAGTCCGTAAATTTGTAATTGGTATCTAAATAAACCGCGCCACCTGATCCTGCGCTGCTGTCATTAATCAAGCCGCCGGGCTGGAAGGTCAGTTTGTCGGTCGGTTTGAAGAGTGGATACCACCCCTCGATTTCGTTATAGCTGTGCTTCAGTTCGTCCCATTTCCCCACGTTATAAGCGTTGGTGAACATCAGTCCCGCGCCCATATCGAAGTTATAGCCCGCACGCAGGATCACTTCGTGCAGCTCAGAGGCGGTGTTGTAGGCTTCGCGCGTTTCGACATAGGCCCCGGCAAAAACCGGGCAGGACACAGACGACACGATCAGTACGGTGATGATTCTTTTCATAATTTGTCCATGTATCAGGTACAGAAAGGCCTCCCTCCTGATAAACAGAAAGGACATACTGGCCGGATTTATTGTTATAAAGTGACTGCTGACGCTTTATTGTTGGTGGTTATCTCAGGGGTATTTGCTGTCTGTTTTTTCCGTTTTCCAATCTCCTCGATAATAAAGGCGAAGCGCGCTTCGTTGAGTTTATAAAACAGCCCCATGGTCACGGCGGCAACGATCGCCAGGCCGCACGGCCAGAGGAAAATAAGCTGACGCAACCCAAGCAGCGTGCCCGCGCTCTGCACGGCATGCGGAACGTAGCCAATCTGGGTCAGCATGATACCGGGCAGAAAACCGGCCAGCGCCGCGGAGATTTTGCGCGAGAAGGTATAGCCGGTATACACCGACCCTTCGGCGCGGATCCCGGTTTTCCACTCGCCGTAATCAACCGTATCCGGCACCAGCGCCCAGTTCAGGCTGTTCACAAACGCGGTGCCGAAAAAGGCCATGCAGGAAAAGAGCACGAACAACAGGGAACTGGTCCCCCAGACGAAGTTCAGCACGTCGCCCACCGCCCACAGCGTCAGCCCGCCCAGATAGACCGGCTTCTTGCCAAAGAGCTTCACCGCGCCAGGCACCAGAAACACGCCAATCAGAATGCAACCCATGCTGAAAAAGCCCATCCATGACAGGAGATGCAGATCGTTCAGCACGTACTGGGTGTAATAGACCTGAATCGCCAGCTTGATGTTAAACGCGGCGAGGGTACACAGGTTGGCGATGCACAGCACCAGCAGCGGCGGATTGCGGAAAATCGCGCAGAACGATTTCAGAATGCCGGGCTTATGGTGATCGGGCGTAAGCTCGACGTAGCGCTCTTTCACCCCGCTGTAGCACCACCACATGCAGAACAGTCCCCCGGTGACGAACATCAGCGCGGCCACCAGATAGCCGAGTGAGGGCTGGCTGACGAACAGCGCCTGAATCGGCATAAAGCCGACAGTGCAGAGCAACAGTCCTACCGTTGCGCCGCCCTGACGCCACGCCGCAAGCTGCGCGCGCTCGTTCGGGTTTTTGGTGATGGCCGGAACCATTGCACCGTAGGCGCAGTTCATCAGGCTGTAGCAGAGGCCAAACATCATGAAGAGCACGGTGGCGAGGGCCGTTTTCACCGTCAGGCTAAAGTCGTTGGCCATAAACTGCGCCGTGGCCACCAGCGCCACCGGAACGGAGGCGTAGAGAATGAATGGCCGGAATTTGCCCCGCGCGCCGATATTACGCCGGGAGTCCAGCAGCACCCCGGTCAGCATGTCGGTAAACGCGGTGAAAAACTTCGCGACGAGGAAAATAATGCCGCCATAGAACGCCGGCATGCCCAGTTCATCGGTGTAAAACTTCAGCAGATACAGCGTGCCAATACACAGCATCAGGTTCGAGCCAAAATCGCCCATCCCGTAGGCGCACTTCTCTCGCAGGCTCAATTTCAGGGTTAACGGATCAGTATTATGTGTCATGGTCGATCCTCAAAGCGCCCCGCAGGGCGCTCAATCACGTCATTTATGCCGTACGTTTGCGCAGCTCAATTTCTTCCACGATGCGCACATACATCTTCTCGTTAAGGTTGTAGAAGCAGCCCATCGCCACGATGGTGATGACTGCCAGCAGACTCGGATAGATAAATATCAGCTGCCGTAGCCCTTCAACCGTGCCGGCGGATTGCACCACGTTGGGCACATAGCCGATCTGCGTGAGCATGATCCCCGGGAAGAAGCCCGCCAGCGCCTGCGATACCTTACGGAAGAAGGTAAAGCCGGTGTAGACCGTCCCCTCGGAGCGTACGCCGGTGCGCCACTCGCCGTATTCCACGGTATCGGAGACCAGCGCCCAGTTCAGGCTGTTCACGAACGCGGAGCCAAAGAACGCCAGACAGGAGAACGCCACGAAGCTCACCGAGCCGCCGCCGAAGAAGTAGTTAAGCAGATCGCCCGCCACCCAAATCATCAGCCCGCTGATGTAGACCTTTTTCTTACCGAAGCGCCGCACCGCGCCGGGCATCATAAAGACGCCGATAAAAATACAGCCCATGCTGAAGAAGCCCATGTACGACAGCAGGATCGGGTCGTTCAGTACGTACTGCGTGTAGTAGACCTGAATGGCGAGCTTAACGTTAAAGGCGCCCAGCGTGCACAGGTTAGCGATGCACAGGATAAACAGCGGACGGTTCCCGGCGATGGCGCGAAATGACTGCAACAGCCCCGGTTTCTGCGCCGGGTTAGCAGGCTGCGTCTCGACGTAACGCTCGGTTACGCCTTTATAGCACCACCACATAAAGAACAACCCGAACAGCGAGAAGAGGGTGGCGGCAAAGATGTAGCCAAGCTGGTCGTTGCCCTCAATCAGGTTCATCACCGGGACAAAGCCCACCGTACAGAGCAGCAGACCCAGCGTGGCGCCGCCCTGGCGCCAGGCGGCCAGCGAAGCACGCTCGTCCGGGTTTTTGGTAATGGCGGGCACCATCGCGCCGTAGGAGCAGTTCATCATGCTGAAGAACAGGCCGTACAGCATGAACAGCACCGTCGCCATCACCGTTTTACCGGTAATTTCAAACGGTGTGCCGACGAAGTTAGCTATCGCCAGCAACGTTACCGGGAAGGCTGCATACAGCACGAACGGGCGGAATTTCCCTTTCGGGCCGATCTTGCGCCGGGAATCGAGCATGATCCCGGTGCCCATGTCGGTGAAGGCGGTAAAAAACTTCGCAATCAGGAAGATAATCCCGCCGTAGGTGCCAGGCAGCCCCAGCACGTCGGTGTAGAACTTCAGCAGATACAGCGTGCCGATATCCAGCAGGATGTTAGAGCCGAGATCGCCCATCCCGTAGGCGAGTTTTTCTTTAAACGGCAGGCGCAGGGTTGCCGGATCAGAAGTATGTTGACTCATTATTGTTCTCCGTCTGCCCGCAGGTTTCCCCGCGGGCGAGCCTTATCAGATATGACGTAAGGTGCTAAACAGATCTGCCCATTCGCTGTGCTGGCGATAGAAGACCGGCGGTTTGCCGAGCGGGGCATCAACGGTGATGTCACCGCCCTGGCAGGTTTCCCCGGTCCACGCATTGACCCAGGTGTCCTGCGGCAGATAGAGCGACCAGTCGCGGCGTCCCTCTTCATGAACCGGCGCCACCAGCAGATCGCGGCCAAACAGGTACTGGTATTTCAGCGTGTAGGCGCGCGCGTCGTCCTCGTAGTGCAGGAACAGCGGGCGCATCACCGGTAGGCCGCTCTTCGCGTTCTGCGCTACCGCAGCTTTGATGTACGGCTTCAGAGTGGTGAAGACGGTGGTCATGCGCGCGAAGTGGGCGATGGTGTCCGCGTCGCCGTCGAACTGCCAGTTGTCGCCAGGGCGGTTGCCCTCGTGGGTACGCATCATCGGCGTAAAGGCGCTGAAGTCGCACCAGCGCAGCAGCAGCTCTTTGCTGCGCTTCATCTCGAAGAGGGTCGTATAGCCGCCAATGTCGCTGTGGTGCAGCCCGTGCCCGGTCATCGCCAGCGACAGCGCCGCCGGTACGACGGACGCCAGACCATCGTCCAGGCTCCAGTCGACGTTCTGATCCCCCGCCCACATCATCACCGAGTGCTTCTGGCTGCCGGTGTAGCCCGCGCGCATGAAGAACAGGATCTCCCCGAGCTTGCCGGTCTCCTCCAGCGCTTCGTAGTTACATTTCGCCCACAGGGCAGGCCAGGCGTTATGCATGATCTCCGCGCTCACGCCGTTGTGCAGGAAGGTATCGGTCGGCAGATATTCCCCGAAATCGGCCATCCAGCCGCCGCAGCCCAGTTCGATCAGGTTCTTTTTGATCACCTCTTTGTACCAGCTGTAGGCTTCCGGGTTAGTCAGGTCGATAACGCCCGCGTAGAACTCGCCGAACTCAACGTGGTAATCCTTGCCGTCGGCATCTTTGGTCAGATAGCCGCGCTTCGACGCCTCTTCGCAGAGATCTTTATCGCTGGCGACGTACGGGTTGATATAGGAGAGGAACTGCACGCCTTCCTCTTTCCACTGCGCAATCCGCTCATCAAGCTGCGGATAGAGCGCGCTGTTCCACTTCCAGTTCCACATTACGCGTTTGCCAAAGGAGGTCATCCGGATGCCGGACCAGTCCTGCGCCCAGATGCCGTTTACCTTCACGCCGCCCTCGCGCATGGCGTCGAGCTTCTGCTGACACACATCGGTGCCGCCCTGAATACCCAGCGTCACGCCGTCGTAAACCCAGTCCGGCAGTTCAGGCTGACGCCCCAGCAGGCCGGTCAGTTTTTCCAGCAGATCGACGTAGGTTTCTGCGCATTCGAAGCGCAGCGTGGCGTTATCTTCCCAGAATGCCAGCTCGTGGAAGTCCGGCGCGCTGAAGTCGAAGTTCATATAACAGCTGTTATCCACGTGGCAGTAGTACTTCTGGGTGCTCACGAGGGTAGGCTGTGGGAAGAAGGTCCAGTAGTAATCGCCGCCCGCGTTCTCTTTGCAGTCGGCCTGCCAGGTGACGTAGGTCTGCTTGTTGCGGCCCACGCCCTGCTCGCTGGTCCACAGCGGGAACGGCTTGCCGCGCAGATCGAAATACGAGAACTGCTCGCCGCAGCCGTAGATATGATCGTCAGGCTGAGCCGCCAGCCGCAGCCAGATGCGGTTATGGCTGGCGGCGTCATTTTTCAGCTTCAGCTCAAGACGGCCTTCCGCATCCACGCCCACCAGCAGCGTCGCGCTCACCGCGTCGCCGCGGGTAAAGCGGATTGCCCAGGCCGCGCTTTGCTGCGTGACGGTCGCGTTCGTCAGGGCAATCTTTTCGTTAAGCTTGTCTTTGATGCTGAAATTGCCGCGAAACATCTCGATATCCGCTTCGCCTGCACCGATCCACAGGCAGGGGGCATCCGCAGAGTGGGATAAAATCAGACGGTCCTGCCAGCGCAGGGTGAAACCACTTTCGTTATTTTTCAGGTCAATATTGTGTAGGGTACGCATAAAAACTCCGTCTTTATTATTTGGCCTGGCTATCCAGTAATCCGGCGGCGACGGCAGGGGCTAAGCCCGGCGCCAGCGGCAGGCGGGGGATCACCAGGCAGTGCAGCAGGTGGTAAATATCCTGCTTGCCGTCCCAGACTTTGGTGGTCACTTCGTTATTGGTGTCCAGCTCCTGCCACCATGAACCGTTTTCGTAATCCATCAGGTACTTGATGCAGTAATCCCACCATTTCTGATACCAGGCTTCGTACTGCGCCTCACCAGTGACGGTGTAGAGCGCGTAAGCCGTGCCCATCGCCTCGACGATTGGCCAGCGCACGCGTTCGCGCACGATAGGCTTGCCGTCCCAGCCCACGGAGTAGACAAAGCCGTCCGCCCCGTCGGGTGCCCAGGCGTCGCGAATAGTGGCGTGAAACAGGCCTTTCGCATCTTCCAGCAGCCACTCCGGCGGGGTTTCAAAGCGGGCTTCCAGCGCGGCACGCAGGTGCAGCATCAGGCGGCCCCACTCGATCCAGTGCCCCGGCGTGCCGCCGTAGGCGCGGAAGCGGTGGGCAGGGTTATCGATGTTGTAATCGCGGATCGGGTTCCAGCTGGTGTCGAAATGCTCGTTAACGCGGTACTCCCCTTTGCGCGCCACGTCGTGAATAATCACCGAGGCGATACGCAAGGCGCGGTCGAGCCATTTCCGGTCGTGGGTCACGTCATAGACGATGAGGAAGGCTTCCACGGCGTGCATATTGGCGTTACCGCCGCGATAGTCTTCCGTTTTGCTGAAGGCTTCGTCCCAGGACTCCAGGCACATCTGCTCCTGTTCGCTCCAGAAGTAGCGCTCAATCACCTCGATGGCATTGTCCAGCAGCTTGCGTGCCTGCGGGTGGCCGGTGGTGACGGCGCTCGCCGCGCCCAGCAGGACGAAGAAATGCTGATAGCCCTGCTTGGACGCATCAATCACGCCTTCATCGTTTACGCAGGCGTACCAGCCGCCGTGCTGTTTATCGCGCAGCGGACCGTTCAGGGCATTAATGCCGTGCTCAACCAGCGCGTACGCGCCGGGGCGCCCCATGTTCGCCGCCACCGCGTAAACGTGCAGCATGCGGGCGGTGATCCACAGATGGGTGCCCATATCGCTGCGCACCTGCCCGTTATTGCCCAGCCAGCCAAAGCCGGTCGGTACGGCGGCGCTTTTACCGAAATCGAGAATGCGGTCGGTCTCTTGTTCGAGCCAGCGGTTATGGCTCAGGGTGTTAAACCATTTCATGTTCGGGTCCTTTTTCAACGGCGAGCCATCATTTCGTCGACGATCTCACCCAGACGCTGAAGTTTTGGTACGGAAATATCACGCAGCATCAGCTCGGTGTCCGGCAGGCCAATCACCGATGACCAGACGGCGCGCCCGGCTAAAAAGCCCGATGCCCCCGCCTGCATGGCGACGCTTACGGCACGCGGGAATAACTTATCGTCCACGCCGGAGGAGAGGATCACCCACGGCATGGCGATGTTCTCGTTCAGCTTCTGCGAGGCCGTCAGTAGCTCGTGCTGTGTGCCCTTACCAAACAGCGGCATTTCCACTTTGTAGAGGTCGGCGCCGCTGTCGCCCAGCTCTTTGGCCGCATCGATGATCGCCTGCTCGCGGTCAAACGCGGCGCCGCGGCGCGGGGGACGCACCACCGGCTCGATAATGCTCAGCAGCCCGTTGTCGTGGCACAGCGTATTGAACGCTTTCACCATTTCCAGGCGCTGCTGCGGATCTTCATCGCTGCGCCACAGCACCAGCAGCTTCAGCGCCTTACCGCCATCGCGTTTGACCGCCTGCGCGTCAACGTTCTTGTCGATCACCACGCTGTCGACCGGAATGCCGTTCCCCGGGATAAACTCGTCGGCGGCGACAATCATTGCGCAGCTTTTGGCCACGGCCTGCTGCTCGACAATCTGGCGGTAGCAGAACTGCTGGTCGACGAGGATCGCAGAGGCGTACGGCGACAGAATTTTCGCCGCATTGACCTTGAAATCCGTCAGGTGCTGGTCGGTTACCGGCACCGGCGCGCCTGCGGCAGCAAACATCAGGCGCATCGCTTCGCGCTGATCCACGGCCAGCATCGCAAAACCGCCGGAAGGTCGGGTGATATCTTTCAGGGTGTACATCGTCATTCCTCAGTCCTTTCGTATCAGTGTGTTTTTTTCAGCCCGGCAGATGCGCGAACCTGTTCAAGAATGGCTGTCCAGTCTTCGCGCCCGCGCCCGGCGGCGCGTGCCTGGTTGTAAACTTCGCGGGACGCCGCGCCCAGCGGCATCGGAACGTGGAGCTGGTTGGCCACGTCGAGGGCGATCCCCAGATCCTTATGCGCAAGGTCGATCATGAAGGCGGGTGAAAGATCCCCTTTCAGCACCTTGTTCGGCCAGGATGTCGTGAAGTGGCCTTTACCCGCCGGCGTGCCGCTCATCACCTTGAGCGCCACGTCAAAGGAGAGGCCGAGCGCTTCGCACAGCACGGCCGCCTCTGCCGACAGGGCGTTCAGGGCGATGCTCATGTAGTTATTGATGAGCTTCACGCGGATGCCCATTCCCGGCCCGCCGGCGTTAATCATTTCATTGCCCATCGCCATTAAAACGGGGGTGGCGCGCTCAACCTGCTGCGCCGTACCGCCCGCCAGCAGGAGCAGCGTACCGGCGATGGCATGATCAGAGGTGCGTCCGACGGGCACGTCCATCAGGCTGAAGCCTTGCTCAGCCATGTCGCGGATCAGTGCGTCGGTTTGCAGCGGGTGAATGGTGGACATATCAATGACCAGCGCGTCGCGGGATAACCCTTCGCATACGCCGTGCTCGCCGAACAGCACGCTGCGCACCAGGTCGCCGTTTGGCAGCATGGTAATGACGAATTCGGCCTCCGTTACGGCCTGCGCTGGCGTTCCCGCCGCCCGGGCGCCGCTCTCTACCAGCGCCTGAACCGCCTGCGGGTTCACATCAAAAACGTTAAGCTGGTGGCCCTGTTTCAACAGATTCTTCGCCATGGGCGCGCCCATCTGTCCTAAGCCGATAAATGCGATTGCTGACATGCCTCTCTCCTGTCACATCGTGTCAATTTTTGCGCGTTTGTGGTGTCTGTTTTTGATCGTATTTGTAATTTATAGTCAAAAAATTGACACGGGTCACTTTTTAAACATTTGGTGAAATTAAAATGAAGGCATCAGAAATCGCAGAAGGAATCACCATGACTCGCATCGTTTGTGTCGGCATTATCGTGCTGGATCGCATCTGGTATCTCGATGATTTACCGAAAGAAGGTGGGAAATATGTCGCAAAAGACTATACGGAAGTGGGCGGCGGCCCGGCGGCAACGGCGGCAGTGGCAGCCGCGAAACTGGGCGCGGAAGTGGATTTTATTGGCCGGGTGGGGGACGACGATACCGGCAGACGACTGCTTGCGGAGCTGGAATCCCTGGGGGTGAACACCCGCTATACGCGCATAGTTAAGGGAGCCCGATCGTCGCAATCGGCGGTGCTGGTGGACGCAAGCGGAGAGCGCGTTATTGCCAACTACCCCAGCCCCGATCTCCCTGCGGCGGCAGACTGGCTGCATGAAATCGACTTCTCTCAGTGGGACATTGTCTTAGCCGACGTGCGCTGGCATGACGGGGCAAAACAGGCATTTACCCTGGCCCGCCAGCAGGGCGTACCGACGCTGCTGGATGCGGATGTCACCCCGCAGGACATCGCGGATCTGATTGCCTTAAGCGACCACGCGGCCTTCTCCGCGCCAGGACTGCGGCGGTTAACGCAGCTGGATGAAACCGAAAACGCGCTGAAGAAAGCACAAACGCTCACAAATGGACATGTGTATGTCACACAGGGGCGAGACGGCTGTTTCTGGCTGGAAAACGACACGCTATGTCATCAGCCTGGTTTTGAAGTGAACGTCATTGATACCACCGGGGCGGGCGACGTGTTCCACGGTGCGCTGGCGGTCAGCCTGGGGCAGAAATTACCCGCCGCAGACGCCGTGCGTTTTGCCAGCGCCGTCGCAGCACTGAAATGTACAAAGCCCGGCGGGCGCGCGGGTATACCCGACTGTGATCAAACCCGCTCTTTTTTGTCACTTTTTGTATAAAATGCGGGGCGTGATGGTTTTCAGAGGACAGCCCATGAGCCTTACCGAACTGACCGGCAACCCGCGTCACGATCAGCTGCTGACGCTGATTGCCGATCGCGGCTATATGAACATTGATGAACTGGCGCAGCTGCTGGATGTCTCCACGCAAACCGTGCGCCGGGATATCCGCAAGCTCAGCGAGCAAGGGCTGATCACCCGTCATCACGGCGGCGCGGGCAGGGCATCCAGCGTGGTCAACACGGCGTTCGAACAGCGTGAAGTCTCGCTTACCGAAGAGAAACGGGCGATTGCCGAAGCGATTGCGGACTATATTCCCGACGGTTCGACCATTTTTATCACCATCGGGACGACCGTGGAGCACGTTGCCCGGGCACTGCTTAATCATAATCATCTGCGCATCATCACTAACAGCCTGCGGGTGGCGCACATTCTTTATAAGAATCCGCGCTTTGAGGTGATGGTGCCCGGCGGTACGCTGCGCCCGCATAACGGCGGCATTATCGGTCCTGCGGCAACGGCGTTCGTGTCAGGATTTCGCGCAGATTACCTGGTCACCAGCGTCGGGGCGATAGAGCACGACGGCGCGATGATGGAATTTGACGTTAACGAAGCCAGCGTGGTGAAAACCATGATCGCTCACTCCCGTCACATTTTACTGGCGGCCGATCATACGAAATACCACGCCTCCGCGGCGGTTGAAATCGGCAACGTGGCGCAGGCGACGGCGCTGTTCACCGATGAGCTGCCCGGCCCGGCGCTGCAAAATCACCTCAAATCCAGCAAGGTTGAGGTTGTCGAAGTCAGTTCCGGAGAAGAGCAGCAGGCTGGCTGAAAATCCTATGGCCCGATATTGCGATTCGGGCCTTTCCTTTCTCTAAGCTGAATCTGGCGCATAGCTAAAGTTTCTCTTTCCCGCTACAGTTACTTTTCCACGGCGAAAGGAGATAAACATGCTTTATATCTTTGACTTAGGAAATGTAATCGTCGATATCGATTTTAACCGGGTGCTGGGCGCATGGAGCGATTTTAGCCGTGTTCCGCTGGCGACGTTAAAGCAGAATTTCGCGATGGGTGAGACTTTCCATCTGCACGAGCGCGGTGAGATCAGCGATGAAGCGTTCGCAGAGCGTTTCTGTCAGGAAATGGGTCTCTCGTTAAGCTACGAGCAGTTTTCCCACGGCTGGCAGGCCATATTTGTCGCGATCCGCCCCGAAGTGATCGACATCATGCACAAGCTGCGCGAGCAGGGGCATCGCGTCGTCGTACTGTCGAATACCAACCGCCTGCATACCACCTTCTGGCCGGATGAATACCCGGAAATCCACGCGGCGGCAGATAAGGTGTATCTCTCCCAGGAGATGGGGATGCGTAAACCTGAGGCGCGCATCTATCAGGCGGTATTGCAGGAAGAAGGATCCACGGCGGCGGATGCGGTCTTTTTTGACGACAACGCCGATAATATAGAAGGGGCTAATCAGTTAGGTATCACCTCCATTCTGGTGACCGGAAAAGAGACGATACCGAACTACTTTGCGAAGCAGTTATGCTAAAAACCGTTCATCAAAAAGCCAATCACCACACGCGCCCGCTGAGGGCGTGGCTGAAACTCCTCTGGCATCGCATTGACGAGGACAACATGACCACGCTGGCGGGCAATCTCGCTTACGTGTCCTTGCTCTCGCTGGTGCCGCTGGTGGCGGTGATTTTTGCGCTTTTTTCGGCGTTTCCGATGTTTGCCGATGTGAGCATGCAGCTTCGCCATTTTGTTTTCGCGAACTTTATTCCTGCCACCGGCGATGTGATCCAGAACTACATTGAACAGTTTGTCGCTAACTCCAGCAAGATGACGGCGGTGGGGGCATGTGGGCTTATTGTTACCGCGCTGCTGCTGATGTACTCCATCGACAGTGCGCTCAACACCATCTGGCGGAGCAAAAAAGTCCGCCCGAAGGTTTACTCCTTTGCCGTCTACTGGATGATTTTAACCCTTGGCCCATTGCTGGCGGGGGCAAGCCTGGCGATCAGTTCCTACCTTCTTTCGCTGCGCTGGGCGACCGACTTAAACAGCGTGATCGATAACGTGCTGCGTATATTCCCGCTGATTTTATCGTGGCTTTCGTTCTGGCTGCTCTACAGCGTGGTACCAACCACGCGCGTACCCAACCGGGATGCCGTGGTGGGTGCGCTGGTCGCGGCGTTGCTCTTTGAGCTGGGCAAGAAAGGATTCGCGCTTTATATCACCATGTTCCCCTCTTATCAGCTGATTTACGGCGTGCTGGCGGTGATCCCCATTTTGTTTGTCTGGGTCTACTGGACGTGGTGTATCGTCTTGCTTGGCGCCGAAATAACTGTCACTCTCGGGGTCTACCGCGAACTCAAA
Organism: Enterobacter cloacae complex sp. S1; assembly: GCF_014930525.1. Taxonomy (NCBI): domain Bacteria; kingdom Pseudomonadati; phylum Pseudomonadota; class Gammaproteobacteria; order Enterobacterales; family Enterobacteriaceae; genus Enterobacter; species Enterobacter cloacae complex sp. S1. The sequence continues at coordinate 29,835 of NZ_JADBRE010000013.1, forward strand.
AAAGCAGCAGAAGCTGAAAAACAACAAGAAGCAGACCAACCATGATTGCATTGATTCAGCGTGTAACCCGTGCCAGCGTCACCGTGGCGGATGAGGTGACGGGTGAAATTGGCCCAGGACTTTTGGTGCTCCTGGGTGTCGAAAAGGATGACGACGAACAAAAAGCCAACCGCTTGTGTGAGCGCGTACTGGGCTACCGCATTTTCAGCGATACGGAAGGCAAGATGAACCTGAACGTTCAGCAGGCGGGCGGCAGCGTGCTGGTGGTCTCCCAGTTTACGCTGGCCGCGGATACCGAACGCGGCATGCGCCCGAGTTTTTCGAAGGGCGCGGCACCGGATCGCGCAGAAGCCCTTTACGAGTACTTTGTTGAGCGCTGTCGCCAACAGGACATGAATACACAAACCGGACGATTCGCTGCGGATATGCAGGTTTCGCTGGTGAACGATGGCCCCGTCACATTCTGGCTCCAGGTATGAGCCAACTGGCGGCATGGCCGCGGGTAACAAGAGAGAGTACAGCTATGTATCACCTTCGAGTACCGCAAACGGAAGAAGAATTAGACGCTTATTACCATTTCCGCTGGGAAATGCTGCGCAAGCCACTGCATCAACCTAAAGGCTCTGAACGCGACGCCTGGGACGCGATGGCGCACCACCAGATGGTGGTTGATGAAGAGGGCAACCTCGTTGCCGTTGGGCGACTGTATATCAATGCCGACAACGAAGCTTCAATCCGCTTTATGGCCGTTCATCCCTCCGTGCAGGACAAAGGCCTTGGAACGCTGATGGCTATGACGCTGGAATCCGTTGCCCGTCAGGAAGGGGTCAAGCGTGTCACCTGTAGCGCCCGCGAAGATGCCGTTGAGTTCTTTGCCAAGCTTGGTTTCGTGAATCAGGGGGAAATCACCGCCCCGCAAACTACGCCGATTCGTCACTTTTTGATGATCAAACCCATCGCCACGCTGGACGATATTCTCCATCGCGCCGACTGGTGCGGGCAGCTCCAGCAGGCATGGTATCAGCACATTCCGCTCAGTGAAAAAATGGGTGTGCGTATTCAGCAGTACACCGGGCAAAAATTTATTACCACCATGCCGGAAACCGGCAACCAGAACCCGCACCATACCCTGTTTGCCGGCAGCCTGTTTTCACTCGCCACGCTCACCGGCTGGGGACTGATCTGGCTGATGCTGCGCGAACGTCATCTCGGCGGCACCATTATTCTGGCCGATGCCCATATCCGCTACAGCGCCCCGATCAGCGGCAAGCCGAGCGCGGTTGCTGACCTGGGCGCACTGGGCGGCGATCTCGACCGTCTGGCGCGTGGACGTAAAGCACGCGTACAGATGCAGGTGGAGCTGTTCGGCGATGAAACGCCAGGCGCGGTGTTTGAAGGCACCTATATCGTTCTGCCTGCGAAGCCGTATGGCGCGTATGAAGAGGGCGGGAACGAGGAGGAGTAGTCTCCTTCTCACTCTCGCCCGGCATGGTTAATGCGCCTGGCAATATCTCGCATAACGTCTCGCGCTGACTGGCTAATTCCACCCAACTGGAAGAAGCCGTGTATTACACCCCGCCATCGTTGAGCGGTACACTTCACGCCTTGCTCCGTGAGGCGCTGATAAAGCGCCTCGCCTTCGTCGCGTAACGGATCATACTCAGCGGTAACAATGTGGACCTTTGGCAGACCGCTAAAGTCGTTGCGCCACAGTGGGCTGACTTCAGGATGTTGACGGTCGGCTCCAGCCAGATACATTTCATAGCCGCTCAAAAGGGTATCGCGAGTAATCACGTAATCCATGCCGTTGAGGGTATAGCTTTCAAAACTGGCCGTAGCGTCGAGCATGGGATAGATAAGAATGAGCTGCTCGGGATCCCAGAGACCTTTGGCCTTAAGCCGCAATGACGTTACCAGCGCAAGATGACCTCCTGCGCTGTCTCCACAAAGTGTAATCCGGTTTTTATCCACACCTAATTGTTCTGCATTTTGCCAGACAAGATCTGCCGCTCTCTCTGCATCGTCATGCGCAGCGGGGAAAGTATGCTCGGGTGCGAGTCTGTACTGAACCGCAATGACCCGGCAGTTACCGTAAAACGCCAGTTGGCGAAGCTGATTATCATGGGTTTCAAACCCACCGCTGACAAAACAACCGCCATGATAGTAGAGGGTACAAGATAACGTTTCAGGGGCATTGAAAGGCGAAAATACCCGAAAGGTCATATCCTCAAGAACAAGCGTTTCAACCTGGACACGCGTTTCTGTTTCCCCGGCTAGCGCTGTGCTGGCGACATATCCGCTTCTCCGGTCATCAATACTCTGCTTTCGCGAGGAAGGTCGTCCTGCGGCAATAAACTCCTGTACCAGCTTATCAATACCCTTTTCCAGTGCCATGATTACGTCCTTTTACTGTGTTTTTATACAGTTTATAGCCTGGTTTACAGCAGATGAAAACAGAGAAATGTTGAGAGGTGCATATTGTGGAAAGCGGCTCGCAAAATCGATCATTCCCTAAAAAACGTCCTTTCACCCTAAATTGATAAAGAGTATTTTGCCTGAAAATTAACCAAAGATGATATACTAAGGTGATATATGAGCGTTTTGGCGGAACTTGATATGGGCAGAATACTTATCGATTTGTCTGATGACGTGATTCAACGTTTGGATAATCTCAAGCAATTGCGAAATCAACCACGTGCTGAACTGCTTCGGGAAGCGATAGAGCTGTATCTCGACCAGCAGAGTTCTTCTGTTATCCGAAATGCGCTTGGTCTGTGGGGAGACAGAAAAGAGGACGGGCTTGAGTATGAACGCAAGCTGCGTGAGGAGTGGTAATCATGGAGCACATGGCAGTGTTTGATACCAATATTCTCATTGATCTCTTCAACAACCGTGTTGAAGCTGCGGATGCGATTGAGCATACCGCGTCGCATCGTGCCATCAGCTTAATTACCTGGATGGAAGTAATGGTGGGCGCTCGCAGGCATGGTCATGAAGCGAAAACGGCAGCCGTTATGGGCGCTTTTGAAATTATTGATGTGTCTCGGGATATTGCGGAAAGAAGCGTTTCACTACGTGAGAAGCATGGAATGAAACTGCCTGATGCTATCATTCTGGCCACAGCGCAGAGCAGAAAATGTCCGTTGATTTCTCGCAACACGAAAGATTTTGCGGGTATTGACGAGGTCCTTACGCCTTACCAGGTGTAGGCCGGGCAAGCTCGCGCCGCCCGGCACTCTCACAGGAGATTACTCCCCTTCACCCGGGAACAGGAACGGGTTGATCGAGCTGCGGGCAAAGCCCTCCTGCTCCATCTTCGCGTCCAGAATCAGCGAGGCGAGATCGTCGGCCACGGCTTCGACTTTCGGGTCTTTTTCCTGATACAGAATCTTCAGGTAGGTCCCGCAGTCGCCGCAGCTCTCCGCTTTCACTGCCGCTTCTTCATTTTCCAGCGACCAGTAGTTCAGATCGCGGGTCTGTTCGCAGTTGCTGCACTTGATGCGCACCACGTGCCACTCGGTTTCACACAGGTTGCAGTGCAGATAGCGCAGCCCCTGCGTCGTACCAATCTGTACCATGCTGGAGACCGGCATTGAACCACACACCGGGCAGAACTGGCGCGCTTCGCCGTATTCGGCGCGGGCTTTACCTGGAATCAGGCTCGCCATTTGCGCCCAGTAGAGCGACAGCGCAGCCCAAATGAACGGTGCTTTATCGCTGCTCACCATTGAGAAGTCGGAAGCAAACAGCGCGCTCGCCATCTCTTCCAGTTCCTGATCGGAGGCTTTTTCCAGGTTCTCAATGACCGCCAGCGCCGTGCCGCTCATCTCGGGCTTTAGCTCGGCAATCAGGGAATGCAGCAGCTTATGCCAGTGCTTGTCGCGCGGCAGGACGTGAATATCCAGCGGCGGTTTGCCCTGCTCGTTGGCTTCTTTGATGCGTGCGGTCAGGTCCATTTGCAGCGGATGGTCGTACAGCACCACTTCCTGCGCATGGGCGACCAGTGCGGCAAAACGCAGAAAATCACCCAGCGGGTTGTTCTCTGCCAGCTCGCGCAGACGCTCTGCGCGGCGGTTGTAGAGGTTCTTGAGTCTGGGGAATAACAACGGCGGAATATACTCCGCCGTACGTTTCTCGCTCGACCCCAGCTCATCTTGCGGGATTATGCGAATACTCATTCAGATGACTTTTCCTGTTTCTGGCGGACTTCTCGGTACCAGCGCGGGTGATGTTTCTTCGCCCACGTTTTGGTGACCCAGCCTTCCACCATCGCGGTAATGGTGCCTTTCACCCAGAGGGCGGCGTAAATATGCACCATGATAACCACAATTAACGCCACTGCGGCAAATGAATGCAGCATCAGCGCGAATCGGATCACCGGGATTGAGAAAGCAGGCGCAAAGTACGGACGCCAGATGATCACGCCGCTCACCAGCAACAGGACCAGGAAGATAATCGCCGCCCAGAATACGCATTTCTGGCCGAAGTTATAACGCCCGGTATCACCCACTTCCTCGTTGACGACGATCTTACGAATATTCTTCGCCCAAAAGATATCATCCCGATTGATTAGGTTATGGTGCCAGTAGCGGAAAAACATGATGATGAACGACGCGAACATGATGACGCCCACAAACGGGTGCAGGATGCGCGCCAGCTGCGGTGTCCCCATGATCTGCATCAGCCAGTTGAAGGAGGGGAAGAAGAACCCCAGCCCGCTTATCGCCGCCAGCATGAAGCAGAAAGCGGTGACCCAGTGGTTGATACGTTCCGGCGCGGTGTAGCGCACGATGGTGTCACGTTTTCTCATTTGCGCACCTCGTCTTTCTCTTCATGCAGGTTGTCGTCTTCCTCTTCCGCGCGGTTCGGACCGACGCCGACGTAGTGGAAGATGCTCGCTGCGAAGGTGGCAGCAAAACCGACCGCTGCCAGCGGTTTCCAGATGCCTTTCCAGAACTTCACGGTGGCGCTGATTTCCGGGTTCTCCGGCAGGCCGTGGTACAGATTCGGCTTGTCGGCGTGGTGCAGCACGTACATCACGTGCGTACCGCCAACCCCGGCCGGATCGTACAGGCCCGCGTTATCGTAACCACGAGTTTTCAGCTCGCCCACGCGCTCTGCCGCCAGCGTTTTCATATCCTCTTTGGAGCCAAAGTGGATAGCGCCAGTTGGACAGGTCTTCACGCACGCTGGCTCCTGGCCGACATTTACGCGGTCAACGCACAGCGTACATTTGTAGACGCGGTTGTCTTCCGGGTTCAGGCGCGGCACGTCAAACGGACAACCCGCGATGCAATAGCCGCAGCCAATACACTGCTCGGACTGGAAGTCGACGATGCCGTTGGCATACTGAATGATAGCCCCTTCTGACGGACACGCCTTCAGGCAGCCCGGATCCGCACAGTGCATACAGCCATCTTTGCGGATAAGCCATTCCAGTTTGTCGTTCTGCTCCACTTCCGAGAAACGCATTACCGTCCAGGACTTGGCGGTCAGGTCCGCCGGGTTGTCGTACACCCCGACGTTGTGACCCACTTCGTCACGGATGTCGTTCCACTCTGAACAGGCCACCTGACAGGCTTTACAGCCGATACAGGTGGTCACGTCGATAAGCTTCGCCACTTCCTGCTGGTGGTCCCGCGCCTGAGGCGCGGGCGTGAAACCGTTAGTCGCGGAACGACGGATAATGTCTTGAGATTGATAAGCCATAAGTCGTCTCCGTTACACCTTTTCCACGTTCACGAGGAAGGCCTTAAACTCCGGCGTCTGCGTGTTCGCATCGCCGACGAACGGCGTCAGGGTGTTCGCAATGAACCCTTTCTTCGCCACGCCCTCATAGCCCCAGTGAATTGGGATGCCGATGGTATCCACCTGCTGACCGTGAACGTTCAGCGTGCGAATACGCTTGGTCACCACCGCCTTGGCTTTGATGTAGCCGCGGTTAGAGGAGACCTTCACGGTATCGCCATGGGCAATGCCGAGTTTGTTCGCCAGCTTCTCGCCGATCTCCACAAACTGCTCCGGCTGCGCGATGGCATTCAGCAGCGCGTGCTTGGTCCAGTAGTGGAAGTGCTCGGTCAGACGGTAAGTGGTGCCGACATACGGGAACTTGTCCTTTTTACCCAGCGCTTCAAAATCGCCCTTGAAGATACGGGCTGCCGGGTTAGAGACCACGTTCGGGTGCAGCGGGTTAGTACCCAGCGGCGTCTCAAATGGCTCATAGTGTTCCGGGAATGGCCCTTCCGCCATCTTATCGATAGCAAACAGACGGCCCATCCCTTCAGGCTGCATGATAAACGGCCCGACATCGCTGCCTGGTGCGGCAGTGCTGTAGTCCGGAATATCCACGCCGCCCCATTTCGCGCCGTCCCATTTCAGCAGCTGACGCTTCGGATCCCACGGGTTACCCTGCGGGTCAGCAGAGGCGCGGTTATAGAGGATGCGGCGGTTAAGCGGCCATGCCCATGCCCAGCCCAGCGTATTGCCGAGGCCCGACGGGTCGGCGTTGTCGCGGTTGGCCATCTGGTTGCCTTTCGGCGTCCAGCTACCGGCAAAGATCCAGCAGCCGCTGGAGGTCGTACCGTCATCGCGCAGGTGCGCAAAGGTGCTGAGCTGATCGCCTTTCTTCGCCAGCACCGCACCGGTCGCCGGGTCGATAACGTCCGCCAGCGCCTTACCGTTGCTCTCCATCGCCACTTCTTCCGGCGCAGGGTTTTCCGGCGTCGAGTAGTTCCAGGTCATGTTCAGCACCGGCTCAGGCGTTGCGCCGCCTTCAGCCGCGTACATTTTACGCAGACGTAAGAAGATACCGGCCAGGATCTCGCCGTCGTTCAAGGCGATGCCCGGGGCATCCGCGCCTTTCCAGTGCCACTGCAACCAGCGGCCGGAGTTGACGATAGATCCGTTCTCTTCCGCGAAGCAGGTAGACGGCAGACGGAACACTTCAGTCTGAATCTTCGACGGATCGACATCGTTCGACTCACCGTGGTTCTGCCAGAACGTCGACGTTTCGGTATTGAGCGGGTCAATCGTCACCAGGAACTTCAGCTTCGACAGAGACTCGACAACCTTGTTCTTGTTCGGGAACGACGCCACCGGGTTAAAGCCCTGGCACAGATAGCCGTTCACCTTGCCCTGGTGCATCATTTCGAAGTACTGAAGTACGTCGTAACCTTTGTCCCACTTCGGCAGCCAGTCAAAGCCCCAGCTGTTTTCCGCCGTCGCCTTGTCGCCGTAGAAGGCTTTCATCAGCGAGACGAAGAACTTCGGATAGTTGCCCCAGTAGTTCACCTGGCCTTCGAGCAGCGGTTTTGGCGTGCTGGCCGTCAGGTAGGTTTGCAGGTCGGTCTGTTTCTCGCTCGGCAGGTTCATGTAACCCGTCAGGCTCTGAGACAGCAGGCCGAGGTCGGTCAGACCCTGAATGTTGGAGTGACCGCGCAGGGCGTTCACACCGCCGCCTGCCATCCCCATGTTGCCGAGGAGCAGCTGAACCATCGCCATGGTGCGGATGTTCTGCGCGCCGATGGAGTGCTGCGTCCAGCCGAGCGCATACAGGAACGACGCGGTTTTATCTTTCGCGCTGGTTTCCGCAATCAGCTCGCACACCTTCAGGAAGTCCGCCTTCGGCGTCCCACAGATGTTTTCGACAACCTCCGGCGTGTAGCGGGAAACGTGCTCTTTCAGCAGGTTCCACACGCAGCGGGGGTGTTGCAGGGTGGTGTCGCGCTTCGCAAAGCCGTTTTCGTCCAGCTCGTAGTTCCAGCTGGTTTTGTCGTATTTGCGTTTTTCGGCGTCATAACCGCTGAACAGGCCATCTTCGAAGTGGTAATCCTCACGCACGATTAGGCTGGCGTTGGTATAGGCTTCAGTGTACTCGCGGTTATATTTTTCGTTGGTCATCAGGTACAGCAATACGCCTGACAGGAAAGTGATGTCAGTACCTGAACGAATAGGGGTGTAGAAATCCGCCACTGACGCTGTACGCGTAAAGCGGGGATCGATCACAATCAGCTTCGCGCCGTTGTGGATTTTGGCTTCCATCGCCCAGCGGAACCCGACAGGGTGCGCTTCAGCGGCGTTACCGCCCATCACCACAATGAGGTTGGCGTTTTTGATGTCGACCCAGTGGTTGGTCATCGCACCGCGACCAAATGTTGGAGCAAGACTTGCTACCGTTGGTCCGTGTCAGACACGCGCCTGGTTGTCGACCGCGAGCATACCGAGTGCGCGCGTAAATTTCTGGGTTAAATAGCCGGTTTCGTTACTGGACGCAGAAGCACACAGCATGCCGGTGGAGAGCCAGCGGTTAACGGTGGTGCCTTCGGCATTCTTCGCGATAAAGTTGGCATCGCGGTCTTCTTTCATCAGCTTAGCGATGCGATCGAACGCTTCCTCCCAGCTGATTTGCTGCCATTTGTCAGAGCCGGGAGCGCGATACTCAGGAAACTTCAGGCGGCTTTCGGAGTGGATAAAATCTACCAGACCGGCCCCTTTCGGACACAGCGCACCACGGTTGACCGGGTGATCCGGATCGCCTTCGATGTGGAAAATGGATGCTTTGGCGTTTTTCGCACCGTCGCCGAGGCTATACATTAACAGCCCACAGCCGACGGAGCAGTACGTACAGGTGTTACGGGTTTCGCGGGTGCGCAGCAGTTTATACTGCCGTGTTTCCGCCAGCGCTACACCGGGCGCAAAGCCCAGTGCCGCCGCCGTGGTGCCTGCCATACCGCCAGCGCAGATCTTAAAGAACTGCCTTCTGCTGACCTGCATGGGTCACTCCTTGGTTCATTACGACATTGCTATGTAGTTTTACTTTGCGGTTGAGAATTAACCGCAAAGGAGAAAAATTTGCATTAATCCCTCATTTCTCCGAGGGATAAGCCCAGAATACCACAATGTCGGTACGCCTGTTCTAACGGGGTTAAAACAAAGTGAACGTATTATCACGGCATTGATTATAAAATGTGATATCAATCACATTTTATCCTGTGCATGTTAAAGAGGTGTAGCAGCTGATCGGTTGCACCCCTCCGTATTGAGTAGGAGAATGGTTGCTGAAAAGTTGATCCATACTATGCGTAAGGCCTGCCGTTTGTGTTGCAATAGCAGGCTCACTTCCGTGGTTGTTCAGGAATACCGTTGTGTCTAAACAAAACCGTGCTGCCCACGTGTCGCCACTGCCTGCGGGCATTGTGGAACTGTCGGTACACAGACCGCCTCACATTTCACATGCCACGCCGGATTTTCTGGCGGAAGAGGTCCCCGTTGCCCTGGTTTACAACGGGATTTCGCATGTGGTGATGATGGCTTCGCCGAAAGATCTGGAACTGTTCGCCATAGGTTTTTCCCTCTCGGAAGGCATCATTGCGCATCCGCAGGAGATCTACGGTATGGATGTGGTTCAGGCCTGTAATGGCCTTGAAGTACAAATCGAACTCTCCAGTCGTCGCTTTATGGGGCTGAAAGAGCGCCGCCGGGCGCTGGCCGGACGGACCGGCTGCGGCGTGTGCGGCGTTGAACAGCTTAACGATATCGGTAAGCCCCTCGCGCCGCTGCCGTTTACCCAGACCTTCAACCTCGGTAACCTCGACAAAGCCCTGGAGCACCTCAATGATGTCCAGCCCATAGGTCAGCTGAGCGGCTGTACACATGCTGCGGCGTGGTTGCTCCCGTCGGGCGAGATCGTCGGAGGTCATGAAGATGTGGGCCGCCATGTGGCGCTGGATAAGCTGCTGGGCCGTCGCGCGCGTGAAGATGCCGTCTGGCAGCAAGGGGCCGCGCTCGTTTCCAGCCGCGCCAGCTATGAAATGGTGCAGAAAGCGGCCATGTGCGGCGTGGAGATCCTGTTTGCGGTGTCGGCTGCGACAACGCTGGCGGTCGAAGTGGCAGAGCGCTGCAACCTGACGCTGGTGGGGTTCTGCAAGCCGGGCAGGGCGACAATTTACACCCATCCGCAGCGATTAATTGTTAATCAGTAATTTTGAATGAGTATAGCAAAACCTTCCGCTTTTAGTTGTTCATGATGAGGGCTAGTATTTATCTCATCAAGGCAAGGTGCCTTATCTAAACAACTTAACGAAAAGGTTTATCTCATGAAAAGCATCAAAACTTTTGTCGCTGTAATCGCTCTGGCTACTTCTTTCGGTTCTTTCGCTGCACAGACTGTGACTGCATCCGCCTCTACGCTGGATGGTGCAGAAGCTAAAATCGCCGCACAGGCTCAGGAAGCGGGCGCGTCATCCTACAAAATTACCCAGGCATTCACCGGTAACCGCGTACACATGACCGCTGAACTGAACAAATAAGTCATATAGCCGCTGTCCCTTGCTTTTCGGAGCAGGGACAGGTTTCATTCTTCTTCCTTCTGCTTAATTTTCTTTTGACTCCTCCCAAAACAGTCATATCCTCCTGGATAAACCTTATTAACTAAATAAAATAAGTAAGAATCCGCTTTTTAATGTGACTTTTGTTTAAAAAACAACAATCCCATAAGTATATTAAATAAATGGTC
>NZ_JADBRE010000014.1:0-32390 GCF_014930525.1 Enterobacter cloacae complex sp. S1
ATTTGACTCGGGGTGCCCTTCTTTGTGAAGGCTGAGAAATACCCGTATTACCTGATCTGGATAATGCCAGCGTAGTCCTGGCGATTATCCTCATATAAATCAAAAGATTATTACTCCTTTTCGTCCCGTATTGTTCAGCCGTAACACATTGAAGCTCTCCAAATGGGACACAAAACCATACGCCACACCATTAAACGTAACGGGGTTTATTACGTTCTTTTTCGCCTGCCTGATAATAAGTTTTTCCGTAAGTCGTTAGAGACTGACAGCCACACTCAGGCGCAGTTGCTCATGTCTTTTGCTTCTCCTGTAATACCTTTGGTCCAACGTGGAACCATCCAACCGGATCACTTCGGTAAGCGTCTTTCTGAGTATGGCAATAGTCTGAAGCAGCAGAATGAACAATGGCTGGCGCACCAATTTCTGAATGATGTGCGGCGCAATATTCAGCCGATGGTTGCTCATGAATACCGCGAGGTTGTTACACCTTCAGAAGATGAGGAAGAACACACTGAAGTACAGTCAAAGGATGTGTTAACACTGGCTGGCGCTTGGAATATGTACAAAAAGGAGAAAGTCCAAAACTGGACGAAGGCAATTTCACAGGCCAATGAGCGCTTTATGGAAGTCATGTTAATTGTCCTCGGTGCATCAGCAGACGTAACGACGATAACCAAGCAGGACATCAAGCAGGTGATGGAAGTTGTTGAAAACTTTCCAAAGCGTGTTGTACAGCCTTATCGGTCGATGACTGTTCAGCAACTGATCGAGTGTGATGATGTGCCACCTGAAGACTTGGTTGGCGCTGAGTCTATCCACAAACATTTGAAGATTTACAAATCGTTGTTCAAAACCTTCCTGACTGACAATAAAGATATTCTGGAGAAGTCTCCGACTGATGGCTGGCAGAAGTGGATCACCTTGCTGTTGGCATATACGGGAGCCAGAAGAGGGGAGATCGCCAGGCTGGAGAAATCACAGATCAAATTTGATGAAGATAGCCAGCGGCACTATCTCCTGATCGCGGAAGGAGGGCAGGGTAAAACCGAGAACGCTACAAGGCAGGTGGCGATCCATCCCAAACTGATCGAGTGGGGTTTCCTTGATTTTGTTAACTGCCAATGGAAAGAGAAAATCTTCTCGCCTGTATCTGGTAAAAACATGCCGAAGATCGGCAAGGTCTTAGCAGATGTTAGAGATCAGCTTGGCATTCCTTATCTTGATGATTATGGGCAGCGGCGATTGGGTGCATAGCTTTTGGCATACGATGATTTCTGGCTGTTTAGCTGGTTGGGTGGGTAACCTGGCACATCTGCAACAGGTGGTCGGTCATGAGAAGAGCGGCTCTGGTATTACCAGACGCTATTTGCGCACCTTTCCGTTACGCTCAGTTTGTTATGTGATAGATGGTTTGGCTTGGTTGTAACGTCTTGGTACTACCAGGACTAAGGAAAGGACGGTAGAGTCTGCCGCATAGTTTCGGCTGGATTGCTGTAAAGTTCATCAGTATGATTGCTTGCACAATCAGCGATTGGGAAAACACTTCTGGAAGATAAGGGACGAGACGATATGAAAGTGACTGATGAGGCTTTGTTGAGTTCTGGCTTTACACCATCGGATTTGAAGAAGATAAAAAACAACGTTGAAAGCTATGGCGGAACGTTGGGGAATGCCATTAGGGACCTGGCAAGGCGTTTTATTCTCGCTATGTGGGTTGTATCCGGTTGTCTTGCTGTATTCATTTTTCTGGTGATATTCGCATCTCAGGAGAGTGTTTTCTCTGGTGCAATTGGCCTTTCTTGTGGTGCAGCGGTTGCAATTTTTATACAACCGCCTGTACTTGCTTATAAATCCTGGCGATTCTGTAGGGCGAACAAATATTAATTAGTACTGTTATCAGTAGCCAGAAGATCAAAAATGACTTTCGCTTTGACACCATACCCAGCGATTTTCATCGTCAGCTTAGGCTTGCTCATTGTGTCAACTTTTCGGTAGTAATCACGCGGCAACCAACGAAATAATCGCCAGGCCCCTGGTTTCCTTGCTAAGCCGTAGATGCTATAGACACTAGCCCCCAGAGTCATCGCATTATAAAAAGCTAATCCATTTTTTGGGCTAAACCCCAGAAATTGTGCGGTTTCTATTGCGCCATCAGCAAAAATTCCTTCCGATTTGGATTGTTCACCATAGCGAAGATGGCTTGCTTCTTTTGTTATACCGTTAATACCATCAACAAATAAAACTGCTCCTGCAAGAACTCCGACAGGGGTCATAGTGGACATCATAACCATCCCACCAAATAATGCTGCCCCAGATACCACTATATGGATTGCCGAAATCACGTATCCGACGATTTTATTGTTTTCCTTGACAAACTCGACCTTTGCATAAAGCTGTGCGGCTCTGGTTCTTAACAGGCGTTCTTGTTCGTGCAGATTATCCTTTTCGGCACGCAGATTTTTGATGCATGCAATGCATTCTTCATCGGTTTTGGCCCGTCGTGCAGTTTCAAATTCTTTATCTACCACCTGTTTTATCTCTTCGACAAACTTGATACGTGTAAGACCATCTTGCAAATAGAATGCTGACAGCCGGTTTGCTGTTTCGACGAGTTTCCGGGCTTCCAGATTCACCATGGTATCTGACCATGCTCTGTTCCAGCCCCTGTTGAGCAGCGCAATATCCATTAAAGACTCCTTCCCAAAATGTGTCTGGTCATTTTACGTGCATTAAGGTCGAAGATAACAGGAAATCCTTTACCACAGAATTACGTAAACCGCGTAAGAAGTTCGACTCCTAACAGCTTACCTTCAAGGTTTATTATTGGTTCAGCAATGAATTCGAGAACAACAACGAAAGATCACAACAAAACGAGGCTGGAGCAATCCGGCCTTTTTGTCGTTTGGATGTGGGATACAGCTTGGGATACAAGCTGGAACATAGAGCATTTTTTAGGGTTGAGTCTTTGGCTTTCCGCTGGCATGATCCAGAACAGGGATTAACGGGACGTTAATCGCAAGCTTTTGATTTTTTTATTTGACTCGGGGTGCCCTTCTTTGTGAAGGCTGAGAAATACCCGTATTACCTGATCTGGATAATGCCAGCGTAGGGAAGTCAGATGCCTACCCGGTCATCGCTTCTTCACGCACGGCAGGAGCGAAACCATGCAGCCTGACCTGCTCGACTCACACGTTTTACATCAATTCCGAACCCGTTCCCCGCTCACGCACTGTATGACCAACGATGTCGTGCAGACCTTCACCGCCAACGTTTTGCTCGCGCTGGGTGCTTCCCCGGCAATGGTGATCGAAGCTGAGGAAGCGGAACAGTTTGCCGCGCTTGCCGATGCCCTGCTCATCAACGTGGGTACACTCACCGCGCCGCGCGCCCAGTCGATGCGTCGGGCCATTGAGAGCGCGGTAGCCGCAGGTACGCCCTGGGTTCTGGATCCGGTTGCGGTTGGCGCGCTGGCGTACCGCACCCGATTTTGCCAGCAAATATTGTCCCTTAAACCTGCGGCCATTCGTGGAAACGCCTCCGAAATCCTCGCCCTTGCCGGAATGAGTGCGGGCGGGCGCGGGGTTGATTCCACCGATACGGCAGCGAGCGCGTTGACCGCTGCGCAGACGCTCGCCCGTCAGACCCATGCCGTTGTGGTCGTCACAGGAGAAGTGGATCATATCACTGATGGTCAGCGAACCCGTACGGTCGCGGGCGGCGACCCGCTGATGACCCGCGTGGTGGGAACAGGCTGTGCGCTCTCGGCGGTCGTCGCCGCCTGCTGTTCGCTGCCTGGCGACAGGCTTGATAATGCGACGGCAGCCTGCGGCTTTATGAAGCGCGCAGGGTCAGCTGCACTGACTCACAGCCGGGGCCCCGGCAGCTTTGCCCCGGCGTTTCTGGATGCGCTTTACGCGCTGGAGGAGCTGGTATGACACGCATTAATGCCCTGACTATTGCGGGAACCGATCCCAGCGGCGGAGCGGGGATCCAGGCAGACCTGAAAACCTTCTCTGCGCTCGGCGCTTACGGATGCTCGGTTATCACCGCGCTGGTGGCGCAAAACACGCGCGGTGTACAGTCGGTATATCGTATTGAGCCGGATTTTGTCGCCGCACAGCTGGATTCGGTATTCAGCGATGTACGCATCGACACCACCAAAATCGGCATGCTTGCAGAGGCGGACATTGTTGAAGCGGTCGCTGAACGTCTCAAACGTTATCAGATAAAAAACGTGGTGCTCGATACCGTGATGCTGGCCAAAAGCGGCGATCCGTTGCTCTCCGCCTCTGCCGTCGACACCCTGCGTAAAAAGCTGCTGCCGCAGGTGGCGCTGATCACGCCAAACCTCCCTGAAGCCGCCGCGCTGCTGGATGCGTCACACGCGCAAAACGAACGTGAGATGAAAGAGCAGGGCAATGCGCTGCTGGCGATGGGATGCAGCGCGGTGCTGATGAAAGGCGGTCATCTTGATGATGCAGAAAGCCCGGACTGGCTCTTCACCCGCGATGGCGCTCAACGTTTCACTGCCCCGCGGGTACAGACCAAAAACACCCACGGCACGGGATGTACGCTCTCGGCGGCGCTGGCGGCGCTGCGTCCCCGAAACGCGAACTGGGCGGATACGGTGCAGGAGGCGAAGATCTGGCTCTCGTGCGCGCTGGCAAAAGCCGATTCTCTGGAAGTGGGTCACGGTATTGGGCCGGTTCACCATTTTCATGCATGGTGGTAAGCCGTATACTGGCATAAAACCTTATGCCAGAGAAAAACAGAGATGGAACAAGCGCATACCCGGTTAATTGCTCAACTCAAGGAACGAATTGCCGCACCGGACAACACGCCGTTGTACCTGAAATTTGCCGAAACGGTTAAAAACGCGGTACGCAGCGGCGTGCTCGCGCACGGTAATATTTTGCCGGGCGAGCGCGATCTGAGCCAGCTGGCCGGTGTGTCGCGCATTACGGTGCGTAAAGCGATGCAGGCGCTGGAAGAGGCCGGCGTCGTCACCCGCGCGCGTGGATACGGTACGCAAATCAACAATATCTTTGAATATTCGCTAAAAGAGGCGCGCGGGTTTTCTCAGCAGGTGGTGCTGCGGGGCAAAACGCCCAACACGCTGTGGGTTAATAAACGCGTCGTGAAATGTCCGGAGGAGATCGCCCGCCACCTTTCCCTTGCGCCGGACAGCGATGTATTTCTGCTTAAGCGCATCCGCTACGTGGATGACGATGCGGTATCAATAGAGGAGTCCTGGGTACCGGTAGGATTAATCCCCAATCCGGACGACATCGGCGTCTCGCTTTACGATTACTTCCGCAGCCAGAATATCTTTCCGCAGCGCACCCGTTCCCGCGTCAGCGCCCGGATGCCGGACAGCGAGTTTCAGGCGCATATCAAGATGGACGATAAGATACCGGTGCTGGTGATCAAGCAAGTCGCGCTCGATCAACAGCACCGGCCAATTGAGTACAGCATCAGCTACTGCCGCAGCGACCTATACGTCTTTGTGTGCGAGGAGTAGGGCCTCGCGCGTGGGCGCGCAGTCGCCACCGCGATGGCTGACTACCCAGGCGGCTACGGCATTGCCAAGCTGCACCGCCTCTGGCAGTGACCATCCCGCGGCCAGCCCGGCAAGGGTACCTCCCGCATGGCTGTCACCCGCGCCGATGGTATCGACCACGGTAGCAGGAAACGCCGGAACGTGTCCGGAAGCGTCACCGTCGTACCAGACTGCCCCGTCTTTATCATGGCGTACGATCAGCGCAGCGCCAAACCTCTGCTGCCACCGTGTGCCGAGCTCTTCCACGTTTACGCCAAGCCATTCGGCGGCAAGTTCCGCCTCCTGACGATTGAGCGAGACGATTGGTTTGCAGGCCATGATCCGCGCCATCAGCGGGTCGGGAATATCCGCGATGCGCGGACCGAAATCGATAAAGAGCGTCGCATCCTGAAGACTTTCCAGCCAGGCCGTCAGCAGCTCACCGCTGGGGGACGCCAGCTGGTAGCCGGACAAAGAGATCAGGCTCCCTGCCGGCACGCTTAACCCGTCCAGCCAGCGCTGCTGCCACTGGTTCTCCACGCCGCTAAACGACATAAAGGTCCGTTCACCGTCAGGCTCCACCAGCGCCAGGCACCAGCCGTTATCGCCCGTTTCCGCTTCCACGGCGCTGTGCAGATCCTGCTTCGCCATGGCGTTACGGATAATATCGGCCCACACGCCGTGGCCGACGGGAAGCGCGTTTTGCGCAGCAATGCCGAGCCGCTTCAGGGCGATGGCGATATTCAGCGCGCAGCCGCCAATATTCACTCCCTGTTGCTTCAGCTCGATATCACACCCGCGCCAGGGCAGGGCGTAGGCGTCGGCAATCACGTCGATGACCGCCGCGCCGAGCACCGTTACGGGGCGCGTGGCGTGAAGGGTTTCGAGACGGCGGGTAAAAGCACTCATACGCCCTCCCTTTGCTCCCGGAAGTGCAGCAGTTTTTCACAGTAGTGGCCGAAATCGAGCCGGTTTACGGCATCAAGTTCGTTTTTGAGTGCCGGATCAATGGCCTGTACACCGTGCAGCGCGCCGCAGATGGCCGTTGCCATCGCGCCGATAGTGTCAGTATCACCGCCCAGGTTGGCGCATAACACCGCGCAGCGGTTCGGATCGGTACCCGCGAGTTCGACCATCGCAATCGCCGCCGGAACGGACTCAAGGGTGCTCGTGCCCGCGCCAATAAGCTGATAGATCTGCTCGCTGGCGGACTCGGTACCGTTGGCTTCGCGCACGGTTTTCAGGGCCAGCTCAATACGAGCGGAAAGCGATGCGCTGAAGGTGGTCGTGTTCGCCTCCTGCGCCGCACGGGCAATACCCGGCAGGGCATCGGCGATGTGATGCCAGCGCTCGCCGTCGATAGCGCGTGAAACCGCCCAGGCGATCACCACCGCACCGGCGATGGCGAGATCCGATTTATGGGTCGGGCTGGAGGCTAACGCAACCTGTTCCACAAAGTGCGCCAGACGCGTGGCTGGCAGGAGGCATCCCAGCGGGGAGGCGCGCATCGCCGCCCCGTTGGTGACGCCGTTGTTTTCCAGCTGGCTCACCGGCTTGCCGTCACGGATGGCGTTCAGGGCAATTTTGGAGGTCGGGCCGAGCACATTCTTATTGAACGCGTCAAAATCCAGCGCCCAGTCCAGAATATGCTTACCGATAACGTCAGGGTTAATTTCCCCGTCGCATTCGATAATCGCGTCGGCCAGGCACAGCGCCATCGACGTATCATCCGTAAATTCGGCCTGCTTAAAGTAACAGGCGGCATTATTCTCAGCCGGGCCGGGTAAGAAACGGTCGATCCAGCCGAAGTGCGCTTTCACCCGCTTGCGCGGCCACAGCTCCGACGGCATCCCCATCGCATCCCCTAACGCCTGCCCGTAAAGAGCACCGAGAATACGGTCTTGTTTCATTTAACTTCCCCTCGTGTCAGCGCGGTATCGCCATCAACCACCTCAATTGCGGTGATCTCTTTATCCGATTCGCGGAAAAACAGCATAAACAGCACGGCAATCACCACAATCATGATTGCACCAAACGTCCACATTCCGGCCCAGTTGAAGGTCAGCCCATTCACCGGCTCTTTATATGCGAACATTTTTTCCATCATCACGCCGCCGAGACGGTAACCCAGCAGGCTACCAAAGCCCTGACAGCACAGCGTGATCAAGCCCTGCGCCGCGTTGCGCATGTGCACGGGCGCTTTTTTATCCACGTAGATGTACGCGGTGACGTAATAGAAGTCATAGCTTACGCCGTGCAGCAGAATGCCGAGGAACAGCAGGGCGTAGGTGAAGTATTGCTCGGCGCCGCCGTAAACAAAGAAACCGTAGCGAATGGCGGCGGTGATCAGGCCCAGCAGCAAGACCTTCTTAATACCAAAGCGTTTGGTAAAGAATGGCAGAGCGAGCATGAAGAAGATTTCAGAGAACTGGCCGAGGGTCATCCAGCCGGTGGCGTTTTTCATCCCCACTTCGGTGAGATAGCCGTTGGCAAAGATATAGTAGAAGGCCAGCGGCATGGCAAACAGGAACGAGCAGAAGAAGAACACCAGGAAGTTTTTATCGCGCAGCAGGATCAGCGCATCCAGCCCCAGCATCACTTTGAAATCCAGCTTGCCGGTACTCTTCGGCGGGGTATTCGGCAGGAACAGCGCGAAGACGCCAAGCAGAAGGGAGCTGGCAGCGGTCATCAGCAGCGGGATATTTGTGTCAGAGATGTCGCTATAGCCCATCATCTGCGGCAGGAAGCCGCACGCCAGGCCGGAGGCAATCCAGCCGATGGTGCCCATCACGCGGATGCGCGGGAAATCAGCCTCCACGTCATCGACGTTCGCAAAGGCGATGCTGTTGGTCAGCGCGATGGTAGGCATATAGGTCAGGGAGTAGGCCAGCAGCAGCGGGAAGAAGGTGCTGAACTGGGTTTGCTGTGCTGCGAAATACATCAGAATCGCGCCAGCGAACATCAGCACGGCCAGCACTTTTTGGGCGGCGAAGAAACGGTCCGTCAGCGAGCCGACAAGGATGGGAGAGAGGATCGCGGCAATCGCGGTACAGGCGTACGACCAGCCAATTTCCCCGGCGGTAAACCCGCTCTTACTCAGCCACAGCCACAGCGGCACAAACCATGCGCCCCAGATAAACCATTCAACGAACATCATGAATGACAGTTGGACTTTCGTTTTCATTTTTTAATCCTGCATGTCAGAGGTACGCATGTAACATACCATGTGATAATACCTTTTAAATACCTTTAAGGCGATTGTTTGATCAGTGTAACAAAAATGTTGTACACGAAACGAGCCAGCAGATTGTGCTTAAAAAAGTTGCAAATGGTGGAAAATAGGTTAAGTCGGTACCAGGCTTAGTCTGCCTGCAAAAACGTGGGCTTGGATCACACGCTCCGACATCATGTCGGACTTACGGGAGCATCACTATGACTGATATTGCGCAACTGCTTGGCAAAGACGCCGACAGCCTTTTACAGCATCGTTGTATGACCATTCCAGCCGACCAGCTTTATCTGCCTGGCCATGATTACGTAGACCGCGTCATGGTCGACAACAACCGTCCGCCTGCCGTACTGCGAAACATGCAGACGCTTTACAATACCGGTCGTCTGGGCGGGACCGGGTATCTCTCCATTCTGCCCGTTGACCAGGGCGTAGAGCACTCGGCGGGAGCGTCGTTTGCTGCTAACCCGCTCTACTTTGACCCGAAAAACATTGTCGAGCTGGCGATTGAAGCGGGCTGTAACTGTGTGGCATCGACGTATGGCGTGCTGGCCTCCGTTTCCCGCCGCTATGCTCACCGCATTCCGTTCCTCGTCAAGCTGAATCACAACGAAACCCTGAGCTACCCAACCGAATACGACCAGACACTGTACGCCAGCGTCGAACAGGCGTTCAACATGGGTGCGGTAGCGGTCGGGGCGACTATCTATTTCGGCTCTGAGCAGTCGCGTCGGCAGATAGAAGAGATCTCTGCCGCGTTTGAGCGCGCGCACGAGCTGGGGATGGTGACCGTATTGTGGGCCTATCTGCGTAACAACGCGTTTAAGAAAGACGGCGTGGATTACCACGTATCAGCGGATCTGACCGGTCAGGCAAATCACCTGGCGGCAACCATCGGCGCGGACATCGTGAAGCAGAAAATGGCCGAGAATAACGGCGGGTATAAAGCGGTGAACTTTGGCTATACCGACGACCGCGTCTACAGCAAGCTGACCAGCGACAACCCTATCGATCTGGTGCGCTACCAGCTGGCTAACTGCTACATGGGCCGCGCCGGGCTGATTAACTCCGGCGGTGCAGCAGGCGGTGAAACCGATCTGACCGACGCGGTGCGCACGGCGGTGATTAACAAACGCGCCGGCGGAATGGGGCTGATCCTGGGCCGCAAAGCGTTTAAAAAATCCATGGCCGACGGCGTGAAGCTGATTAATGCGGTTCAGGATGTCTATCTGGACAATAAAGTGACGATTGCCTAATCGCACGCATCTTCCTGCCGGGATAAGCGTGACCCGGCAGGAAAGTTCTCTCGCTTACTCCTTCAGCGTTTCAGGATGAGGAGTATTCAGCAGACCCGCCATCCCTCTCTTGCTGCTATTTGCTTTTTCTAAGCCCGGCTGCGTGACGCGGATAAAGGCACACAGAACAAAAGCCAGCAGATAAAGCACCGTATAGGCGATGACCACGCCGAGCGTGCTGAACCAGGGCAGCAGCACCACGGCAATCGCCGGCGCAAGGAAGTTAGACAGACCGGCTGACAGGTTATACACCGAAATCGCCGCCCCCTTGTGCCGCGGCTCCAGCGCCGGGAACACCGCCGCCATCGGTACGAAGGCCGCCACAAAAATCCCCAGCGCGATGGCCGGGACCAGCGCCATGGCAAAGTTATGCCCGAAGTGCTGCGGAATGTAGTAAAACGCCAGGCTCGAGAGCGCCATCCCGATGCAGCCAAACCAGCGCACCACCCGCATCCAGCCCATTTTTTCCGCCACCACGCCCCAGAAGACGTTCGAGAAGATGGTGGTGAAGAAGAATACTGCCCAGACCTGAAGCCACTCGGAGGTGGTGAAGCCCAGTTCGTCAACAAACATCATCGGCATGATGACGGCAAACCCGAACAGGGAGAGGGTGTTGATGATACGCACCATGCTGGAGAGCAGAATACTGCGGTTGGTGTAGAGCAGCGTCGCCGCACGGCCCAGCTCGGCGAATTTTTCCCGGGTGGAGAGATGATGCATGTGCGTTGGGGTTTTGACGTTGCGCAGGGATACCATGGCGATGATTCCCCCCGCCAGACAAAACGCCAGCGCCAGCCACAGGGTGCCCATCTCCCCGATGTGCGGAATGGTAAAGCTCGGAATATAACTGCCCGCCACGCCAATACCTACGGAATAAACCGCCCAGTACCAGCCCAGCGCCGAGCTGGATTTATCGCTACGCACATTATGGATGATGACCACGATGAAGGCGTACAAAAATAACGGATAGGCCAGGCCGCGGATCCCGTAAAACAGCAGCATTAATGCGTAATTTGCCTGACCCAGACCAAAAACGAGAAACAGGACGTGGAAAACGCACCACAGGACGAAGCCAATCAGCATGGTTTTTTGCGGGGTGATGATTTCAGCCACCACGCCGGAAATCCACGCGGAGAGCGCCGCCGCGAGACCGTAGAGCGTGAAGGCGAAAGAGGCTTCAGCAGGCGTGAAGCCCAGTGATTTAATATAGTGCGACAGGAATGCCAGCTCGAAACCGTCACCCGTCATAAAGACCGCGATCGCCAGATATCCCCATAGCAGGTTCAGCGGCAATCCCAGCCACTGTTTATTTATTTCGGACATATTGACCTCGTTTGTAGCGTACAGGTAAGCCCACACCGGAAATATTCCGGCGTGAGTTTTCTTATTGTCTTTTTCTCTAAATATACTGACGTGTATTTATTCTCTGATTACTGTCGCAGTCTGTTGTAACTGCTTATAAGCCTCGTATCGACGCAGATGAAGGGACTGAAAGTTCGCTTGCGGATAGAAATATTTATCCACGTGGGTAAATTGTTTCATGGCATCGGTCACTGAAGGCGCTATATTTCCCGCCACCGCCCCGAGAATGGCCGAACCCAGTAATACAGGTTCGCTGCATTGGGTCGCTAACACCGGCAGCCCGCAGGTATCTGCCAGCAGCTGGCGAACGAAAGGGTGCTGGCCCGCGCCGCCGCTGATAACGATATTTTCGGTCTGTACGCCGCATTCACGCTGGGCGTCAATGATTTGTCGCAAACCGTAACCGATACCACACAGACCGGCCACATACAGTGCCATCAGGTTATTGATATCGTTCTCCATGCCCAGCCCGCAGATCGTGGCCCGCGCATGGGGATCGGCAAAGGGCGCGCGGTTACCCAGAAATTCGGGTACCACGTGCAGTCCTGCTGCCAGGTTCACCGCCTCTGAGGCGGTGGCGAAGGTCTGTAAAAGCCTGTCCGCCAGGTAAACCGGCAGCGGGAGGTCTGACTCCTGTGCCAGCTGGCGCGCTTGCGGTGCGGCAGGATGGAAACTTAATAACCGATCGATAGCGGCACCCGCGGCGCTTTGTCCGCCCTCAATCAGCCACAGTCCAGGTACCATCGCGCTAAAATAAGGCCCCCAGACGCCGGGCACAAAAACGGCGCTCTCGGCGCTGGTCATGGTGCACGATGAGGTGCCAAAAACATACGCGAGATTGTTCAGCGCGCCGCCGCCAACGCCCAACGTCCCGATGCCGCCAGCGTGGGCATCAATTAACCCTACCGCCACCGGCGTGCCTGGCAGCAAGCCCATCTCACGCGCGGCCTGCTCCGTTAAGCCTTCGCCGCAAGGGGTGCCGGGGGCGGCAATATGCTGCCCTATGCGGACAAAATCTTCTCCGGCCAGCTCGTCCAGGCCAACGGTGCGGAAATAGTCCGGGTCCCAGCGATTCTCATGGGCCAGCCACGTCCATTTACAGGTTACGGTACAGATGGAACGGGTGACATCGCCGGTCGCGCGCCAGGTCAGGAAATCGGCCAAATCGAAAAATTGCCAGGCGCGATCGTAGACCTCACGATGCTTTTCTTTCAGCCACAGCAGCTTGGGTGTCTCCATTTCGGGCGATATTTTTCCGCCAACATAGTCCAGCACCGGATGATGGGTGGCGTTGATGCGCTCCGCCTGGTCTGTCGCACGGTGATCCATCCAGACGATGATATTGTTTTCCGCTTCACCGTCAGGGCTGACCGCCAGCGGTTCGCCATTGTTGTCCAACACCACCAGCGAGCAGGTGGCGTCAAACCCGATGCCGGCAACGCTCTGCGGAGTCGTCCCGGAGCGCGCCAGCGCCTCGCGGATGCAGCGGCAAACGGCCTGCCAGATCTCGGCGCTGGACTGCTCCACGCGGCTTCCGCTGCGGTGCACGGTGGCAATTTTCTGCGTCGCGTGGGAAAGCAGCCTGCCGCTGAGATCGAAAATGCCCGCGCGGACGCTGCCGGAGCCGACGTCTACGCCGATAACGGTTTCTGGTGTACTCTTCATCCTTGCGGCCCTTAAAGATCGACGCTGTTAGGCAGAATCACCAGATCCCGGACGGTAACGTTCTTCGAACGGGTCACCATGAATAACACCGATTCTGCGACTTCAATCGGCTGCATCAGGCTGCCGTTTGCCAGCGCTTCATCCATTTTGGCCTGCGGCCAGTCGTCGAGCAGAGCCGTCACTACCGGCCCAGGCAGAACGGCTCCGACGCGTACGCCATGTTCCGCGACCTGACGACGGGTGGTATGCACGAACGCCTGAACGGCAAATTTGGACGCGGTGTAGATCGGCTCCCAGATAACCGGCACCACGCCCGCAATGGAGCTGGTGAAGATAATATCGCCTGACTTCTGCGCAATCATATGCGGCAGTACGGCGCGAACGGAGCGGAAGGCGGCGTTGATATTCAGGTTCAGCACGCGATCCCAGACGTCCGGGTCGCCTTCAGCCACCGGCCCGCCGATGTAGGCGCCTGCATTGGCGTGAAAAATATCCAGGCCGCCGGCGAGGCCGACAATGTCGCTCAGCATCGCGTCGACTTGCTCGGGTTTGAACAGATCGATTTGCAGGGCAAACGCGTTCTCGCCCAGCTCGGCGACAAGGCGCTGAAGCTTCTCGCCTTCACGGTCGATTAACACCACCTTAGCGCCAGCGCCGAGCAGCGTTTTTGCACACTCCAGGCCAATACCTGAGGCGGCGCCAGTGATAGCAGCGACTTTGCCCTGAAGGGAACTATTCATGGAGGGGACAGAGTGATTCATTTTATAATCCTTTATGCAGAGATGATTTTTAGGGTGTGTCTGCTTTCGCGTGAAGAACGGGGGTTCTGACTGACGCGTGAAGCAAACTGCTCAATCGATGAAGCAGATCTAGCACTTGCTTATTTCTCCAGCAAGAGACATTCAAAATGAAGAGGCGATTTTGTGACGCGCGTTGAGAAAACGAAGAAAACGACCATTTACGATCTGGCGGAACTCACCGGCGTTTCTGCCAGCGCGGTGAGTGCTATTTTGAATGGCAACTGGAAGAAACGCCGCATCAGCGCCAGCCTGGCAGAGAAGGTAACCCGCATTGCACAAGAGCAGGGCTACGCGGTTAACCGTCAGGCAAGCCTGCTGCGCAGCAAGAAATCGAACGTTATCGGCATGATTGTGCCGAAATATGACAACCGCTATTTCGGCTCTATAGCGGAAAAATTCGAAGAGATGGCGCGTGCCAGAGGGCTGTTGCCGATTATTACCTGCACACGCCGTCAGCCGGAACTCGAGCTGGATGCCGCCCGTGCCATGCTCTCCTGGCAGGTTGACTGGGTCATTGCCACGGGGGCGACACACCCGGACAAAATTGCTGAACTCTGTCATCAGGCGGGCGTACCTACGCTAAATCTGGATCTGCCGGGTACCCTGGCACCCTCTATCATTTCGGATAACTACGGCGGCGCGAAGATGCTGACAGAGCGGATCCTCGCCAGCAGCTTTAAACGGTTTGGTTCGCTGGCTCCGCTGACCTTCGTGGGCGGACGCCGGAGTGATAACAACACCGCAGAGCGCCTGCGTGGGTTCCTTGATGCCCATCAGGCCCATGGGCTGACCGTTCCGGAACAGCAGCTGCTGGTCACCGGATACTCGTCATCGCGCGTGGAGGAGCAGCTCAGAGCCACCTTCCCGTCGCCATCGACGGCGCTAAAGGGGCTGTTTGTCAATTCGACCATTTCGCTGGAGGGGGTGGTACGTTGGCTGGCCCAATACGGGCAGACCGGCCAAAATCAGCCGCCGATGGGGTGTTTTGACTGGGACCCGTTTGTCTCTCTGCTGGGACATGATATCGACATGGTGCGCCAGGACGTCCCGGCGATGCTGGAGAAGGTATTTGAAATTCTCGATTCCGGTGATACCTCGGTCAGACGTATTGAGATCCCACCGGAACTGATTGGCAGCCAGAGCGTCACGGGCTAGCCCTGACGCGTCAGCAGCCAGCGCGCGGTCTGTTCATCCGTCACCAGACCGTTTACCCAGCCGCCTTTGAGGGCGGCAAGGATCGCCGGGCGTTTATCCTCGCCGCAGGCGGCCGCAATACGTGGACACTGGCTCTGGCGAATATCGTAGCTGGTAATAAAGCGATTAATCTGGCTGTCGATGACGTTGCCGTCGGCATCGATAAAGCGTCCGAGTATTTCGCCAACGCCACCGCGCTGGGTCAACTCTTCCAGCTGTGCCTCATCGATAAACCCGTCTTTGAAGATAGGGCTCTGCCTGCCCAGCGCCCCGATGCCGACAAAAATCACATCGGCCGCATCCGCCACGGCGCAGACGTTACGGAACAGGCGGTTTGAGCACCACATCTCATGCTCCTCGCTGGACTGAGCATAGCGCGGCGCCGGCCACTGGTAATATTTTCCCTGAATTTTACGCGCCAGCAGCAACGGCACATCATCGTAATAGTTACATTGCCCGTGCTCGTTCATGGCGCTGATCAGGGCGACACAGCGGGTGTTGTGGCTGTCAAAATCGATACGCTTGATGGTTTTTTTTAGCGTCAGTCCGGAGCCAATTCCGACAACCGTGGGTTTATCACCTTGCAGGTAGCGGGCCATCAGCTGATAACAGCCAAACGTCACGCTATCCAGCGCGCTTTCATTGCGGTAGACGGGCACAATGTTGCAGTGGGTCAGGTGATATTTTTCCGCGAGAAGTTGCGCATAATCGAGGCAGTTAGCGACAGGGTGATGAAGCCCAATCGAGACAATGCCTTCCTCTTTCGCGGCGGCAATCAGCCGCTGCACCACCGGTCTTGATGTGCCGAGCTGGCTGGCAATTTCGCTTTGATTAAGCCCGGCGATGTAATACATCCATGCCGCCCGCACTTTTTGATCGAGCCTGATGTCATCTTCTTTGCTCACGTTTCCCTGCCTCAAGAGTGGGGTTGAGGGCGGTCAACACCCACAACAATTGTCTGTCATTCTGGCGGGTGCTCCGCGCTGAGGCAAGCGGTTTGCTCTTTATTGGTCATTTGTTATTTGAATGGTCATTTGTTCTTTTGTGATCTGTAGCTCTTATTTTAATCAAATGATCATCTACAGTTCAGCCATAACCTCACTGGAGAACAGAACAATGACCGAGAAATACACATGGCTACATATTGGGCTGGGGTCTTTTCATCGTGCGCATCAGGCGTGGTATCTGCACCGCCTGATTGCCGGCGGCGATACGCGCTGGCACATCGCTGCGGGCAACATACGCAACGATGCTGAACATGTGGTGCAGGCGCTGGCCGCGCAGAAGGGGCGATATGTACTGGAGACCGTCAGCCCGGAAGGCGAGAGAGACTATGAAGAGATCGCCTCGATTCAGACGCTGATCCCGTGGCAGGCGGATTTGCAGCCGCTGATTGCCGAAGGGGCGAACCCGCAGACTCGGGTCATCGCGTTTACCGTGACGGAGGGGGGCTACTATCTGGATACCAGCCACAGGCTGGATGTGGCCAATGCCGATCTGGCGAGCGATATTAAGGGCGGCTGTAAAACCATCTACGGGACAATTGCCCGCATCCTCGAAGCGCGTATGGCGAACGGAGCGGGTCCGGTAACCTTGCTTAACTGTGACAACGTGCGGCATAACGGCGAGCGCTTCCACGACGGGTTGATTGAATTCTTAACCCTCAGCGGCAAACAGAGGGTCATCGACTGGCTGAGCGCTAATGCGACCTGTCCGAATACCATGGTGGATCGCATCACACCGCGTCCGGCGGCCGATCTCCCGGCGCGCATTAAGGCCCGGACGGGCATAGACGATAACGCCCCGGTTATGGGGGAACGCTTTATTCAGTGGGTGATTGAAGACAATTTCCGCGACGTTCGTCCCGCGCTGGAAACGGTGGGCGTGGAGCTGGTGGGATCCGTCATCCCTTATGAAGAGGCGAAGATCCGCATCCTCAATGCCTCCCATAGCTGTATCGCCTGGGCGGGTACTCTGGTCGGGCAGCAGTATATCCATGAAAGCACGCTGACAGAATTTATCTACAAGATTGCCGACCGCTACGTGACGGAAGATGTCATTCCCTGCCTGGGAGATAATGGCATCGATCTGCCAGCCTACCGCGACGTGGTGCTTAAGCGTTTTACCAACCCCTGGATTCAGGACACCAACCAGCGCGTCGCGGCCGACGGGTTCTCGAAGATCCCGGCGATGATCGCCCCAACGCTGCGTGAATGTTACCAGCGCGGCGTACGTCCTGACGCTACCGCTATGCTGCCTGCGCTGTTCTACGTCTATATGGAGCAGTGGCATCACGGCAAGCTGCCATATGAATACCAGGACGGTATCCTCAACGCCTCTGCGGTACATGCGATGTTCGAATCGGACGATCCGATAGCCCGATATGCCAGCGATACCGCCCTGTTTGGCGATCTGACCGGCCGGGAAGATTTTGCCGCGCTTCTGCGTGAAAAAATCGCTGACGTCTACGCGCTGATTAAGTGAGAGGTGGGTATGTATCTGGGCATCGATCTTGGCACATCAGAAGTAAAGGCGCTGGTCATTGACGAAAACAACGGCGTTGTCGCCACCCATAGCGCGCCGCTGACGATACAGCGTCCGAAGCCGCACTGGTCTGAACAATCGCCGGAAGCCTGGTGGGAGGCAACCGAATACCTGATTGCCACCCTCCGGGAGAAGTGCGGCCACCACTGGCAGGCGATAAAAGCCATTGGCCTTTCCGGACAGATGCACGGTGCGGTACTGCTGGATGCTGCGGGTGAACCCCTGCGTCCGGCCATCCTGTGGAATGACACCCGCTGCGCGCAGGAGTGCGCAGAGCTGGAAGAGATGGCGCCCGAGCTGCACCAGGTGGCGGGGAACCTGGCAATGCCGGGGTTTACGGCACCAAAGCTGCTCTGGGTGCGCCGTCATGAGCCGCAGAACTTCAGCCGTCTCGCCACCGTGCTGCTGCCGAAGGATTATCTGCGCTTCAAAATGACCGGAAAAAAAATCTCTGATATGTCGGACTCGGCCGGGACGCTGTGGCTGGATGTGGGAAAACGAGACTGGTCGGATGCACTGCTGGAAAAATGTGGGCTGTCGCGTGCCGCCATGCCTGCGCTGGTGGAAGGGTGTGAGGTCTCGGCGCTACTCGAACCTGCGGTAGCGCAGCGGTGGGGTCTGAACCCCTCGGTTATCGTTGCCGGCGGCGGGGGAGATAACGCCGTCAGCGCGATAGGGGTTGGGGCCGTTTCGCCGGGCGATGCGTTTATTTCGCTGGGCACCTCCGGCGTGCTGTTTGTGGTCACGGATGCCTATCGTCCGGCGCCGCAGTCCGCCGTGCACGCGTTCTGTCACGTGCTGCCAAACCTGTGGCACCAGATGAGCGTGATGTTAAGCGCCGCCAGCTGTTTGCAGTGGTTTTGCCGTCTGGTGGGCGTCACGGAGCTGGAGCTGCTTGAGGAGATCGCCCAGCTAAGCGATGCGGAGAAAGCGAGTGCGCCAATGTTCCTGCCGTACCTGTCCGGGGAACGTACGCCGCATAACGATCCCAATGCCCGGGGCATGTTCTGGGGGCTAACGCACTCCAGCCAGCGTGCGCTGATGGGGTATGCGGTGCTGGAAGGCGTTAGCTTCGGGATTGCCGATGGCCTTCGCGTGTTGCAGGAGAGCGGCACGCAGATTGAACAATGTTCTCTCGTCGGCGGCGGGGCGCGTAGCCCCTTATGGGCCCAGCTGCTGGCCGATATCCTGGCGATGCCGGTGGTGACGCATAAGGGCGGTGAAACCGGCGGCGCGCTGGGGGCTGCACGGCTGGCCTGCCTCGCAGCCGGTAAGCCGCTGGCTTCCGTGTGCGAAAAGCCTGAAGTCTATAAAACCTGGAGCAGCGATCCGGCGCGCCACCGTGCACTGATGACGCGTTACCGGCAGTTTAACGCGCTTTACCAAAACGACCTGAACTACCGAAACCCATAATTCTGTGGCAAAGACCCTCCGGCGATGCTGCCGGAGCGGTTCCCTGTACCCTAAAAACGAGGTCAATATGTCGTTAAATAACAAACAATGGCTGGGATTACCCCTGAGTCTGGTCTGGGGGTATATCGCTATCGCCGTCTTTATGACGGGCGATGGTTTCGAGCTGGCATTTCTGTCTCACTATATTAAGGCGCTGGGCTTCACGCCTGCTGAGGCCTCTTTCGCCTTCACGCTCTACGGTCTCGCGGCGGCGCTCTCCGCATGGATTTCCGGCGTGGTGGCTGAAATCATCACCCCGCAAAAAACCATGCTGATTGGCTTCGTGCTGTGGTGCGTTTTCCACGTCCTGTTTCTCGTTTTTGGTCTGGGTCAGGCAAATTACGCATTAATTCTGCTGTTCTACGGGATCCGCGGTCTGGCCTATCCGCTGTTCCTCTATGCCTTTATCGTCGCCATTGTGCATAACGTTCGCAGCGACAGTACCAGCGCGGCGCTGGGCTGGTTCTGGGCGGTTTACTCTATCGGCATCGGCGTGTTCGGCAGCTACATTCCGAGCTTTACCATTCCGCACATCGGGGAGATGGGCACCCTGTGGCTGGCGCTGGCATTCTGCGTAACCGGCGGGATCATTGCGCTGGTCTCTCTGCGTAAGGTGGAAACGCCACGGCATATGCAGACTCTCTCCACCCGGGAAAAATTCGCCGAGCTGGGCCGTGCAGCGACGCTGCTCTACACCAACCGCAGTATTCTGCTCTCCAGCATGGTGCGTATCATCAACACCCTCTCCCTGTTCGGGTTTGCCGTCATCATGCCGATGATGTTTGTTGACGAGCTGGGCTTCACCACCTCCGAGTGGCTTCAGGTCTGGGCGGTATTCTTCTTCACCACCATCTTCTCGAACGTCTTCTGGGGCGTGGTGGCGGAAAAAATGGGCTGGATGCGGGTGGTGCGCTGGTTTGGCTGCATCGGGATGGCGCTCTCGAGCCTGGCGTTTTACTACATTCCGCAGCACTTCGGGCATAACTTTGCCATGGCGCTGGTCCCGGCCATCGCGCTGGGGATTTTTGTGGCGGCCTTCGTACCGATGGCGGCGGTGTTCCCGGCGCTGGAGCCGCGGCACAAGGGGGCGGCGATTTCGGTGTATAACCTGTCAGCCGGTCTGTCTAACTTCCTTGCGCCGGCGATTGCCGTGGTGCTGCTGCCCTGGTTCAGCACGCTCGGCGTGGTCATCGCCTACACGGCGCTGTATGTCGTGGCCTTCATCCTGTGTCCGTTTATTCGGGTTGAACAGCCTGGGTTTGTTCGTCAGGAAACCTGTAAGGGTGAAACGGTCGGAATTTCGTAATTTATTCAGGCCTGACGGCAGCGTCGGGCCATTCACGGAGACGTATGATGGATGTTAAGGCGGTAATTTTTGACATGGATGGCGTCATCATTGACTCCGAAGGCCTGTGGCGTCAGGCGCAGAAAGCAGCTCTGGCAGGCTGGCGTGCTGAGGTCAGCGACGAAGAGTGTGAGTCACTGACGAAAGGCAAGCGGCTGGATGAGATTGCCCGGACCTGGTGTGAATACTGTAAACTTGAGGCCGATCCTGTAATGATTGAAGCGGCCATTCGTCTGCGTATCATCGAACTGATTGGCCGGGAAGGCAAAGCGATAGAGGGCATCTACGACGTGATGTCGTATTTTCGTGAGGCAGGTTACCGGATTGCACTTGCCACCTCTTCGTCGCATGAAATCGTGCATGCGGTGCTTAAGAAACTCAGGATGGGTCACTATTTTGAGGTCATTTGCAGCGCCGACGATGAACGCTACGGTAAACCGCATCCTGCGGTCTATCTCTCGGCGCTGCGAAAATTAGGCCTGACGGCCTCGCAGTGCATAGTGATTGAGGACAGCCAGAGCGGCTACCGTGCCGCCCTTAGTGCGGGGCTCAAAACCCTCATCGTCTCGCCAGCGTGCCATCATGCCAGCTTTAAAGATGCCATTGGCCGGTATGCGTCTATGCATGCGCTGCTGGAAACGCTTGCCGTTCCAGCCCCGGAAGCGGGTTAGTTGACTGATTTGTAAGCGCAGAAGTTTCCGCGGGTTGTTGCCGGTCAGCATATTCCTGCTTCTGCGCTTACCTTCAAATAACGTCTCCCGATCAACCTCACATTTCCCCGCGCTTTTGTGAAAATTGTCACGTCCGACCGTGCATATGCCCAAAAAATAGCCTCTCCTTAACGCGTTTTGTCCGAGGACGTGCTGATTTTTTATGCTTAAATTAGATATTGAAACGCATTTTTAAAATCATAAAACCCCTTTGTCATTTTCTGCTTCTGGGCTTATCGCCGGACTTAAGGACCGATAATGAAAATTGAATCTGTAAACGTCACCTTTTTTCAGTACCCGACGCGTCGGGTCTCTGACGCCGCGGGGCATTCGCATCCTGGGCCGGAGAGCATGGCCAAAATGGCGATGCTGACCATCACGGCAGAAGAGGGCACCCGCGGATATTCGTTCGCGCCGCCGGAAGTGGTGCGCCCCTTTGTGGTCAATACCTTCTTTCGCAAAGTGCTGGTGGGGCAGGACGCATTCAACCGGGAACGCATCTGGCAGGATCTGGCGCACTGGCAGCGGGGAAGCGCGCATCAGCTGACCGAGCGCGCGCTGGGCTTCGTTGAACAGGCGCTATGGGATCTGATTGGCCGTAAGCTCAACCTGCCGGTCTGGAAACTGCTTGGAGGCTATCGCGATAAGGTGCCGGCCTATGGCAGCACCATGTGCGGCGACGATCTGCCGGGCGGATTATCCACGCCGGAGGAGTACGCCAGCTTTGCCGAAAAGCTGGTGGCGCGCGGTTACAAGGCCATCAAGCTGCACACCTGGATGCCGCCGGTCTCTTTCGCCCCCAATCCAAAGATGGACGTCAAAGCCTGTGCCGCCGTGCGTGAAGCGGTTGGCCCGGACATTGACCTGATGATTGACGGCTACCACTGGTACAGCCGTACCGAGGCGCTGTACATCGGCAAAGCGCTGGAAAAGCTTGACTTCGCCTGGTTTGAAGAGCCGATGGAGGAGGAGAGCATGGCCTCCTACGCGTGGCTGGCGGAGAACCTCTCGATTCCGGTTATCGGGCCGGAAAGCCTGGGCGGAAAGCACCACAGCCGCGCGGACTGGATCAAAGCCGGGGCCTGCGACATCCTGCGCGCAGGGTCGAACGGCGTGGGCGGCATTTCCCCAACGCTGAAGGTGGCGAACCTGGCGGAATCTTTTGGCATGGACTGCGAAATACACGGCAACGGCGCGGCCAGCCTGGCGGTGATTGGCGCCATCAAAAACTGCCGCTGGTACGAGCGCGGCCTGCTGCACCCGTTCCTCGACTACGACCAACCGGCGGCGTACCTCAACAGCCTGGTGGACCCGATGGACGAACACGGCATGGTCAGTCTGCCGACCCGCCCGGGACTGGGCGAAGACATTAATTTTGCATATATCGAAGCCAATACCGTCAGCCACGACTGACAGATAAAAACGTACCCTACAGGCGATATATACATGAAACGATCTCCCTTAGCCGGGGCGTGCTTGCTCGCGCTCTCGCTGATGATGGGGAGCGGTGCGGCGTACGCAAAAACGCCGCCCGACCAGCTCATCATCGGCATGAATATGAACAACCTCCTGACACTCGACCCGGCGGCGATGACCGGTAACGAAGTGGTCGGCATAGTGGTCAATCTCTACGACTCGCTGGTGGAGCTGGACCCGAACGCGCTCACCAACGTCAGGCCCGCGCTGGCGACGTCCTGGGATATTTCGCCGGACCGTAAAACCCTGACCTTTCACCTGCGTGACGACGTTAAATTCCACTCTGGCAACCCGCTGACGGCGGAGGATGTGGTCTGGTCGATGCGCCGTCTGCTGCACCTCAACCTTGCCCAGGCCTCGGTGTGGAAGTCGTATGGATTTTCTAAGCAAAACATCGACAGCCAAATCAGCGCCCCCGATGCCTACACGGTGCAAATTGTTCTGCCTAAGCCTAACGATCCGCAGCTGGTGATCTACTCCCTCGGCGCGCTCGGCAACCTCGGCGTGCTCGACAGCAAAACGGTGCAGCAGCACGCGGTGAATAACGACTGGGGCAACCGCTGGCTTACCACCAACGAAGCGGGTTCCGGCCCGTTTATGCTGGAAACCTGGCAGGCGAAGGACGTGCTGCGCATGCAGCGCAACCCGCAATACTGGCGGGAAGAACCCAAAATGAGTCGGGTGGTGCTGCGTCATTTCCAGGAGTCACAAACCCTGCGCCTGATGATTGAGAAAGGCGACCTCGACGTTGCCAACAACATGGCGGTGGCGGACATTAACGCCCTGCGCAAAGACCCGCAGCTCACCGTCGAAGCCGTGCAGAAAGGCACGGTCTACTACGTGGCGATGAGCATGAAAGAGGTCCATTTCGCTAACCCGAAGGTGCGCGAAGCGGTGCGCTATCTGATTGACTATCAGGGCATCAACAGCGCGCTGATGCCGGGCTACGGCGTGCTGCACCAGCGCCCGATCAAGGCGGGTATGCCGTCCACGCTGCCGGACCCGGGCTATAGGCTCGATATCCCGCGCGCCAGAAAGCTGCTGGCGGAGGCGGGCTACCCGGACGGGTTTGACACCACCCTGCGGGTGCTGGCGGATCAGCCGTTCCTCAATATCGCCATCGCCGTGCAGTCGACGCTGATGCAGGCGGGCATCAACGCCAAAATCATCACCGGCACCGGGAACCAGATTTACGGCGCAATGCGCGAGCGCAAGTTCGACATGCTGGTGGGGCGCGGCGGTAGCGGCGTCGAACCCCATCCGCACTCCAGCCTGCGGGCGTTGGTCTATAACCCGGACAACAGCGATGAAGCCCGTCTGACCAACTTCCAGGGCTGGCGTACCAGCTTCTACGACAAGCCGCTCAATGAAATGATCGACAAGGCCCTGCTGGAGCGCGATCCGGAAAAACAGATCGCCGACTACCAGCAGATCCAGGTCCGCTACGACGAACTGATCCCGGCGATGATCCCCCTGTCACAGATGGTCGATTCGGTGGTGGTGCGTAACGAGGTGAAGAACTTCCAGTCGCACCCGTCGGCCACCACCTTCCTGCGTGAGGTCTACAAAACCGGAGGTGATAAATGAGTGTGGCAATTCTCGCGCCCGGCTCACGGACCCGGCGCTTCTCAAAGCGGTTAACGCAGGTGGTGGTGACGCTGTTCGGCCTGCTGCTGCTGACCTTTTTCATCGGCCGCGTAATGCCCGTTGATCCGGTGCTGGCGATTGTCGGACCGGATGCCGACCACAGCACCTATCAGCAGGTCTATCACCAGCTGGGATTCGACCGGTCGCTGCTGGCTCAGTTCGGTATTTACCTCAATAACCTGCTGCACGGCGATCTGGGCAATGCCCTGCTGACGGGTAAACCGGTGACTGCCGATATTCTGCGCGTCTTCCCGGCGACGCTCGAGCTGGCGACGATGGCGATTATCGTCGGTGCGGGTCTGGGCATTCCGCTGGGCGTACTGGCGGCGGCGCGGCGCAACAGCGTTTCCGACTACGTGGTGCGCATCATCAGTCTGGCGGGTTATTCCACGCCGATTTTCTGGGTCGGGATGATGGGGCTGCTGCTGTTCTACGCCTGGCTTGGCTGGGTGGGAGGCGCGGGACGTCTGGATCTCGGCCTGGACGGGTTAGTCCCGCGCCGCACCGGGCTGATGACGGTGGATGCGCTGCTGGCCGGAAACGGTGCGGTATTCTGGAACGCCATTAATCATCTGGTACTGCCAGCTTCCCTGCTCGGCTTCCACTCGCTGGCCTACATCAGCCGCATGACCCGCAGCTTCATGCTGGCGCAGCTGTCGCAGGAGTTCATTATCACTGCCCGGGTGAAGGGCTTAACTGAACGTCAGGTGATCTGGAATCACGCGTTTCGCAACATTCTCGTGCAGCTCCTGACGGTAGTGGCGCTGGCCTACGGCTCGCTGCTGGAGGGGGCGGTGCTGATTGAAACCGTCTTCTCCTGGCCGGGCTTCGGTTCGTATCTCACCGGCAGCCTGCTGCTCGGGGATATGAACGCGGTCATGGGCTGCGTGCTGCTGGTGGGGGTTATCTTCGTGATGCTGAACCTGCTCTCCGACATGCTGTATCAACTCTTTGACCCGAGGACGAAATCATGACCGTTTCTCTGGATTCGCCGCTGGGGACCGGGCCATCCGAACGCCGCCAGCGTATCAGGCGCACGCTGGGCCGCGCCGCCGGTTTTGTCGGCAAGATGGCGCGCAACCCGCTCACCGCGATTGGCGGCGGGATTATCCTGCTGCTGCTGATCGTGGCGGCCTTTGCGCCGCTGATTGCCCCGTACAACCCGCTGGTTCAGGACCTTAGCAACGCGCTCGCCGCCCCGAACGCGCAGAACTGGTTCGGCACCGACGAGTTTGGCCGGGACATCTTCAGCCGGCTGGTGTACGGCGCGCGCATCACGCTCTACATCGTGCTGCTGGTCTCCGTGACCGTTGGCCCGCTGGGGCTGCTGCTGGGCGTCACCGCAGGCTATTTTGGCGGCAGGGTGGACGCGGTGCTGATGCGCGTCACCGATATCTTTATCTCCTTCCCGAGCCTGGTGCTGGCGCTGGCGTTTGTCGCGGCGCTCGGGCCGGGGCTGGAGCATGTGGTGATTGCGATTACGCTCACCGCCTGGCCGCCGATTGCCCGTCTGGCGCGCGCCGAAACCCTCTCTCTGCGCCAGGCCGATTTTATCTCCGCCGTGCGGCTTCAGGGTGCTTCCCCGATGCGCGTGCTGTGGCGTCACATTGTCCCGCTGTGCCTGCCGTCAGTGATTATCCGCATCACCATGAACATGGCGGGGATCATTCTCACCGCCGCCGGGCTGGGCTTTCTCGGCCTTGGCGCACAGCCGCCGGAGCCGGAGTGGGGGGCGATGATCTCCAGCGGTCGTACCTACATGATGGCGTGCTGGTGGGTGGTGACTATTCCGGGGCTGGCGATCCTTATCAACAGTCTGGCGTTCAACTTCTTAGGAGATGGCCTACGTGACATCCTCGATCCTCGTAGCGAATAACCCGATGCTCGACGTGCGCGATCTCCACGTCGATTTTATCAACGGCGGCGCGGTCACCCACGCGGTGCGCGGCGTCTCTTTCCAGCTCGGACGTGAAAAGCTGGCGATTGTCGGTGAATCCGGTTCCGGTAAATCTACCGTCGGGCGGGCGCTGCTACGCCTGCATCCGGCCAAAGCGCAGATCCGCGCCGCGCGGATGCAGTTTGGCGATGTCGATTTACAGGCCGTCAGCGAGGCGCAGATGCGCGGCATTCGCGGCAAGCGCATCTCGATGATCATGCAGGACCCGAAATACTCCCTTAACCCGGTGGTCTGCGTGGGCGACCAAATTGCCGAAGCCTGGCTGACCCATCATCCGGGGCGCAAGGCGGAAGCCAAAGCCAGAGTGCTGGAGATGCTCGACGTGGTGCGCATTCGCCAGCCGGAGCGGGTGTATCACCTCTGTCCGCACGAGATTTCCGGCGGGCAGGGGCAACGCATCATGATCGCCATGATGCTGATCGCCGATCCGGAGCTGGTCATTGCCGACGAGCCGACTTCGGCGCTGGACGTGTCGGTGCGTTTGCAGGTGCTGGGCCTGCTCGACGACCTGGTGCAGTCCCGCGGTCTGGGGCTGATCTTTATCAGCCACGACATCAACCTGGTGCGCAGCTTCTGCGACCGGGTGCTGGTGATGTACGCCGGACGGGTGGTGGAGTCGATTGCCGCGAAGGATCTGCACAACGCCAGGCATCCCTACACCCAGGGGCTCATCAGCGCGCTACCGGAAATCAACCATCGCCGACCGACGCTGCCGGTATTACAGCGTCAGGCCAGCTGGCTCACCGAGTAAGGAGCAGAGATGATCGAGATACAACACCTTAACCTGACGTTTGGCGAGGGCGAGAAGCGTAATCAGGTGCTGGACGATGTGAATATCAGCGTGAGGGAGGGGGAGATTTACGGCCTGGTGGGGGAGTCCGGTTCGGGCAAAACCACGGTGCTGAAATGCCTTGCCGGGCTGTTTACCCACTGGGAGGGCGAGCTGGCGATTAACGGCAAGCGGCTGGAAAAACGTATCAGCCAGGAACGCTGCCGCCGGGTGCAGATGGTATTTCAGGATCCGTACGGCTCTTTGCATCCGCGTCACACCATCGGCGATATTCTGGAAGAGCCGCTGCACATTCACCGCATAAAAGATCGGGAGCGGCGCGTTCACGCCCTGCTGGATAAAGTTGGGCTTAACCGGGCGTTTCGCGATCGCTATCCGCACCAGCTTTCCGGCGGGCAGCGCCAGCGCGTGGCGATTGCCAGGGCGCTGATTCTGGAGCCGCAGGTGCTGCTGCTGGATGAACCTACCTCGGCGCTGGACGTCTCGGTGCAGGCGGAAATCCTCAACCTGCTGGCGGAACTTCAGCGTGAGTCGAACCTGACCTACCTGATTGTGACCCACGATCTGGGCGTGATTGCCCATCTGTGTCAGAAGGTGGCGGTAATGCAGTATGGCAAAATCCTAGAAAGCCTGACGGTGGACGAACTGGTCGCCGGGCAGGCCAAAACCGACTATACGCGGATGCTGGTCAATGCCTCACAGCAGTATTCCCGCGAGATGGCGCGGGAGGTGGCGGTGTATTAGGTAGCCGGGTGGCGGCTACGCGATCGGTCCTGTAGGCCGGGTAAGGCGTAGCCGCCACCCGGCAAACCATCAGCGCAAGAGCTGACAATCCGGCGGTAATCGGCACTGCAATGCGCCCGGAACAACTTCGATGCGGAATTTCTCTCCGCTCAGCGGTTCGCCATCAAGGTTAAAGGTCATACCGTGTGGGGCGATCACTTCAAACCACGCGGATTTCCCGGCGATGATATTGGGGCTCTCCTCTGGCTGCGTCAGCGTCGTAAACAGCGCGGGCAGCAGCCCGTCGCCGGTAAAAATGCGCAGCTGTAGCTGACCATCATTAATCAGGGCTTCCGGGCAAAGCTGCTGTCCGCCGCCTGCCTGACGTCCGTTGCCGATACCAATCACCAGCGCGTCGCCCTGCCAGTGGAAGTTCTCACCGTGGATTTCACAGCTGTCGGGCTTGAGGGTGTCCATGCGCATCAGGCCGTGAATGAGGTACGAGACGCCGCCCAGCGCGGCTTTCAGCTTCTCCGGCGTTTCGCTGGTGATCCGCGTGCCGAAACCGCCCGTTGCCATGTTGATAAAACAGGTTCTTTCATTCACCTGTGCAATGTCGACGGCGGTCGCTTTCCCGAGGATAGCCAGTTGCAGTGCTTTGCCTAAATCCTCAGGTATGCCGGCGCTGGTGGCAAAATCATTGGCGGTACCGAGCGGTAAAATGCCCATCACCGGGCGATGTGCTGTGTTGAGGTCAATAAGCGCGCCAGCGATCTCGTTGATTGTTCCGTCGCCGCCGCCTGAAATGATGGTCTCAGCACCTAACCTGATGCCTTCGTCGATATAGCGTGCCGCATCGCCTTTTTCAAAGGTCACCCGCACGTGAATGCGCGCGCCATTTTCACGCAATTCGGTGATCGCCTGGCGCAACAGATCGTTGCCTGCACTTTTGCCATTGAGAATTAATAAACTGTCTGGATAGGATGCCATCCGGGTTGCTCCCTTTTTTAACTATAGAAAGAGTGTATCCCAGAGAAGGAAAAAGCGGGTAAGAACAGGATGAAAGGCAAAAAATAAGCCCGCGTAAGGGGGCCTTTGAACCCGACCAAAGAACCCCGTAGCGCTTACATAGCTGTTACTGACACTCAAATGGCAATTGTGGTCAACGTTAGAGGCCTGACGTTGGCCTTGCCTCAATTTTGAGCTGCTTACGCCAGACCCGATTATGTAGCGTTAGCGCAATTGAACGGTAAAAAATCGATGAATCCATCCACTTAATGTTCAGACAGAAAAAACCCAGCCCCAACAAAGAGGTTATTTGCGGTGTGTAGTTCTCAACAGGGCCGATTAAAAGCGAAATCCCTGTCCAGATGAAATAAACGATGCTCATTATGCCTGTCAGCGTAATGACGAAAATATGCAGTTTATATCCAGGCAAAGATCCCCGTGTAGTCAGAAACATCGTGCTCATCACTACCAGACAATACACAATTGCTGCAATGAATACTCCCATCATAACCTTAAATTCAGCTAAGCCGAGCCAGCGAAACAGCAACAGCCAGAGGGAAACTTGCACCATGGCGTAGCAAAAAATAGCAAGTAATGTGCTAACTGCCAGAGGAATCCCTGTCGTATGTACGCCCACAGGAACGCCGAACTGATCTTTTAATTCTTCTTTTAATGTTTCAAGCTGGTGGAGATCATCGGTCGCCATTTTACTGTTAACCAAGGCACTTAATGTAAGGCTATTTTTAATGTATTTCATCATGGACGGGTCAATAACTTCCTGTAAATGAAAAAGACTGAATTAAACCAAAAATGTATTTACCCGTTTGTGCAACATTCTGCGGATTTCTGATATTTCCTGAGATAGCACTTCCAACAAAGGCAGAGGAATTTGAAATGGTGTTCAGCAACTCACGCTGTAAGAGCAACTGCAACGCTTCTGACGGATAACGTTTAGGATACACGCCTGCTTTCATTGCGGCTTTTACACCTGAATTCGAGATGCCGGGATTGCGGATACGAATAATCTCCTCTGTTAATCGCGTACGGTCAGCCCGGCTCATTTTTTGTAATAAAGAGAGCAAACTCTCAGACGATGAACGGTTAAGAAGGCGATAGGTCAATACAGCGCTTTTTAAACCCGCAGCAGCCCCGGCAAGAGAAATCGCATCCAGGGCTGTGTTGGTTGCTGTATACCACTCCTGGGAGTCCATCCACGCAACATAGTCATCATGATTCATAGCAATCAACGACAGGCGGCCAAGCCCATTTGCACATTGAATTCCTGTCGCAACACCACCGGCCAAGATCACAGCGGCTATAGCACCGGAAGACCCTGCGGTGAGTGGAAT
Source organism: Enterobacter cloacae complex sp. S1 (assembly GCF_014930525.1). Classification (NCBI taxonomy): domain Bacteria; kingdom Pseudomonadati; phylum Pseudomonadota; class Gammaproteobacteria; order Enterobacterales; family Enterobacteriaceae; genus Enterobacter; species Enterobacter cloacae complex sp. S1. The sequence goes on from NZ_JADBRE010000014.1 coordinate 30,086, forward strand.
AGCCATGCCGGCACCTGCCGCAAGAACAACAGTAAGTATTGCGGCTCCGCAGGAAATTGCCGTTGAACCAATTTCAGTTGCCAGGGAAGGGGACTTAATCGTCGCCGTTGTTGCCTGAACAGGGTTAACTAATGAGGCATTTACTTTGGTTATGACTACATGACTAACCGAGCTTTCGTTTGGTGTCGCAATTCTTCTTGATGGCCGTACTAACCACTGACGTGCACCGTCTGAGTAGATAATCCCGGCCTGATTAAAATTTCTGCTACAGTCCAGTTGACCTGAAAGTGCTGTGAAATTTATATCGCAGCCAGAGGCAAGACCAAGACTGCGTGCGATTTCGTAATCTGGAATATCCTTTGAAAACTGACCTGGGAATGTCACTTCATCTCTCTCCGTCCAGGTGAATCGTTGGCTGTTATTGAATCAAGAGTAAGGGGGCTGCCATCTCTTACAATTAGGAATGTTCCGAATAGTTTTCATCCTTCTCTAATCCATTAAAAGATGGGATACAGATCCTTTGTCTGTACGATTCCCTTATATGCTATGCCAAATGCCGACACGACCCCCCACCAGGTCAACGCAACTCCATTTTAACTTTCAGGGGAAAAAAAATAAGCCCGCGTAAGGGAGATTACGCAGGCTAAGGAGGTGGTTCCTGGTACAGCTAGCATTTATGGGTTATGTTTTTCAGCGGGGGGATAATACCCGTATTGAACGAAGCGGTATGTGATCCGATTCTAAGAATTATCCCAGCGTGAAAAAATCCCGTTGATTGACTATTTGCCGTGTGGATTTCGGGTATTTTCACCTTCAAAATTACGCATCAGCAGCGCAAACTCCAGCTCTACCTCTTCAGGAACCGGCAGCCAGACCACATGGCCGTCGCCAGGTGCGACCTCTATCGCCTCACCTTTTTTGTTTTCCAGGTGCTCCAGGCGGAAGTTCATGTTGCCCTGAGGCGTCATCAGCTCCAGGCTGTCGCCTTTAGTGAATTTGTTTTTTACGGCGACGGCGGCCAGCGGGCCTTTACGCTCGCCGGTGAAGTCGCCTACAAACTGCTGGCGTTCGGAAATCGAGTAGCCATGCTCGTAGTTCTGGTAGTCGTCGTGGGTGTGACGACGCAGGAAACCTTCGGTATAGCCGCGATGCGCCAGACCTTCCAGCGTTTCCAGCAGGCTGGTGTCGAACGGTTTACCGGCTGCGGCATCGTCGATGGCTTTGCGATACACCTGTGCGGTACGGGCGCAGTAGTAGTAAGACTTGGTGCGGCCTTCGATTTTCAGGGAGTGTACGCCCATCTGGGTTAAACGCTCGACGTGTGCGATGGCGCGCAGATCTTTGGAGTTCATGATGTAGGTGCCATGCTCGTCTTCGAAGGCGGTCATGTATTCGCCCGGACGTTTGGCTTCTTCGATCATAAACACGCTGTCGGTAGGCGCGCCGATACCCAGCGTTGGCTCAACGTTGGTGACCGGGATCGGCTCGTGTTTGTGCACGATATTGCCGATGTCATCTTCTTTGCCTTCCTGAACGTTATATTCCCAGCGGCAGGCGTTGGTGCAGGTGCCCTGGTTCGGGTCACGCTTGTTGATGTAGCCAGAGAGCAGGCAGCGGCCGGAGTAGGCCATGCACAGCGCGCCGTGAACGAAGATTTCGATCTCCATATCCGGCACCTGGGTGCGGATCTCTTCGATCTCTTCGAGGGACAGCTCGCGGGACAGAATGACGCGGGTCAGCCCCATCTGTTTCCAGAATTTCACCGTTGCCCAGTTGACGGCGTTAGCCTGCACCGAGAGGTGAATGTCCATCTCCGGGAAGTTCTCCCGAACCAGCATGATTAAACCCGGGTCCGACATGATCAGCGCGTCCGGCCCCATCTCCACGACCGGCTTCAGGTCGCGAATGAACGTTTTCAGCTTGGCGTTGTGCGGCGCGATGTTCACCACCACGTAGAATTTTTTGCCCAGGGCATGCGCTTCGTTGATGCCGAGCTGAAGATTCTCGTGGTTGAATTCGTTGTTACGCACGCGCAGCGAGTAGCGCGGCTGGCCCGCGTAGACGGCGTCGGCACCATAGGCGAAAGCGTAACGCATATTTTGCAGCGTTCCCGCCGGGGAAAGGAGTTCCGGTTTAAACATGTTTGTTCTCGTTCTGATGACAGGTCAGATCCGCGTGCACCTGGTGCAGCGGTAAGGGGAGATCCCCCACTTTAAGGGCGGGCATTGTAGCGCTGCGGGGAAGAGAGGTAAAGCTTTGCCCCTCACCCTAACCCTCTCCCCTTTGGGGCTGAGGGTTCCCCACA
>NZ_JADBRE010000014.1:32632-71205 GCF_014930525.1 Enterobacter cloacae complex sp. S1
AAAGCCCTCAGTTATTCTGAAGGCAACGTTATAGCTTTTGCTTTCAAATTACTGGGGAACCCTCTCCCTTTGGGGAGAGGGCAGGGTGAGGGGGTGTTATTCAGGCAATCCTGCACGCATCCGCTTCCCAGCGATAACCCACGCCGTACACCGCGCGAATAAACGACTGGTCGGCGTCCAGTGCCTCCAGCTTGCGGCGCAGGTTTTTGATGTGACTGTCGATGGTGCGGTCGGTCACTACGCGGTAATCGTCATACAGATGGTTGAGCAGCTGCTCGCGGGAAAACACTTTTCCCGGCTCGTGGGAGAGCGTTTTCAACAGGCGGAACTCCGCTGGGGTAAGATCCAATAGTTTGCTGCGCCAGCTCGCCTGGAAGCGGCTTTCGTCGACGATCAGCGGGCTTTGCGCATCCAGCACCTGCAATTCACGCTGTGGCTTACAGCGGCGGAGGATGGTTTTCACCCGAGCGACCACCTCCCGCGGGCTGTAAGGCTTGCAGATGTAATCGTCGGCGCCGATTTCGAGCCCCAGCAGACGGTCGATCTCTTCGATTTTGGCCGTCACCATCACGATGGGCACATCGGAGAAACGACGAATTTCCCGGCACAGGGTCAGGCCGTCGGTACCCGGCAGCATCAGATCCAGCAGGATCAGATCCGGCGGCGTCTGGCGCACGTAGGGCAGCACCTGGTCGCCGTGGCTGATAAGCGTTGGCGCGTAACTTGCGGCACGCAAATAGTCGATCAGCAGTTGTCCAAGTTTAGGCTCGTCTTCCACGATCAAAATACGCGGTGTGTTGTCGTCAATCGGTAACTCGGTCATGCTTCCCTCGATAAATCCCGTTCCAGAGGTAACTCTACTGTAATGCTAACCCCGCCAAAAGGCGAATGGGCGGCGCGGATGGTGCCGCCGTGGGCCTCAACAATGTTAACGCAAATCGCCAGCCCAAGGCCGGAACCGCCGCTGGCGCGGTTGCGTGAACCTTCGGTGCGATAGAAGCGCTCGAACAGTTTTTCCAGCTGCGCATCTTTCACGCCAGGGGCGGAGTCCGCAAAGGTCAGGGCAAAGCGCCCGTTTTCCTGCCTGCCGGAGATATGCAGCGCGCCGCCGCCGTCGGTGTAGCGGAGGCTGTTCTCCAGCAGATTATTGAACAGCTGCATCAGGCGATCTCTGTCGCCAAATACCACCGCGCTGTCCGGCAGCGAAAGGTTGATTTTCAGGTCACGGCTGGCGAAGCGCTCGCGGAATGCGCCGGTCACAACTTCAAGGATATTGATCACGTCGACTGGGGCTTTCTGGTAGGCCAGGGCGCCTTCGTCGGACATGGAAAGCTGATGCAGATCGTCCACCAGCTTGGTCAGCGTGCCGACTTCCGCCTGAAGCGAGGCCACGGACTCGGGGGTGAACTGCCGCACGCCGTCCTGAATCGCCTCCAGCTCGCCGCGCAGCACCGCCAGCGGGGTGCGCAGCTCGTGCGAAATGTCGGCCATAAAGTCGCGACGCATCTGCTGGTTTTTTTCCAGCGTGCTGGCGAGCTGGTTGAAGTCCTGCGCCAGCTTGCCCAGTTCATCCTGGCTGCGGGTGTCCACGCGGGTCGAGAAATCACCCGCCGCCAGCTTGTGCGTGCCTTCCACCAGGCGCTTAACCGGCGCCAGCAGGCCGCGCGCCAGCGGGAAGGTGGCGAGCGCCGCAAGCAGGGTAGAAAGCGCGACAATCAGCCAGCTGGTCTGACGCTGCTGGCGGTCAAAGTTGATGTCGGTGTTGCGCGTCAGCCGCTCGACCGGCGAGGCGATAACCCAGCCCACCGTGGCGCCGTTCGAGGTGATGGCGCGCTTTGTACCGTCCGGCGGTACCGGAGAGCGTGGGCCAACGAGCACGCGCATCTCCTGATCTATCACCCAGAACTGGGTGCGCCAGCCGTGCGGCGGCATGCCCGGCCCCGGGCGGTCGTCGTCATTATCGTGCTCCAGCGAACGCAGGATTTGAAACACAAAGCGATCGTTATTGCGCAGAAAACGCCAGTTACCGTGCAGGCTATACTGTTCGCCCAGCGCGTCGCTTAAGCCCTGTAGTCGCTGTTCGTTACCGTGCTTAATGTAGTCAATAAAGCCGCGCTCAAAGCTGACCCGCACCGCCCAGTGCATGGTAATCAGCAGAACAATACAGGTGGCGAAAATCGCCACAAAAAGCTTACCGGTGATCCCCGGACGCCAGAATTTCATGGTGCACTCCTTTTGCCGCGTCGGATCACGACGTTTTTGATCGTGTCATTCGGTACTCTGGCAAAGATAAAAGCGGGCAGGGCGATAATTACCGCCATGCTGAGGTAAGTGTATAAAAAGACCTGATGCGCGACGGGGGTGTCGGCGCTGAGATGGTGCTGCCCGTACATGCCGAGCAGCAATCCGGCGACCGTGACCCCCACGCTCATGGAGAGCTGCATGATCATCGACAGCAGGCTGTTACCGCTGCTCGCCAGCTCGTCCGGCAGATCTTTCAGCGTCAGGGTGTTCATCGACGAGAAGCGCATGGAGTTGATGATCCCCTGGCAGAACAGCACCAGCGGCAGGATGTAGTACCAGCCCAGCAGCGCCACGGCCATAAACAGCAGGCAAACCAACGCCAGCCCGATCGTGGCGGCCACCAGCACCCGGCGATAGCCAAAGCGGTTCACCACCTGCACCACAATACGCTTCATCCCCATGCTGCCGAGCACCATCGGGATCATCATCAGCCCGGCGTGGAACGGCGAGAAGCCCATCCCAATCTGTAAAAATACCGGCGTCATAAACGGCAACATGCCGCTGCCGATGCGTCCGGCAAAGCTGCCGAAGAGACCAAGACGGTAGGTGGGATTCCTGAACAGATTCAGGCTGAACAGCGCGTTAGCGTTGCCTCTGGCATGCCACAGATACCAGAGAATCGCGGTGATCCCCAGCGCCACCAGCAGGGCGAGCGACAGGGAGGAGATCCCCAGCCCTTTTTGCCCGTCGAGGGCCAGGGTGAGCGTCGCCATGCCAGCCGCCAGCAGGATAAAGCCAACGAAATCAAAGCGCCGGGTCTGCATTTTATAGTTCGGCATCAGCGTCAGGGTGGCAATCGCGCCGATAATACCGACCGGCAGGTTGATCAGGAAGATCCAGTGCCAGGAGGCATACTCCACCAGAATACCGCCCAGCGCCGGGCCAAGCAGCGGGCCGACCTGACCGGGCAAGGTGACGAAGGTCATCGCCGCCATATACTGCGCGCGCGGAACAATTTTCATCACCGTTAACCGCCCGACGGGCACCATCATCGCGCCGCCGACGCCCTGTAGCACGCGCGCCATCACCAGCTGGTCGAGGGTATTGGCCTGGGCGCAAAACAGCGACCCGGTGGTAAACAGCACAATGGCGGTGAAGAAGATGTTTCGCACACCGACTTTATCCGCCAGCCACCCGCTGGCGGGCAGCATCACGGCGACCGTCAGCACGTAGGCGACAATCACCATATGCATGTGCAGCGGGCTCTCCCCCAGGCTTTTCGCCATCGAGGGGAGGGCGGTGTTCACGATGGTCGTGTCCAGCGACTGCATAAAGAAGCCGAACGCGACGATCCACAATTGCCAGCGAACGTTACTGGGTAGGTCGGTCATTTACTCGGTCACCGTGGTTCTCTTTTTACGCGAAAAACGCAGCCGCAGTCGGTCAAAGAACAGATAGACTACCGGCGTGGTGTAGAGCGTCAGCAGCTGGCTCATCACCAGGCCGCCGACAATCGTGATCCCCAGCGGCTGGCGCAGTTCAGAGCCGTCACCGCCGGATATAACCAGCGGTAGCGCACCGAACAGCGCGGCCAGCGTGGTCATCATGATCGGGCGAAAACGCAGCAGACAGGCCTGGAATATCGCCTCGTCCGGCGTCAGGTTGCCGTTACGCTGGGCGTCCAGGGCAAAGTCGACCATCATAATCGCGTTTTTCTTCACAATACCTATTAATAGCATGATCCCGATGAGCGCGATTAGGCTGAACGGGGCACCGAACAGCTCCAGCGCCAGCAGCGCCCCCACGCCCGCAGAGGGAAGCGTGGAGAGAATGGTCAACGGGTGCACATAGCTTTCGTACAGCACGCCCAGCACGATATAAACCGTGGCAATAGCCGCCAGAATCAAAATGACCTGCGAGTTCATGGTGTCCTGGAACACCTGCGCCGTACCGGCAAAGCTGCCGCGCACGGAGGAGGGCACCCCGAGCTGGGTCATGGCGCGGTTGATGGCGTCGCTGGCCTCAGACAGCGACGAGCCGGTTGGCAGGTTAAACGACACGGTCGAGGCGGCGGAAAGCCCCTGGTGGTTCACCGACAGCGGCGCGTTCGACGGCTGCCAGCTGGCGAAGTACGACAGCGGGATCGCCTTGCCGTCATTATTGATCACAAACATCTTGTCCAGCGCGCTGATGTCCTGGGTGTCGCGCGGATCAACTTCCATCACCACCTTGTACTGGTTCATCGGCTGATAGATGGTGGAGACTTCACGCTGCCCGAAGGCGTTGTTAAGCAGGCTGTTGGCCGCTTCAACGTTAATGCCCAGGCGGGACATGGTTTCGCGATCGTAGGTGAGCGCCATCTCCGCGCCGTTATTCTGGCTGTCGGAGTTCACGTCCGCCAGCTGCGGCAGCGCGGCCAGCGCTTTACGGATCTTAGGCTCCCATTCGCGCAGGGCGGCTAAGTCATCCGAGAGCAGGGTGTACTGATAGCTGGCGTTAGCCTGTCGTCCGCCGACGCGAATATCCTGAACGGCCATCAAAAACAGATTTGCCCCCGGCTCTTTGGCAAGCTTCAGCCGCAGGCGGTCAATGATCTGCTGCGCCGTTTCGTGACGTTCACCGCGTGGCTTAAGGGTAATAAACATCATCCCGCTGTTAACGCGCGAGCCGCCGGTAAAGCCGGTGACGTTATCCACGGCCGGATCTTCCCGGATGATTTTCATAAAGTCTTGCAGTTTGCCCCGCATCGCCTGGAACGAAATACTCTGGTCCGCCTGAATACCGCCCATCAGCACGCCGGTATCCTGCTCCGGGAAGAAGGTTTTCGGGATGGTGATATACATCCAGACGTTGAGCACAATGGTGCCGATCAGCACCAGCCCGACAAGACGCGTGTGGTTCAGCACCCATTTCAGCGATTTGCCATAGCCGGACTGCATTGCTATCAGGACGCGGCCAAAGCCTTTCCTGCGCGGCTGCGAGTGCGGTTGGCTGCGCTTTAGCATCCAGCCGCACATCATCGGCGTCAGCGTCAGCGAAATCACCAGGGAGATACCGATGGCGACGGAAAGCGTGACGGCAAATTCGCGCAGCAGTCGCCCCGGCAGGCCGCCCATCAGCAACAGCGGCAGGAACACCGCCACCAGCGACAGGCTCATGGACAGGACCGTGAATCCCACTTCGCGCGTCCCCTGAAGCGCCGCCTGGAGCGGCTTCATGCCCGCTTCCAGATGGCGCGAGATATTCTCCAGCACCACGATGGCGTCATCCACCACAAACCCGGTGGCAATCGTCAGCGCCATCAGCGACAGGTTGTTAAGACTAAACCCACACAGGTACATGGCGGCAAAGGTGCCTATCAGCGATACCGGAACCGCCACCGCCGGGATCAGCGTGGCGCGCCCCGAGCGCAGGAACAGGAACACCACCAGGATCACCAGCGCGACGGAGATGATCAGCGTTTGCTCTACCTCCTCAAGCGAGGCGCGGATGGTAGGGGAGCGGTCCTGCGCAATCTGGAGGTCGATGGCCGCCGGAATCGTTTCCTGAAGCTCCGGCAGGCGCGCGCGGATGCTGTTCACCGTCTGGATGATGTTGGCTTCTGGCAGTTTGCGGATCATCAGCAAAATCGCCGGTTTGGCGTTAGTCATCCCGGCGTTACGCACGTCCTGCACCGAATCGGTGACGCTGGCGACGTCGCTCAGGCGCACCGCCGCACCGTTGTTGTAGTGAATAATCAACGGCTGATACTCGGCGGCGGTTTTCAGCTCGTCGTTGGTCTGGATCTGCCAGCGGTGGCTGTTGTCCTCAATCGCGCCCTGCGGCTTACGCACGTTGGCGTTGCTGATGGCGGAACGCACGTCGTCCAGCGATACGCCCTGGTTAAACAGCGCCTGCGGATTCAGCCCCACGCGCACGGCGGGCAGAGAGCTGCCGCCGACGTCCACGTCGCCCACGCCGTCAATCTGGGCGATGGTTTGCGCCAGCTGGGTGGAGGCAAAATCGTACAGCTCGCCCTGGGAGTAGGTCTCTGACGTGAGCGTCAGGATCATGATCGGCGCGTCGGACGGGTTAGCCTTGCGGTAGGTTGGACGGCTCGGCATGCCGCTTGGCAGCAGGCTTTGGGCGGCGTTTATCGCGGCCTGCACGTCACGCGCCGCGCCGTTGATGTCCCGGTCGAAGTTAAATTCCAGAATGATGCGCGTGCTGCCCAGCGAACTGCTGGAGGTCATCTCGTTAACCCCGGCAATTCGCCCAAGCGAGCGCTCAAGCGGCGTCGCCACCGATGACGCCATGGTTTCCGGCGAGGCACCCGGCAGCGAGGCGCTGACCATGATCACCGGGAAATCGACCTGCGGCAGCGGGGCCACCGGCAGCAGCCGGAAGCCCAGCACGCCGCACAGGGTAATAGCGACGGAGAGTAAAATCGTCGCCACCGGACGGTAAATGAAGAGGGCGAAAAACTTCACTTATGCCTCCTCTTCACGTTTCGGGAAGCGGCTTTTCGTCCACAGGGCCAGACGGTCAAACAGCAGGTAGATAACCGGCGTGGTAAACAGCGTCAGCACCTGGCTCACCAGCAGGCCGCCCACCATCCCGATGCCCAGCGGACGGCGCAGTTCGGCCCCCACGCCGGTGCTCAGCATCAGCGGCAGCGCGCCCAGCAGGGCGGCGAGGGTGGTCATCAGGATCGGGCGAAAACGCAGCAGACAGGCCTGGTAAATGGCCTCGCGCGGCGCCATACCCTGCTCGCGCTCGGCGGCCAGCGCAAAGTCGATCATCATGATGGCGTTTTTCTTCACGATGCCGATAAGCAGGATGATGCCGATGATCGCAATGACGTCCAGCTCGCTCCCCGCCAGCATCAGCGCCAGCAGCGCCCCCACGCCCGCCGTCGGCAGGGTGGAGAGGATGGTGATCGGATGGATAAAGCTTTCATACAGCACGCCAAGCACGATATACATCGCCACCACCGCCGCGACAATCAGCCAGACGGTGCTGCCCAGCGCGGCCTGGAACGCCAGCGTACTGCCCTGGAACTGGGTCTGAATATCGGACGGGAAGCTGAGTTCTTTCTCCGCGCCCAGAATGGCCTCCACCGCTTCGCCCAGGGAATACCCGTCCGGCACGTTGAAGGAAATGGTGGTGGACGGGAACTGATCGAGATGGTTAATCGACAGTGGGGTGTGACGCTCTTCCACGCTGGCAATGGCGCTGAGCGGCACAATCCCGCCGTCTTTGCTGGTCAGGCGCACCGTGTCCAGCGCGGCCAGCCCGGGCGTGTTTTCGGTGTTATGTTCCAGCACCACGCGATACTGGTTGGCCTGGGTATAGATGGTGGAGATCAGGCGCTGGCCAAAGGCGTTATACAGGGCGTTATCCACGTCGGACATGGTAATGCCCAGACGGCTGGCGGTGTCGCGGTTGACGTTCACGTACGCCGCCAGCCCTTTATCCTGCCAGTCGCTGCTGACGTCAGAAACCTGCGGCAGTGTTTTCAGCTTGTCCACCAGCTGCGGCACCCAGGTGCTCAGTGCCTCAAGCGAGGTGGCCTGGAGCGTAAACTGGTACTGCGTGCGGCTCACCTGCGTATCAATGGTTAAATCCTGGATCGGTTGCAGATACAGCTCAATGCCCGGCACGCGCGCCACCGCGCTTTGCAGGCGTTCAATCACCGCGTTAACGCGATCGTCGCGGTCATCAAGCGGTTTAAGGTTAATTTGCAGGCGCGCGCTGTTGAGCGACGGGTTGGTGCCGTCCACGCCCACGTAGGCAGTCAGGCTTTCCACGGCCGGATCTTTCATGATGATCTCAGACACCTGCTGCTGGCGCTGCGCCATGTTGGCGAAGGAGACCGTCTGCGGCGCCTGAAGCGTGCCCTGAATAATGCCGTTGTCCTGAATCGGGAAGAAGCCTTTCGGAATGAAAATCCACAGCATGACGCTGAGCGCCAGGGTGCCGAGCGCCACGCCGAGCGTTGCCCACGGATGGTTCAGCACTTTCGCCAGCACGCGGCCATAGGCGGCGATAATGCGCTCGAACATCCGCTCGGAGGCGCGCGAGAAGCGGTTTTGCTTGCGCAAGGACTCGTGGCTCAGCATGCGGGCGCACATCATCGGCGTCAGCGTCAGCGACACCACGGCAGAGATCAGAATGGCGACCGCCAGCGTCACGGCAAACTCGCGGAATAGCCGCCCGACGATATCGCCCATAAACAGCAGCGGGATCAGCACCGCAATTAGCGAGAAGGTGAGCGAGATAATGGTAAAGCCGATCTCCCCCGCGCCCTTCAGCGCGGCGGATAACGGCTTTTCACCTTTTTCGATATAGCGCGAGATGTTCTCGATTACCACGATGGCGTCGTCCACCACAAACCCGGTGGCGATGGTGAGCGCCATCAGCGTCAGGTTGTTAATCGAGAAGTCGAGGAACACCATCACCGCGAAGGTGCCGACCAGCGAGAGCGGCACGGCGACGGCGGGAATGATGGTTGCCGGGACGTTGCGCAGGAACAGGTAGATGATCATCACCACCAGCGCAATCGCCAGCATCAGCTCGAACTGGGTGTCGGTCACTGACGCGCGAATATTCGTGGTGCGGTCAGAGAGCACTTTCACGCTGACCGATTTTGGCAGGCTTTCCACCAGCTGCGGCAGCATGGTGCGAATGCTGTCGGCGGTATCAATGATGTTCGCGCCCGGCTGGCGCTGAACGTTCATGACAATCGCCTGCTGCTTATTGGCCCACGCCCCGAGCCAGCTGTTTTCCGCGCCTTGTTCAACGGTTGCCACGTCGCCCAAACGGATCGGCGCGCCGTTCTGGTAGGCAATGATCAGCTGACGGTACTCATCGGCGGACTGCATCTGGTCGTTGGCGGAGAGCGTGACCGCGCGGGTCGGGCCGTCCAGCGAACCCTTCGCTGAGTTGACGTTGGCGCTGCTGATGGCGGTGCGAATGGTTTCGCTGGTTAACCCCAGCGCGGCAATGGCCTGGGCATTCAGTTTGACGCGCACGGCGGGGCGTTGACCGCCCGCCAGCGTCACCAGCCCCACGCCGGTCACCTGCGAAATCTTCTGCGCCACGCGGGTTTCAACCATGTCTTCCACCTGGGTCATCGGCATGGCGGAGGAGGTGACGGCAAGGGTCATGATCGGCGGATCAGCCGGGTTGACCTTGCTGTAAACAGGTGGATTCGGCAGGTCAGACGGCAGCAGGTTTGTGGCGGCGTTAATCGCGGCCTGCACCTCCTGCTCAGCGACGTCCAGCGACAGCGTAAGCTGGAACTGAAGCGTGACGACCGAAGCGCCACCGGAGCTCTGGGAAGACATTTGCTTCAGGCCAGACATCTGGCCAAACTGACGCTCCAGCGGGGCGGTGATGGCGGACGTCACCACATCCGGACTGGCGCCCGGATAGAGGGTGACAACCTGAATGGTCGGGTAGTCCACTTCCGGCAGCGCCGACACGGGCAGAAAACGGTAGCCAATGATCCCGGCCAGCAGGATCGCCACCATCAGCAGGGTCGTCGCAACCGGACGTAAGATAAACAGGCGTGATGGCCCACCTGTAGAGCTCGGCGGCATCACCTGCATCAGGCTTTTGCTCCTGTATTCTGCGCTTCCACCACCTCGACCTGCGCCCCTTCGGTCAGACGGTCAATACCGTCGGTCACGACGCGGTCGCCAGCGGACAGCCCGGCGCTGATCACCACCGTCTGGCTGTCCTGGATGCCGGTTTTCACCAGGTGTTTGCTGACCTTGTTTTCGCTGTTCAGCACCCAGACAAAGTTGCCTTCACTGCCCATTTGCAGGGCCGCCGTCGGGATCACTACCGCGTTTTCTTCGGTCGCGACCAGCATTCGCGCGTTGACGAACTGATTCGGGAACAGGGCATCGTCCTGATTGTTGAAGCGTGCTTTTAGCTTGATGGTGCCGGTGGTGGTGTCGATCTGGTTATCCAGGCTCAACAGCGAACCTTCGCTCAGCTTCTGCTTGTTGGTGCGATCCCAGGCTTCAACCACCAGCGCTTTTCCGGCCTTCTGCGCCTGTATCACCGTCGCAATGTCGCTTTCCGGCAGGGTAAAGACGAGATCGATAGGGTGCGTCTGGGTGATCACCACGATGCCCGTAGTGTCGCCGCTGGAGATTTGGTTCCCGATATCAACCTGTTTCAGGCCTACGCGGCCGTCAATCGGCGCGGTGATCCGGCTCCAGTCGAGCTGGAGCTGGGCGCTGGCGACCGCGGCTTCGTCGGCCTTGATGGTGCCCTGAGATTCACTGACCAGAGACTGCTGGGTGTCCAGCTCCTGGCGCGACACGAGGTTGGTTTTTACCAGCTGCTGATAGCGGGCTAAATCGCGGCGGGCATTGGCGAGGGTGGCTTTGTCTTTCGCGAGCTGCCCCTGCGCCTGCGCCAGGGCCACCTTAAACTGGCTTGGATCGATTTCCGCCAGCAGATCGCCGGCTTTTACCTGCTGACCTTCCTGGAAATGGATGGCCATCAGCTGACCGTCCACGCGGCTACGTACCGTCACGGTGTTGGCGGCGGTGATGGTTCCCAGCCCGGAGAGATAACGAGGCACAGCTTTATTCACCGCCGTTGCCGCCTGCACCGGTGCCAGCGCACCGCCGCGCATACCGTGGCGCCCGCCGCCCGTTGAGCGTTGTGAGGGGCTATTAGCGCCAGCAGGTGCCGTGGAGTTCGCGGACTGGCTGTGCCAGTACCAGGCGGCGGCCAGGACCACCACAATCAGACCAACGGCGATTGCCCAGCGGGATTTGTTACTGCCTTTCATCGTTATACGTTCTCATCCTGAAACTCTTTCGGGGAATGATACTAGTTTAGTCAGCTAACACAGCGGAAAAATGGAGGAAATATGGAAGACTGTCGGGAATTGTCTGAGTGTGGCGCAGCGGTTTTCACCCTCTCCCCGTGGGAGAGGGCCGGGGTGAGGGCACCAGACCGCACCAACGCTAGCTAAACACCACCTGCGCCCAGCGCGCCAGCCCTGCCGTAACGGAGCCAAAGTCATCGCCGCCGGCAATCGGGATCCCCGGCAGCTGTTCCGCCAGCGCTTTCTTGATCAGCGGCGAACGAGCGCTACCGCCAGTCAGGTAAATTACGTCCGGCTTCACTTTGCCGTTCTCAAGCGCCAGTTGCACCTGCTCCAGAATACGCTGAAGCGGCTGAGTCAGCGCCATTTCCAGCCCTTCCTGGGTGATAGCCGTAGCCAGATCGTCACTGATAAACGGCAGCGAAACCGCATGCTCTGGACGATCGGAAAGGGCAATTTTGCTCTCTTCGGCGGTGCGCACGACCCGGTAGCTCAGGCGCTGACGCCACACCTTATACAGAAGTGCGACCTTCTCTGCATCCTGCGCATCACGCACCAGATCGTTGAGGAAACGGCCATTCGCGGTGCTGTAAAAAACACTCTGGGCAGGGACGTCGTTGATGGCAATCGCGTTCCACCACGGCAGGATCGGCAGGGCGATGCCTTTCTCGGTTTGACCGCCCATGCCGAGCAGCGGCATCAGGCTCTTGAAGGCCAGGGCAATATCCAGATCGTTACCGCCCACGCGGCAGCCGCTGTGCCCCAGCAGACTATTTTCACGATCGCGACGGTGATGCCACTGCGGACCCATCAGCAGTAATGAACAGTCCGTCGTACCGCCGCCGATGTCTACCACCAGCACCCGTTTCTCTTCCGTCAGCGTGGCTTCAAAATCCAGCCCCGCCGCAACCGGCTCATACTGGAACACCACGTCACGGAAGCCTGCCCGGTGCGCTGCACGCTCAAGGATCCCCTGCGCCTGCTGGTTGGCTTCGTCGCCGCCCAGCCCCTGAAAGTTAATCGGACGGCCAATCACCGCCTGGGTGATGGCATCCGGCACCTGGGACTGCGCCTGATTGCGGATGTGCAGCATCATCGCGCAGACCAGATCTTCAAACATCGCCACCTGCTGCGGCTTCAGGCCGCTGGCGCCGAGGAAGGATTTCGGCGATTTAACGAAGTAGACCTCTTCCGGGTCTTCAATGTACTGCCCGAGGGAAGAGAGGCCGAACTGCACGCTGGACGGGGTAACGTCGATATCTTCCTCGCGGTTAAAGCTGACCGCACGGCGCAGCAGCGCCTGGGTCTCTGCCGCCGTGGCCGGAACCTGATGGTGGCGGAACAGCCACTCGCTCACCGCTTCACGCGTGGGCGCACAAAGCATTGACGGCAACAGCGTACTGTCGTTTTCCATTTTCAGGAGCTGCGGTTGTCCGTTTTGCATTATCGCAACCGAGCAGTTTGCGGTGCCGTAGTCGAATCCAATAAACACAATAAATCCCCATGCCGGTGAGAAGGGGCGAGACTTTAGCGAAATGTCTGCCAGGCGACAACAGGAATATGAAAGCAAGGCGCAAGGCGATCTTTCGGTTTATGCTGAGGTAAATACAAAAGGAGAGACGATGTACACCCTGAACTGGCAACCGCCCTACGACTGGTCGTGGATGTTTGGCTTTCTTGCCGCGCGTGCGGTCACGGGGGTTGAGACCGTTACGGAGGATTACTACGAGCGCAGTTTTGGCTATGCCGGGCACCAGGGCGTTTTCCGGGTTACGCCAGACAGCGCAACCCCTACGCTGGCGGTGTCGCTCAGCCCTGGCCTGATCCCGGTGGCGGATATCTGCCTCGACCGCATCTCCCGCCTGTTTGACCTCGATTGCGACCCGCTGCACATTGCGCAGACTCTCGGCGAGCTCGGCGCGGCGCGGCCGGGCTTACGTTTGCCCGGCGCGATGGATGCATACGAGCAGGGCGTGCGCGCCATTCTCGGACAACTGGTGAGCGTGGCGATGGCGGCAAAACTGGCGTCACGGGTGGTGGCGCTGTGCGGTGAACCCATTGAGGATGCGCCGGGCTATCTCTGCTTTCCTCCGCCAGAGGTGCTGGCCGCGGCAGATCCGCTGGCGTTGAAAGCCCTCGGGATGCCGCTCAGGCGTGCGGAGTCGTTGATTCATCTGGCGCAGTCGGTGGTGGACGGTGAATTCCCGCTATTCCCGCCTGCGAACGTTGAGGCCGGGATGAAGGCGCTACAGCAGCGCCCCGGCATCGGGCGCTGGACCGCGAATTATCTGGCCCTGCGCGGCTGGCAGGCGAAGGATGTTTTCCTGCCGGATGACTATCTGATTAAACAGCGCTTTGCCGGTATGACGCCCGCGCAGATCCGTCGCTATGCCGAGCGCTGGCAGCCGTGGCGCTCGTATGCGCTGTTACATATCTGGTACACCGACGGCTGGTCGCCGTCAGTTGATGGCGAAATAGCTGGTATTCAGCAGTAGATCGAGCGGCTGCGCTTCCCCGATGGTGTCGCCGTAAATAAAATCAACGCCGATGCCCGACAGCGTATCCATCATGATCGACTGATGGCATGGCCCGGCAATGGTTTTTATGCCCAGACGCTGGGCGTGGCCCTGAATGATTGTCACCATCATCTCATCCATCAGATTGCCGTGGACGTTGGTCACCATGTCTGTATCCAGCAGCAGATAATCAGCGGTGTTGGCGCTGAGCTGGCTGAAGACGTTCATATCGCGTCCGACCCGGGTTAGCACCACGCGACAGCCGGCCTGACGAAGCTTTTGCAGACCCTGCTGCACGTTTTCATCCGTATTGCTCAGCACATCAACGGCGATCGCCAGATGCAGCAGCCGCGCCGGCAGCGGACCTCTGGTGATCAGGTCGAGTAGCTCATCCACCAGCGTGACGCTGGCTAAACCCGCTTCTGAGAGCGGCAGCGCGACGCCCATTCCTTTGGCCGCCACCTGTGCGGCATAGGTACGGAAAAATTCGCTGAATATACGTCGGTCCAGGGCGTGCAGCAGCTCCGGCTCCGCCAGCCCGGCGCGGAAGGCATGCTCTTCCAGCACTTCTCCCTGGCTGGTCCACAGCCGCAAGGAAATCAGCCAGAAGCTACTGCTCTCGGGAATGCGCGGCGAGGCGACGCTGCGGGCGATCATCAGCAGATGGTTATCTTTAATCATGTGCCACTGCTCATCCAGCGACATCATGCTGCGCGTGCTGTGGATCCGCTCCTGCTGGGGTTCGTAGACGGTGACCACGCCGCGCCCGCTGTTTTTCGAGGCGTAGCAGGCGATATCGGCCTGAGACATCACTTCCGCAGCCTGGTAATTGGTGTCGTCAATCAGCGTAATCCCCGCGCTGGCGCCAATGCGGTGCAGGCGTCCTTCCCAGGAAAAATGATAGTTGTTGATGGCGTCGATCAACCGGCCCGCAATATAGCGTGCGCTTTCGACGTTGCAGTCCGGCAGCAGCAGGCCAAACTCGTCGCCGCCTAGACGCGCCAGCACGTCGCTGGAGCGCAGCATGGTCAGCATCAGCGAAGAGAGTTCGCGCAGGAGAGCGTCGCCCGCCGCGTGGCCTGCCGTATCGTTCACCGCCTTAAAACGGTCAAGATCGATAAAGACCAGCGCGTGACGCTGATGGGTCTCCTGTACCGTCTGCAACAGGCGCTTAAGATGGTTTTCAAAGCTGACGCGGTTCGCCAGGTGGGTAAGGGCGTCATGGGAAGCGCTGTAGCTCAGCTGGCGCAGCATTTTGCGCGACTCGGTGACGTCCTGAATCACCAGCACCGAGCCGATGGTGTGTCCTTCCAGAGTGCTGAGGGGGGTTATGCTGTAATGAATGTCGAAACTGCCGCCATTGCGGCAGTTAAGCACCACATCCTGTTCGATATCGGTACGGGACATATCGCCGCTGTGGATGTTTTCCATTAACGGACCGTTCTCGCCGAAGGTAATGTGTAGCACCTTCAGAATGGGCTGACCCAGCGCTTCGCTTTGCGACCAGCCGCTCATCTTCTCGGCGACCGGGTTCATAAAGGTGATGTTCATGTCGATGTCGGTACACAGCACCGCTTCGCCGATGGAGTCGAGGGTGATATGCAGGCGCTCTTTTTCCTGGAACAGCGCCTCGTTCAGCTGCTTCACCTCGGTCATATCCATGTTGATCCCTAACAGCCGCTCCACTTCGCCCTGTTTGTTCAGCACCCGGTTCGCCAGCGAACGAATGTGGCGAATGCCATCCTTGACGCGAATGCGAAATTCCAGCTTGAAAGGTACCCTGGCCTGGAGTGACTCACGCAGGACCTGTTCGGCGTGCGTACGATCTTCAGGCACCATGGCCGCATGCCAGAGCTGCCAGGTGGGTTTAATGTGCGAGGGGATCTCGTAAAGCTCAAACATCCGTTTATCCCAGCTGATTACGTCCGGCTCGAGATCCCACTCCCAAATCCCGATGCCACCGGCTTCGTTAGCGAGAGTGATACGCTCCATCAGACGCTTATTCACCCACTCGGTCTGTTTCAGATCGTTGATGTCTTCAATCTGGGCAATAAAGTAGAGCGGCGTGCCGTCGGCATGGCGCACAACGGAGACGGCCAGCAGCGCCCACACCACCTCGCCGCTGCGGGTGTAGTAGCGTTTTTCGAGGGTGTAGGTGTTGATCTCGCCGTGAATCAGCTGTTGCAACTGCTCCAGGTCGGTATTTAAATCTTCCGGCCAGGTTAACTGCTGGAACGTGAGCGACTGAAGCTCAGACTGGCTGTAACCGAGGAAATTGCACAGCGCCTTGTTGGCCTGGAGCCACTGGCCCTCAATGCCCACCAGCGCCATACCAATCGCGGAATACTCCATCGCATTGCGAAAACGTTCTTCGCTTTCCGTAATATGTTTACGCTCGGCCCTGAAGGCATACATCACCATCGTCATAATGTTGGCGGGGAGCAGCATCATCAGGAAGGGGAGCCACGGCGCGTTGAAGGTGACGATCATGGTGGAGGGCGTCATGGAGAGCGGATTTCGCGCCATCATCAGGGACACCATCATGATGGTGAATAAAAATATCAGGAACGCTTCCATACGCGGCAGACGGACCGCGCTCCACATCAGCAGAACGATGATGCAGGTGAATGGCCACGGCAGCCAGGTGATGGCCGTCCAGCTAAGAACCAGCGTGACGACCAGGGTCACCAACGTTTCCAGCAGCAGTTTCGGGTTGCGGTGGCGCAGCAGGTAATGCGGCTTAAACAGCAGACCTAACGGCACCAGCGCCAGTGCGCCAATGGCTTCTGAAAGTACCCAGACAAGGAAATTACGCAGCGGCTCCGCGCTCGGCACCAGAAAATGAACCAGAACGCCCCCCACCAGCGGCGGCACCAGGGCACTGCCGAGGGCAAGCCGGACCCAGTCGTTGAGGTTTTGCAGCGGATTATACCAGGGGAGCAGCTTACGCAGTAACAGCGCGCCAACCGTGGCCTCAATGATATTGATCGCCGTGTAGGTGATATTGATCGATGCCCATGAGAAGAGCATCCACGAGGCAAAAATATTGCCAAAGGAGCAGGCGAGCGCAATGCCGGGCCACATTTTTCCCGCATGGCGGTAAAACGCCACCATCATAATTGAAGTCGGGAACCATAGTGGCGCCAGCAGCGTACCGAAGCGAGTCAGCTCGAGGGAAAATAAGGTGAAGATGAACGTGACCAGACCCAGACAGACAAGCCGCAGTAAAGGATGTGGGGTAGTAACCAAAACCCGCTGGTATTGTTTATTCATTACCGCTCTATCCAGGGACGCCATGTTGTCAGGAGCCAGGTCCGGACGCGTGAAATTAATAATTTGGTTTATGCTAGTACAAACATTTTACAATTCATATGCTGAGTGGTCAGATTTTGACTTCATAGACTTATAAAATAGTTACTCTGCGAAGAAGGGTGATGAAATGGCGAAAAACCGCGCGTAAAAATTTTGCTAAAGGCGTGAAACAGCGCTTTTCAGCCCGCCTCGCATAACCTGCGCATTCGACTGGTATCACGCCCCCGAAATCCCTATAATTGCCGCGTTTGACGCTCCGGCGTCGTCCTTCCTTACATCCAGGTTAATCAGGTCGCTAAATTTATGACTGATAAGTCTCATCAGTGCGTCATCATAGGCATCGCCGGCGCATCGGCTTCAGGTAAAAGTCTTATTGCCAGTACGCTTTATCGCGAACTGCGTGAACAAGTGGGTGATGAGCATATCGGTGTTATTCCCGAAGATAGCTATTACAAAGATCAATCCCATCTTTCGATGGAAGAGCGCGTAAAAACCAACTACGACCACCCCAGTGCGATGGATCACAGCCTGCTGTTCCAGCATCTGGAAGCGCTGAAGCGCGGCGAGGCGATTGAGCTGCCCGTCTACAGCTACGTGGAACATACCCGCACCCAGGAAACGATCCGTATCGAGCCCAAGAAGGTGATTATCCTTGAAGGGATTTTGCTGCTCACCGACGCCCGTCTGCGCGAATCTATGAACTTCTCGATTTTCGTCGACACTCCGCTGGATATCTGCCTGATGCGGCGTATTAAACGCGACGTTAACGAACGCGGCCGCTCCATGGACTCCGTGATGGCGCAATATCAGAAAACCGTTCGCCCGATGTTCCTGCAATTTATTGAGCCTTCGAAACAATACGCCGATATTATCGTGCCTCGCGGCGGTAAAAACCGTATTGCCATTGATATCTTAAAAGCGAAAATCAGTCAGTTTTTTGAATAAGCCGTGTGAATTGTGTACCGTTCAGAGATAACCTGGTTTTGCCCTGACGCCGTAAGGCTTCAGGGCGCGATGCACGAAAGGAGAAAGTGCCATGCGTCTTTGTGACCGCGATATAGAAGCCTGGCTGGATGAAGGCCGCCTGTCTATCACCCCGCGTCCGCCGGTTGAGCGTATTAACGGCGTGACCGTCGATGTGCGTCTGGGGAATAAATTCCGCACCTTCAGCGGCCACACGGCACCGTTTATCGACCTCAGCGGGCCGAAAGACGAAGTCAGTGCGGCGCTGGATCGCGTCATGAGCGACGAAATCGTCATCGAAGAAGGAGAGGCGTTTTATCTCCATCCTGGCGAACTGGCGCTGGCGGTGACCTTTGAATCGGTCACGCTGCCTGCGGACCTGGTCGGCTGGCTTGACGGACGCTCTTCCCTGGCGCGTCTGGGCCTGATGGTGCACGTCACCGCGCACCGTATCGATCCGGGCTGGTCTGGCCGTATCGTGCTGGAGTTCTTTAACGCCGGTAAATTGCCGCTGGCGCTTCGTCCGGGAATGATGATTGGTGCGTTGAGCTTTGAACCGCTGACCGGCCCGGCAGACCGTCCTTATAACCGCCGTCAGGACGCAAAATATCGCAACCAGCAGGGTGCGGTTGCCAGTCGTATCGATAAAGACTGATCTGTGAGTTCACTGAGGAAGCCATGAGAAGAGTTCTGACAACGCTGATGATTTTGCTGGTGGTGCTGGTGGCTGGCCTTTCAGCGTTGGTGCTGCTGGTTAACCCGAATGACTTCCGGGCCTACATGGTGCGGCAGGTGGAAGCGCGCAGCGGGTATGAACTCAAGCTGGACGGGCCGCTGCGCTGGCACGTCTGGCCTCAGCTCAGCATTCTCTCCGGACGTATGTCCCTCACCGCGCCGGGTGCCGCGAAGCCGCTGGTCACGGCGGATAACATGCGTCTTGATGTCGCGCTCATCCCGCTCTTATCCCATCAGCTCCAGGTTGAACAGGTGATGCTGAAAGGGGCGGTGATTCAGCTTACGCCGCAAACCGAAGCCGTTCGTCAGGCGGATGCTCCGGTCGCACCGCGTGAAAACACCTTGCCTGACGTCCCGTCTGACACCGGCTGGTCGTTCGATATTGGTAATCTGAAAGTTGCCGACAGCGTGCTGGTTTTCCAGCATGAAGATGACGAACAGATCACCGTACGCAATATCAACCTCAGGATGGAGCAGGACGCCAACCATCACGCCACCATGGAGTTCTCCGGGCGGATCAACCGCAATCAGCGCGATCTCAACCTGTCGATGAACGCGAACGTGAACGCCTCTGATTATCCGCACCAGCTGACAGCGGACGTTCAGCAGCTTAACTGGCAGCTGACCGGCGCGGATTTACCCGCGAAGGGGATTGCCGGCCAGGGCACGATGCAGGCGGTGTGGCATGAAGAGCGCAAACAGCTCGAACTGAACGCGCTCAATCTCCAGGCCAACGACAGTGCCCTGAAGGGGCAGGCGAGCGTCACGCTTGATGAGAAACCTAAGTGGGTGCTGGATCTGCAATTCGACAAGCTGAACCTCGAGAACCTGCTTCCGCCCCAACCTGTGAACGCGACCGATGAGGGAGCCACGCAGGTGGGGCAAAGCCAGGTCACGCAGTCGCGTCCGGTGATCTCCTCAAATCTCGATCAGCCTGACTACAACGGCCTGCGCGGATTTACCGCCGACATTCTGCTGAAAGCGAACAGCGTGCGCTGGCGTGGGATTGATTTTACTGACGTCAGCAGCCAGATGTTCAACCACAACGGCCTGCTGGTCATCTCCGAGCTCAACGGAAAAATGGGAGCAGGGAACCTCTCCCTGCCGGGCTCGCTGGATGTGCGCAAAGACGTTGCCAGCGCCGCGTTCCAGCCGCGTCTGGAAAACGTTGAGATTGGCACCATCCTGAAAGCCTTTAATTACCCGATTGCCCTCACGGGGCAGCTGTCGCTGGCAGGGGATTTCTCTGGTACGAAGATTGATGCGGACGCCTTCCGTCGTAGCTGGCAGGGGCAGGCGCATGTTGAGCTGAAAGATTCGCGCATGGAAGGGCTGAACTTCCAGCAGCTGGTGCAGCAGGCGGTAGAGCGCAGCAGCAGCGTGAAAGCGAATGAAAACTACGACAGCGCAACCCGTCTCGACAGCTTTACCAGCGAGCTTGCTCTCGACAACGGTCAGCTCTCGCTTGACGACATGCAGGGGACGTCGTCACTGCTGGCGCTGACCGGAACCGGCGCGCTGGATCTGGTGAAAGAGACGGCAGACACCCGCTTCAACGTCCGCGTGAAGGCTGGCTGGGAAGGCGAAGGACAGCTTGTGGAGTTCCTGAAAGAGACGCCGATACCGCTGCGCGTGTACGGAAAATGGCAGGAGTTGAATTACAGTTTGCAGGTCGATCAGATCCTGCGGAAGCACCTTCAGGATGAAGCGAAACGTCGGCTGAATGACTGGGCGGACCGCAATAAAGAGTCTCAGTCAGGTAAGGACGTGAAAAAGCTGCTCGATAAGCTGTGATGCCTGTTGTGCCGGGTGGCGGCTTTGCCTTACCCGGCCTACAAAAGCCAGACACCGTAGGCCGGGTAAGCGAAGCGCCACCCGGCTTTTTTACACCTCAAAATCCATCTCATCTTCACCGCGCAGCGGTATCAGCTGCACCTTCTGCACGCGATGGCTCTCAACCTGCAAGGTTTTGATCATGTAATCCCCCACCTGGACCTCTTCGCCCGGCTGCGGAATACGTTGCAGATATTCCATCAGCAAACCGGCGATGGTGTGGTATTCGCGCTTCTCATCCAGCGGAAGCGGAACGAACTGCACCAGATCTTCGAGCGGCATATGGCCGTTGGCGGTCCAGCTGCCGTCGGCGTTTTTCTGAATATCGTGACGCGCATCGATCTCATCCACCTCATTAGGCAGATTACCGGCGATGGTTTCCATCACGTCGCTGAGCGTTACCAGCCCTTCCACAGAACCAAACTCATCAACGACAAACGCGAAGTGGGTACGCGCGTTGCGGAACTGCTCCAGCGCGGAGAGCAGCGGTAGCGCTTCCGGGAAGACCAGCGGCTGGCGCACCAGCGCCCGCAGGTTGAGCGGCTCGCCGTGAAGCTGCTGTTGCAGGAGGTCAATCACGTGTACCACGCCCAGCAGCTCTTCTTCCTCTTCACCGCCGGTCACGACCACGCGGGTGTGCTGGTTTTTATCCAGCAGGGCGCGGATCTGCTCTTCCGGCGCCGTCAGGTCAATATGCTCAATGTCATGGCGGGAGGTCATGATACTGCTCACCGAGCGCTGGTTGAGGTTAAGCACGCGCTCTATCATCCGGCGTTCCTGCGGGTTGAAGATCTGCCCGTCGCTGTGGTCGGCAAGCATCGCCGCGGATTCAGCATCCAGCTCGGCATCCTCTTTTTTGCCGCTCAGCAGGCGCATCACCGTATCTGCGGTGCGCTGTCGTAATGTCTGGTTCGCGGAGAGAAAACGGCGACGGTTGAAAATGGCCAGCTGGTTGAGAAACTCAATCAGCACTGAGAAACCAATGGCGGCGTACAAATACCCTTTCGGGATATGGAAGCCAAAACCATCCGCGACCAGGCTAAAGCCAATCATCAGCAGGAAGCTCAGACAGAGGATGACGATAGTCGGGTGACTGTTCACGAAGCGCGTCAGGGCTTTACTGGCGAGCACCATCAGGGTGATGGCAATGATCACCGCGGCCATCATCACCGCCAGATGGTCAACCATCCCGACGGCCGTGATCACGGAGTCGAGAGAAAAGACGGCATCCAGCACCACTATCTGAGCGACCACTGGCCAGAATTTTGCACCGCGTCGCTGGGTGGGGTTTTCACTGTCTTTTCCTTCCAGCCGCTCATTAAGCTCAACCGTGGCTTTGAACAGCAGGAACAATCCGCCGAAAAGCATGATCAGGTCGCGGGCGCTAAAGCTCAGACCCTGCACGCTGAATAAGGGTTTGGTCAGCGTCACCAGCCAGGAGATTGAGGCCAGTAACAGCAGACGCATCACCATGGCGAGCAGAAGACCCGTCACCCGGGCGCGGTCGCGTTGTGAAGGGGGTAATTTATCGGCAAGGATAGCGATAAACACCAGGTTATCAATGCCGAGCACTAATTCGATGACGACCAGCGTCACCAGCCCGGCCCAGATTGATGGATCGGCAATCCATTCCATAGTAAATGCAATACCTTCTGTTATATGACTAATGTCACACTTCGATCATGGATAAAGCCGACGGAAATTGCAATGCCGGGGTGAGATTTCTCTTAATGCTACACTCAGGTAAACCCCATTTGCCGGGCGGTGTAAATAAGTTAATTGCGAAGATTTAATTACATAAGACGATATTTAGGATATATCGCAATAAATGGTCCAGCGATCTATTTTGTCAATATAAAGAAAATCCGAAAACCTTAAAACTTTGCTCTTAATATTAATCTTAAAAACGAATATTAGGACGGTTGTCTCCTTGCCTGCTATTAGGTTAGCTGCAACAATTCTTCCAGCATCAAATGTTAAATCTCCTTGTTGCTATTTTTGTTTCGGTCTTTGGTGAAGGTTATACATTATCAATCGCCCCTGTGAGGCGTTTGATATATTTCGCAAAAGGCCTTATCCAAGAGGGTGTCTAACCATAACGCATTGTTTAGTCAGTGGATTGGTAACTGAAAGCCAAGGGCGGTAGCGTGCCTGAAAGCGTGTGAATCAGCCTCAATTATTCTGTCAATAGCCAATGGATGAATAAGCTTTTTTTAGGACTGATGCCAGTTATATTGCTAAATGATTAACTGCATTCTGATTGTCACCACGACCCGCGCTTATTTTAATTGCACAGGATAATTACTCTGCCAAAGTGATAAATAATCAATGATGAAATCCAAAATGAAATTGATGCCATTATTGGTGTCTGTGACCTTGATGAGTGGTTGCACGGTCTTTCCCGGCAGCAATATGTCGACAATGGGCAAGGATGTGATTAAACAGCAGGATGCTGATTTTGATCTCGACAAAATGGTGAATGTGTATCCATTAACCCCACGTCTGGTGGAACAATTACGCCCACGTCCAAATGTTGCTCAGCCAAATATGTCTCTGGACCAGGAAATTGCCTCTTACCAGTATCGCGTGGGTCCGGGTGACGTCATAAACGTGACCGTCTGGGATCACCCTGAACTGACCACGCCTGCGGGCCAGTACCGCAGCTCAAGCGACACCGGTAACTGGGTACAGTCCGATGGCACCATGTTCTATCCCTACATTGGCAAAGTGCACGTTGCGGGCAAAACGCTTGCTGAGATCCGTAGTGATATTACCGGCCGCCTGGCGCAGTACATTGCTGACCCGCAGGTGGACGTTAATATCGCCGCGTTCCGATCCCAGAAAGCCTATATCTCTGGCCAGGTCAATAAATCCGGCCAGCAGGCGATCACTAACGTCCCGCTCACCGTTCTCGATGCGATCAATGCCGCAGGCGGCTTAACCGACGGCGCTGACTGGCGCAACGTGGTGCTGACCCACAACGGCAAAGAGCAGCGCATTTCGCTTCAGGCGCTGATGCAAAACGGTGACCTGACCCAGAACCGCCTCCTTTATCCGGGCGATATTCTGTACGTGCCGCGCAACGACGATCTGAAAGTGTTCGTGATGGGTGAAGTGAAGAAACAGAGCACCCTCAAGATGGACTTCAGCGGTATGACCCTGACCGAAGCGCTGGGCAATGCGGAAGGCATCGATCTGACCGCCTCCAACGCCAGCGGTATCTTCGTGATCCGTCCTATCAAAGGCGAAAACGCGAAGGGCAAGATTGCCAACATCTACCAGCTGGATATGTCCGACGCGACGTCCCTGGTCATGGCAACGTCGTTCCGTCTCCAGCCGTACGATGTGGTCTATGTCACCACCGCGCCGGTTGCCCGCTGGAACCGTCTGATCAACCAGTTGCTGCCTACCATCAGTGGCGTTCGCTACATGACGGATACGGCGAGCGACGTTCATAACTGGTAAGCCGCGATGTTTAACAAAATTCTGGTGGTGTGCGTGGGGAACATTTGCCGTTCCCCCACGGCTGAAAGGCTGTTGAAAAATTACCAGCCTGCGTTAACGGTCGACTCCGCAGGGCTGGGCGCGCTGGTCGGAAAAGGTGCCGACGAACGTGCCGCAAGCGTTGCCCTTGAGCATAACCTCTCACTCGACGGGCACGTTGCCCGTCAGGTCTCTGGCCGGATGTGCCGGGAATATGACCTGATCCTCGCGATGGAAAAACGCCACATTCACGCGCTGTGCGATATCGCACCGGAGATGCGCGGCAAGGTGATGCTGTTTGGTCACTGGGATGGTGAGCGCGAAATTCCCGATCCGTATCGCAAGAGCCGCGAGGCCTTTGAGGCGGTATACACCTTACTAGACCAGTCTGCCCGTCAGTGGGCGCAGGCACTGAAAGCTCAGCAGGGATAACAATGACAGAAAAAACAAGACCTTCTGCCGCCCCGACGTCGGGCAGTGATGAAATCGATATCGGTCGCCTGGTAGGGACCGTTATTGAAGCGAAATGGTGGGTGCTGGGTATTACCGCCATCTTTGCCGTGGCGGCGATCGTTTATACGCTGTTCGCGACGCCTATTTACAGCGCCGACGCGCTGGTGCAGATCGAACAAAATACCGGAAACTCGCTGGTTCAGGATATCGGCTCGGCGCTGGCCAACAAGCCGCCGGCATCGGAAGCCGAAATTCAGCTGATCCAGTCGCGCCTGGTACTGGGCAAAACGGTTCACGATCTGGGGCTGGATATCGCGGTCACCAAAAACACCTTCCCGGTATTTGGCGCAGGCTGGGATCGCCTGATGGGGCGCAGTAACGATACGGTAAAAGTGACCGACTTCGTGATCCCAAAAGGGGCAGGGGACCAAACCTTTACCCTGACAGTGCTGGGACCAAAACAGTATCAGCTGACCAGCGACGCGGGCTTCAGCGCACGCGGCGAGGTGGGGCAGATGCTGACCAAAGAGGGCGTCAGCATCAAGGTCAGCGCAATTCAGGCGCATGAGGGCGGGGAGTTTACGGTCACCAAATTCTCGACGCTCGGGATGATCAACAACCTGCAAAACAACCTGACCGTCACCGAAAACGGCAAGGACACCGGCGTCCTGAGCATGACCTTCACCGGTGAAGACAAGGATCAAATTCGCGACATCCTCAATAGCATCACCCGCAACTATCTGGAGCAGAACGTTGAGCGTAAGTCAGCGGAAGCTGCAAAAAGCCTGGCGTTTCTCAGTAAACAGCTGCCGGAGGTGCGTGCCCGTCTGGATGACGCTGAGAACAAGCTGAACGCGTACCGTCAGGACAAGGATTCCGTCGATCTGCCGCTGGAGGCGAAATCGGTTCTCGACTCCATGGTGAATATTGATGCGCAGCTGAACGAGCTGACCTTCAAAGAGGCGGAGATTTCCAAGCTCTATACCAAACGTCACCCGGCGTACCGCACGCTGCTGGAGAAACGTCGTACCCTGGAAGAAGAGAAGGCGAAGCTGAATGACCGCGTGACCGCGATGCCGAAGACGCAGCAGGAAATTGTACGCCTGACGCGTGATGTGGAATCCGGCCAGCAGGTTTACATGCAGCTGCTGAACAAACAGCAGGAGCTGAAAATCACCGAAGCCAGCACCGTCGGCGACGTGCGTATCGTTGACCCGGCGATTACCCAGCCGGGCGTGCTGAAGCCGAAGAAAGCGCTGATTATCCTCGGCAGCATTATTCTCGGCCTGATGCTTTCCATTGTCGGCGTGCTGCTGCGCTCGCTGTTCAACCGCGGTATCGAAAGCCCGCAGGTGCTGGAAGAGAACGGGATCAGCGTGTACGCCAGCATCCCGCTTTCAGAGTGGCAGAAGTCCCGTGACAGCGTCAAAACCGTTAAGGGCGTCAAGCGTTACAAACAGAGCCAGCTGCTGGCCGTGGGTAACCCGACTGACCTGGCGATTGAAGCGGTGCGCAGCCTGCGTACCAGCCTCCACTTCGCCATGATGCAGGCCAAAAACAACGTCCTGATGATGACCGGTGTCAGCCCGTCAATCGGTAAAACCTTCGTCTGCGCCAACCTGGCGGCGGTGGTGAGCCAGACCAACAAGCGCGTGCTGTTGATCGACTGCGATATGCGTAAGGGCTACACCCATGAGCTGCTGGGGACCAACAACGTTAACGGTCTGTCGGAAATCCTGCTCGGTAAAGGGGAAATCAGCGAGAGCGCCAAGCCGACGTCGATTCCGAAATTTGACCTGATCCCGCGTGGCCAGGTGCCGCCGAACCCGTCTGAACTGCTGATGAGCGAGCGCTTCACGCAGCTGATTGAGTGGGCGAGCAAAAACTATGACCTGGTGCTGATCGATACCCCACCAATTCTGGCGGTCACCGACGCTGCCGTGGTAGGGCGTCATGCGGGCACCACGCTGATGGTCGCACGCTATGCGGTGAACACCCTGAAGGAAGTGGAAACCAGCCTGAGCCGCTTTGAGCAGAACGGTATTGAGGTGAAGGGGGTCATTCTGAACTCCATCTTCCGCCGCGCGACCGGGTATCAGGATTACGGCTACTACGAGTACGAATACAAGTCTGACAGTAAATAATAATCCCCCTCATCCTAACCCTCTCCCCAGGGGGGAGAGAGGACTGCATGGTGCAGCTTTTCTCCCTCTCCCCAGGGGGGAGAGAGGACTGCATGGTGCAGCTTTTCTCCCTCTCCCTCCGGGAGAGGGTCGGGGTGAGGGATAAGGGGAAGACCATGACCACACAACGCCCTTTGATTTCTATCTATATGCCGACATGGAATCGTCAGCAGCTGGCGATCCGCGCGATTAAATCGGTCCTGCGTCAGGATTACGATAACTGGGAACTGATTATCGTGGATGACTGTTCCTCCTCTTACGAACAACTGCAAAAGTTTGTTGAAGACCTGAACGACCCGCGCGTGGTGTACACGCACAACGCCATCAACTCCGGGGCGTGTGCGGTGCGCAACCAGGCGATTATGCAGGCGAAAGGGCAGTATCTGACCGGTATCGACGACGATGACGAATGGACGCCAAACCGTCTGTCCATCTTCCTGTCGCACAAAGCGCAGCTGGTGACCCACGCGTTTCTGTATGCCAATGACTATGTTTGCCAGGGCGAGGTCTATTCGCAGCCGGCCAGCCTGCCGCTGTATCCGAAATCACCGTATTCCCGCCGCCTGTTCTACAAGCGCAACATTATCGGCAATCAGGTGTTTACCTGGGCATGGCGCTTTAAGGAGTGCCTGTTCGATACCGAGCTGAAGGCCGCGCAGGATTACGACATCTTCCTGCGGATGGTGGTGGAGTACGGCGAGCCGTGGAAGGTGGAAGAGGCCACGCAGATCCTGCACATCAATCACGGGGAGATGCAAATCACCTCGTCGCCGAAGAAATTCTCGGGCTACTTCCATTTTTACCGCAAGCACAAGGACAAGTTTGACCGTGCCAGCCGGAAGTATCAGCTCTTTACCCTGTATCAGATCCGCAACAAGCGCATGAACTGGCGCACGCTGCTGACGCTGCTGTCGGTACGTAACGGCAAGCGTCTGGCTGACGGGCTTCGGGGGAAATAATGTTTCTGGAAGATTGCCGCGCTAACAGCTGGAGCCTGCGCCCGTGCTGCATGGTTCTGGCCTACCGTATTGCGCACTTTTGCTCTGTGTGGCGCAAAAAAAATGTGCTGAACAATATCTGGGCCGCGCCGGTGCTGGTGCTGTACCGCATCATCACCGAATGCTTTTTTGGCTATGAAATTCAGGCCGCTGCCACCATTGGCCGCCGCTTTACCATTCATCACGGCTATGCGGTGGTCATCAACAAGTTCGTCGTCGCGGGTGATGATTTCACCATTCGCCACGGGGTGACAATCGGTAACCGCGGGCCAGACAGCCTGGCTTGCCCGGTGATTGGCAATAACGTCGAGTTGGGCGCCAACGTGGTGATGATCGGGGACATTACCGTGGGTAATAACGTGACGATTGGCGCAGGCAGCGTGGTGCTGGACAGCATTCCGGACAACGCGCTGGTGGTGGGCGAGAAAGCCCGCGTGAAGGTGATTAAATGAACATTCTGCAATTTAACGTACGCCTCGCAGAGGGCGGGGCGGCAGGCGTAGCGCTGGATCTGCACCAGCGCGCGCTGCAAAAAGGACTCCAGTCGCGCTTTGTTTACGGTTACGGTAAAGGCGGCAAGAAAAGCGTCAGCCATGATAACTATCCGCAGGTGCTGAAGCAGACGCCACGTCTGACCTCCATCGCCAATATTGCGCTGTTCCGCCTGTTTAACCGCGACCTGTTCGGCAACCTGAATAATCTCTATCGCACCGTCACCCGCACTCGCGGCCCGGTTGTGCTGCACTTCCACGTGCTGCACAGCTACTGGCTGAATCTGGAAGAGGTGGTGGCGTTTTGTGGCAAGGTGAAGGCGCACAAGCCGGATACCCGATTTGTCTGGACGCTGCACGACCACTGGAGCGTGACCGGACGTTGCGCCTTTACCGACGGCTGCGAAGGCTGGAAAGATAACTGCCAGAAATGCCCTACGCTCAGCAACTACCCGCCGGTGAAGGTCGATCGCGCGCATCAGCTGGTTGAGGGTAAGCGTCAGCTGTTCCGCGATATGCTCTCGCTCGGCTGCACCTTTATCTCCCCAAGCCAGCACGTGGCGGACGCTTTTAATAGCCTGTACGGAGCAGGGCGCTGCCAGATCATCAACAACGGTATTGATGTGGCAACGGAAGCGATCCTGGCCGAACTGACGCCCGTAGCCGTTACCCCCGGTAAGCCGAAAATTGCGGTCGTCGCCCATGACCTGCGCTACGACGGCAAAACCAACCAGCAGCTGGTGCGCGACATGATGGCGCTCGGCGACAAAATTGAACTGCATACCTTTGGCAAATTCTCGCCGTTCGAAGGCGCTAACGTGGTGAACCACGGGTTTGAAACCGACAAGCGCAAACTGATGAGCGCGCTGAACGGTATGGACGCGCTGGTGTTCAGCTCCCGCGTGGACAACTACCCGCTGATCCTGTGCGAAGCGCTCTCCATCGGCGTACCGGTGATTGCCACCCACAGCGACGCCGCGCGTGAGGTGCTGGAGAAATCGGGCGGTAAAACCTTTAGTGAAAATGAGGTGCTGCCGCTGGTGCAGTTGTCGAAGGCCGATATCGCGCAGGCTGTTTTTGGCACTGACCTGGAATCGTTCCGCAACCGCAGCCGTAAAGCGTACAGTGGACAACAGATGCTGGAGGAGTATGTCTCGTTCTATCAGAATCTGTAGTTATCTGCTGCTGCCGCTGATCTACCTGCTGGTCAACGTTAAGATTGCCCAGCTCGGTGAAAGCTTCCCGATCACTATCGTCACCTTCCTGCCGGTTCTGCTGTTGCTTTACGTTGACAAGCTTAACCTCAAAAAGCTGATGATTTCACTGGGCATCGGGTTTGGTCTGACGGCGTTTAACTACATCTTTGGTCAGTCGCTGGACGCCAGCAAATATGTCACCTCCACCATGCTGTTTGTTTATATCGTTATCATTATTGGCATGGTGTGGAGTATTCGCTTTAAAACTATTTCTCCGCACAATTATAGGAAAATCCTCAGGTTCTTTTATATTGTCGTCGGGCTGATTGTTGTGCTTGCGGCAATGGAGATGGCGCAAATTATTCTCACAGGCGGCAGTAGCCTGATGGAAATAATTTCGAAATATCTTATATACAGTAACAGCTATGTACTGAACTTCATTAAGTTTGGTGGCAAGCGTACAACCGCGCTCTATTTTGAACCGGCGTTTTTTGCTCTGGCATTAATCTCAATTTGGCTCAGCATCAAACAGTTCGGTATCAAAACCCCCAAGACCGATGCTATGATTCTTGCAGGAATCGTTCTGTCAGGGTCGTTCTCCGGGGTAATGACGTTTATTCTGTTTTACCTGCTGGAGTGGGCGTTCCAGTACCTGAACAAAGAGGCGATTAAGAAAAAACTGCCGCTGGCGATAATCTCTCTGACGGTATTTTTAGTGGGCGTAATATTTGCGTTTCCGTACATTTCTGAACGTCTGGGTGATTTGGGAACGGAAGGTTCGTCGTCCTATTATCGCATCATTGGTCCACTGGTGATGGTGGGTTATTCCTTAACCCATATTGATGGCGTAGTAAGATTCGGCTCACTTTACGAATATGTTGCATCATTCGGAATCTTTAACGGTGCGGATGTCGGTAAAACCATAGACAATGGTCTGTATCTGTTAATTATCTATTTTTCCTGGTTCGCCGTACTGTTGACACTGTGGTATCTGTTTAAAGTTTTCAAAATGATGATTAACGCGTTTGGTGATAACCAGAACTTTCGCGTGCAACTTTATCTGTTCACACCGGTGTCGTTGTTTTTTACCGGGTCAATATTTAGCCCGGAATATGCATTCTTAATTGTATGTCCGTTTATTTTGCGCAAAGCGCTGAATATTACGAGCGTATGACGAAATGAGGTGATTTATGTTTCTTAGCGTCATTACTGTCGCCTTTCGTAACTACGAAGGGGTGGTAAAAACCTGGCGCTCGCTGCGCAACCTGGCGCGCGATCCGAGCCTCACCTTTGAGTGGATCGTGGTCGATGGCGGCTCGAACGACGGCACGGCGGAGTTCCTGGAAAAACTCAACGGTGAGTTCAACTTACGTTACATCAGCGAGAAAGATAAAGGTATTTACGATGCCATGAATAAAGGCATCAACATGGCGCAGGGGCGTTACGCGATCTTCCTCAATTCCGGCGATGTGTTCCATGAAGATGTGGCGCTGTTTGCCCGTCAGCTGGCGCGCCAGAAAGAAGATGCCATGTTTATTGGTGATGCGCTGCTTGATTTCGGCGAGGGGAAAAAAGTGCTGCGCGGCGCGAAACCAGGCTGGTATATCTACCACAGCCTGCCGGCCAGCCATCAGGCTATTTTCTTCCCAATGAGCGGCCTGAAAAAACAGCCTTACGATTTGCGCTATAAAGTGTCATCAGATTATGCCCTGGCCGCCAGCCTGTACAAATCTGGCTACCCGTTCCGTCGAATTAAAGGACTGGTATCTGAATTTTCAATGGGTGGCGTGTCAACCTCGAATAATCTGGAACTGTGCCAGGATGCCAAAAACGTGCAGCGTAAAATATTACGCGTGCCGGGGTTCTGGGCGGAATTATCTTATTTCTTACGTCTGAAAACGACGGGTAAAGCGAAAGCCTTATATAACAAAGCCTGAGATATAAGGAAACGTAATGCAGGAATTAAATGGATTCTCCGTGCCGAAAGGTTTTCGGGGCGGGAGCGGTATTAAAGTTCAACTGTGGTGGGCTGTACAGGCAACATTATTTGCCTGGTCGCCGCAAGTACTGTACCGCTGGCGCGCATTTTTACTGCGTCTGTTTGGCGCAAAAATAGGAAAAAACGTAGTCATTAGACCTTCGGTGAAAATTACTTATCCCTGGAAATTAACGCTCGGGGATTACGCCTGGGTTGGGGATGACGCGGTGTTATATACCCTTGGCGAGATTACGATTGGCGCAAATTCGGTGGTTTCACAGAAGTGTTATTTGTGCACCGGCAGCCACGATTTTATGAGCCCGCATTTTGATATTACCGCCTCGCCTGTTGTGATCGGTGAAAAATGCTGGCTGGCAACAGACGTCTTTGTTGCACCCGGTGTTTCTGTTGGCGATGGCACGGTAGTCGGTGCCCGCAGCAGCGTTTTTAAATCGCTTCCGGCAAATAAAATTTGCCGTGGCAACCCCGCAGTGGTGATACGCGAACGCGTTGAAACTGAAAAACTTTGATAAGTACAGAGGAATATAAACATGTCTAAAGTCGCTCTCATCACCGGCGTTACCGGACAAGATGGTTCTTACCTGGCAGAATTGCTGCTGGAAAAAGGGTATGAAGTTCACGGTATTAAGCGTCGTGCCTCTTCATTCAACACCGAGCGTGTCGATCACATTTACCAGGATCCGCATGCGGCAAACCCGAAATTCCATCTGCACTACGGCGACCTGACCGATACCTCCAACCTGACCCGCATCCTGCAAGAAGTACAGCCGGACGAAGTGTACAACCTGGGGGCAATGAGCCACGTTGCGGTTTCCTTCGAGTCCCCGGAGTACACCGCTGACGTGGATGCGATGGGTACGCTGCGTCTGCTGGAAGCGATTCGCTTCCTTGGTCTTGAGAAGAAAACCCGCTTCTACCAGGCATCTACCTCTGAGCTGTACGGTCTGGTGCAGGAAATTCCGCAGAAAGAAACCACGCCGTTCTACCCGCGTTCTCCGTACGCTGTGGCGAAACTGTACGCTTACTGGATCACCGTGAACTACCGTGAATCCTACGGCATGTACGCCTGTAACGGCATTCTGTTCAACCACGAATCTCCGCGTCGCGGCGAAACCTTCGTGACCCGCAAAATCACCCGCGCGATCGCCAACATCGCTCAGGGCCTGGAGTCTTGCCTGCACCTCGGCAACATGGATTCCCTGCGTGACTGGGGCCATGCGAAAGACTACGTGAAAATGCAGTGGATGATGTTGCAGCAGGAACAGCCAGAAGACTTCGTGATCGCGACCGGCGTGCAGTACTCCGTGCGTCAGTTCGTTGAGATGGCTGCGGCACAGCTGGGCATCAAGCTGCGCTTCGAAGGCACCGGCGTGGAAGAGAAGGGTATCGTTGTTTCCGTGACCGGCCACGACGCACCGGGCGTGAAGCCAGGTGACGTGATTGTCCAGGTTGATCCGCGTTACTTCCGTCCTGCTGAAGTGGAAACCCTGCTGGGCGACCCAACCAAAGCGCACGAGAAGCTGGGCTGGAAACCAGAAACCACCCTGCAAGAAATGGTATCCGAGATGGTGGCCAAAGATCTTGAAGCAGCGAAAAAACATTCCCTGCTCAAGTCTCATGGCTACGAGGTTGCCATCGCGCTGGAGTCCTGAGAATGACAAAACAACGTATTTTTGTCGCCGGTCATCGCGGAATGGTGGGTTCCGCGATTGAACGCCTGCTGGAACAGCGCGGCGACGTTGAGGTGATTGTTCGCACCCGCGACGAGCTAAACCTGCTTGATAGCCTTGCGGTGCAGGACTTCTTCGCCAGCGAACGTATCGACCAGGTGTATCTGGCGGCGGCGAAGGTGGGCGGCATTGTCGCTAACAACACCTACCCGGCGGATTTCATCTACGAGAACATGATGATTGAGAGCAACATCATTCACGCGGCGCATCTGTACAACGTGAATAAACTGCTGTTCCTCGGCTCATCCTGTATCTACCCGAAAATGGCGAAGCAGCCGATCGCCGAGAGCGAACTGTTGCAGGGCACGCTTGAAGCCACCAACGAGCCGTATGCGATTGCCAAAATTGCCGGGATCAAGCTGTGTGAATCCTACAACCGTCAGTATAACCGCGACTATCGCTCGGTGATGCCGACCAACCTGTACGGACCGCACGACAACTTCCACCCGAGCAATTCGCACGTGATCCCGGCGCTGCTGCGTCGTTTCCACGAGGCGACTGCCGAAAACGCCCCGGACGTGGTGGTGTGGGGCAGCGGTACGCCAATGCGTGAGTTCCTGCACGTGGACGACATGGCGGCGGCCAGCATTCACGTCATGGAGCTGGATCGCGAGGTGTGGCAGGAAAACACCGAGCCGATGCTGTCGCACATTAACGTCGGGACCGGCGTGGACTGCACCATTCGCGAGCTGGCGCAGACCATCGCGCAGGTGGTGGGCTACAAAGGACGCGTGGTGTTTGACGCCACCAAACCGGACGGCACGCCGCGCAAGCTGCTGGACGTGACCCGTCTGCATCAGCTGGGCTGGTATCACGAGGTCTCACTGGAGCAGGGGCTGGCCAGCACCTACCAGTGGTTCCTGGAAAACCAGCACCGCTTCCGGGGGTAATGATGTTTTTAAGTCAGGAAGATTTTGCCACGGTAGTGCGTTCCACTCCGCTGATCTCAATTGATTTGATCGTGGAGAACGAACGCGGCGAGTTCTTGCTGGGGAAACGAACCAATCGTCCTGCACAGGGCTTCTGGTTCGTGCCCGGCGGGCGCGTGCAGAAGGATGAGACGCTTACCGATGCGTTTGAGCGTCTCACTCTGGCGGAACTGGGCCTGCAACTGCCGATGGCAGCGGGCCAGTTTTACGGGGTCTGGCAGCACTTCTATGACGATAACTTTTCAGGCACCGGGTTCACCACGCACTACATCGTGCTGGGGTTCCGCCTGAAGGTGAGTGAGGCAGACCTGCGTCTGCCTGATTCTCAGCATGACGATTACCGCTGGTTAACGCCAGAGGCGCTGCTGGCAAGCGACAACGTCCATGACAACAGTCGGGCGTACTTCCTTGCGGAACGTCAGGCCGAGGTGCCAGGTCTATGAAAATCCTCGTCTACGGAATTAACTACTCGCCGGAGCTTACCGGTATCGGGAAATACACCGGCGAGATGGTCGAGTGGATGGCGAGCCAGGGACATGACGTGCGGGTGATTACTGCCCCGCCGTATTACCCGGAGTGGAAGGTAGGCGAACGCTATTCCAGCTGGCGCTACCGCCGCGAAGAGGGCGCCGCGACCGTCTGGCGCTGCCCGCTCTACGTGCCGAAACAGCCCTCGACGCTGAAACGTTTAATTCATCTGGGCAGCTTTGCCCTGAGCAGTTTCTTCCCGCTGATGGCGCAGCGTCGCTGGAAGCCGGATCGCATCATCGGCGTGGTGCCGACGCTGTTCTGCACGCCAGGCATGCGCCTGCTGGGCAAACTCTCCGGCGCGCGCACCCTGCTGCACATTCAGGATTATGAAGTGGACGCCATGCTCGGGCTGGGAATGGCCGGGAAAGGCAAGGGCGGCAAGGTGGCGAAGCTCGCCAGCGCCTTTGAGCGCAGCGGCCTGCACAACGTGGATTACGTCTCGACCATTTCGCGCTCGATGATGAACAAGGCGCAGGAGAAGGGCGTCCCGGCGGAAAAAGTGATCTTCTTTCCGAACTGGTCCGAAGTGGCGCGCTTCCGCGATGTGACAGACCAGGATGCGCAGGCGTTACGCGCGCAGCTCGGGTTGCCTGCTGAGCAAAAAATCATTCTTTACTCAGGCAACATCGGCGAAAAACAGGGGCTGGAGAGCGTGATTGACGCCGCGCTTCAGCTGAGCGAACACCCGTGGATGTTCGTGATAGTCGGGCAGGGCGGCGGTAAAGCGCGGCTGGAAAAAATGGCCAGCGAGCGCGGACTGACCAACATCCGCTTCTTCCCGCTTCAGTCTTATGACGCGCTGCCCGCGCTGCTGAAAATGGCGGATTGCCATCTGGTGGTGCAAAAACGCGGCGCGGCGGATGCGGTGCTGCCGTCCAAGCTGACCAACATTCTGGCAGTGGGCGGAAACGCGGTGATTACGGCAGAAGCCGCAACAGAATTAGGCCAGCTGTGCAACAGCTACCCGGGCATTGCCGTTTGCGTGGAGCCGGAATCGGTTCCTGCGCTGGTGACCGGAATTGAGCAGGCACTCGCCATGCCAAAAGAGAACACGGTGGCACGTGAATATGCCGAACGCACGCTCGAGAAAGAGAACGTGCTGAGCCAATTTATTGCAGATATACGGGGATAAATCATGAGTCAAACCACTTTGTATCCGGTCGTAATGGCGGGTGGATCCGGGAGCCGGTTGTGGCCACTGTCCCGCGTGCTTTATCCAAAACAATTTCTGTGCCTGAAAGGCGACCTCACCATGCTGCAAACGACGGTTAACCGTCTGCACGGCGTGGAGTGTGAAAGCCCGGTGGTGATCTGTAACGAACAGCACCGCTTTATCGTTGCCGAGCAGCTGCGCCAGCTGAACAAACTGACCGAAAATATCATTCTGGAGCCTGCCGGACGCAACACGGCGCCTGCCATTGCCCTTGCGGCGCTGGCGGCAAAACGCAGCAGCCCGGACTGCGACCCGCTGATGCTGGTGCTGGCGGCTGACCACGTCATCCAGCAGGAAGAGGCCTTCCGCGACGCGGTACGCGCGGCGATTCCTTACGCTGAGAACGGCAAGCTGGTGACCTTCGGCATCGTGCCGGATCTCCCGGAAACCGGCTATGGCTACATTCGCCGCGGCAGCGTTACGCCTGGTGAAGGCGACAGCGTGGCCTTTGACGTGGCGCAGTTTGTCGAAAAACCGAATCTGGAAACCGCGCAGGCGTACGTGGCCAGCGGGGAATACTACTGGAACAGCGGTATGTTCCTGTTCCGCGCCGGTCGCTACCTGGAAGAGCTGGAAAAATATCGCCCGGATATCTTGCGCGCCTGCGAAAAAGCGATGGCGGTGGTGGATCCGGATCTCGATTTTATCCGCGTGGACGAAGAAGCCTTCCTCGCCTGTCCGGAAGAGTCCATTGACTATGCGGTAATGGAACGTACGGCAGATGCGGTAGTGGTACCGATGGATGCGGGCTGGAGCGACGTCGGCTCCTGGTCGTCACTGTGGGAGATCAGCGCGCATACCCCGGAGGGTAACGTCCATCACGGGGATGTGATCAGCCACAAAACGGAAAACAGCTACGTCTACGCCGAATCTGGCCTCGTCACCACGGTAGGGGTGAAGGATCTGGTGGTCGTGCAGACCAAAGACGCGGTGCTGATTGCCGACCGTAATGCCGTGCAGGACGTTAAAAAAGTGGTGGAGCAGATCAAGGCCGATGGCCGCCACGAACACCATATTCACCGCGAAGTCTACCGCCCGTGGGGCAAATATGACTCCATCGACGCCGGCGAGCGTTAC
This sequence comes from Enterobacter cloacae complex sp. S1, assembly GCF_014930525.1. Classification (NCBI taxonomy): domain Bacteria; kingdom Pseudomonadati; phylum Pseudomonadota; class Gammaproteobacteria; order Enterobacterales; family Enterobacteriaceae; genus Enterobacter; species Enterobacter cloacae complex sp. S1. Next base: position 69,352 of record NZ_JADBRE010000014.1, read on the forward strand.
CAGGTGAAACGCATCACCGTGAAGCCGGGAGAAGGGCTGTCGGTGCAGATGCACCATCACCGCGCCGAGCACTGGGTGGTGGTGGCGGGGACCGCCAAAGTGACCATCGACGGTGAAGTGAAGCTGCTCGGTGAAAACGAGTCCATTTATATTCCGCTGGGCGCCACGCACTGTCTGGAAAACCCGGGGAAAATTCCGCTCGACTTAATTGAGGTGCGTTCCGGCTCCTATCTGGAAGAGGACGACATCATCCGCTTCCAGGATCGCTACGGGCGCGTGTAGCACTCCGCATCATGCCCGGTGGCGCTGCGCTTTCCGGGCCTACGAATGACAAAAATAAATTTGGCCATTACATGGTCAGGGCCAACTGTTGCCTGAAAAAGGGGTCATCATGGAAAAATTAACCTGTTTTAAAGCCTACGATATTCGCGGCAAGCTGGGCGAAGAGCTGAACGAAGACATTGCGTGGCGCATCGGCCGCGCGTACGGCGAATACCTGAAACCACAAACTATCGTGCTGGGCGGCGACGTGCGTCTGACCAGCAAATCCCTGAAGCTGGCGCTGGCGAAAGGGCTACAGGACGCGGGCGTCGATGTGCTGGACATTGGCCTTTCCGGTACCGAAGAGATCTATTTTGCCACCTTCCACCTGGGCGTGGACGGCGGTATCGAAGTGACGGCCAGCCATAACCCGATGGACTACAACGGCATGAAGCTGGTACGCAAGGGCGCGCGTCCTATCAGCGGTGACACCGGCCTGCGTGACGTGCAGCGTCTGGCCGAGGCCAACGACTTCCCGCCGGTGAATGAAGCCACACGCGGCAGCTATAAGCAGATTAACCTGCAAAAAGAGTACATCGACCACCTGCTGGGCTACATCAACGTGGCGAACCTCAAACCGCTGAAGCTGGTGATTAACTCCGGCAACGGCGCGGCAGGCCCGGTTGTCGATGCACTTGAAGCCCGCTTCAAGGCGCTGAACGTGCCGGTGACCTTCGTCAAAGTGCACAACACGCCTGACGGCAACTTCCCGAACGGTATTCCTAACCCGCTGCTGCCGGAGTGCCGCGACGACACCCGCAACGCGGTGATTGAGCACGGCGCCGATATGGGTATCGCCTTTGACGGCGATTTCGACCGCTGCTTCCTGTTCGATGAAAAAGGGCAGTTTATCGAAGGCTACTACATCGTTGGCCTGCTGGCGGAAGCGTTCCTCGAGAAAAACCCGGGGGCGAAAATCATTCACGATCCGCGTCTTTCCTGGAACACCGTCGACGTGGTGAAGGCCGCGGGCGGCGAACCGGTGATGTCCAAAACCGGCCACGCGTTTATCAAAGAGCGTATGCGTGAGGAAGACGCCATCTACGGCGGCGAGATGAGCGCCCACCACTATTTCCGTGATTTTGCCTACTGCGACAGCGGGATGATCCCGTGGCTGCTGGTCACCGAGCTGCTGTGCCTGAAAGGGCAGAGCCTGGGCGAACTGGTGCGCGACCGCATGGCGGCGTTCCCGGCGAGCGGCGAGATCAACAGCAAACTGGCGCAGCCCGCTGAGGCCATTGCCCGCGTAGAGCACCACTTTGCCATTCATGCGCTGGAGATTGACCGTACCGACGGTATCAGCATGGCGTTCCCGCAGTGGCGCTTCAACCTGCGCTCCTCCAACACCGAGCCGGTGGTGCGCCTGAACGTGGAGTCCCGCGCCGATACCGCGCTGATGGAAGCCCGAACGAAGGACATTCTGGCGCTGTTGAATCAGTAAAAAGAAAACCTTACCCCTCACCCTAACCCTCTCCCCAAAGGGGAGAGGGAACTTGAACACCCTCTCCCCTTTGGGGAGAGGGCCGGGGTGAG
>NZ_JADBRE010000015.1:0-68867 GCF_014930525.1 Enterobacter cloacae complex sp. S1
CATTTTGTTATGCTGCGAATCAATAAATATTTAAGTAAATTCTTAAAAGAAAAAAAGAGATTGAACGGCTCTCATCTCAATTGAAATGGGCTTGGGGAACTATTACCCAAATTAATCGAGAAGAGGTGAGGATTTCTGAAGAATTATTTATACCTCTTCCTGGGTATTTATTTGGCTATCACCTGGAGTCGGGGGATATTATGAAGATGAAATGCAATAACAGGTTGCTCAGATTATCTGTCTCCCTGACCTTAATTTCGCTGGTGGTGACTGCGGCTAATGCAAATAACGGCCAGGCGGGGATATCTCCCGTTGCGGCAATGACGATGAAAGAAAGTATTCTTTTCGCTCTCGATCGCGACCCCTCGGTGAGCCAGCAGGCTGCGCAACTGGGGATCGGCCAGGCACAAATAGACGAAGCGCGCAGTGGCTGGATGCCACAAATAGCCCTGAACGGGAGTACGGGTCACAGCCAGACCACCGATTCAAGCGGCTCGTTGCGAAATTCCGCAGCCTGGGGCCTGAGCCTGACGCAGCTGGTGTACGATTTTGGCAAGACCAATAACAGCATCAGCCAGTCTTCAGCTCAGCGTGACAGCTATCGCTACCAACTGATGAGCACGATGTCTGCCGTCGCGGAAAAAACGGCCCTCAGCTATGTGGAAGTAAAACGCTACAGCGATCTGTTGCAGGCGGCAAAAGAGAACGTGCAGGCGCTTAAAAACGTTGAGCAACTGGCAAAACTCCGCGCCGATGCTGGCGTAAGCTCCACCTCTGATGAGCTTCAGACCCGCACCCGTATCGCCGGGATGCAGGCGACGGTAGAGCAGTATAATGCGTCTCTGAACAGCGCCCGCGCGCGGCTGGCGGTATTAACTGGCATACAGGCTGAACGCTATTCACCGGTTCCGGGAGGTCTGGCCGTGGAGCCGGATTCTCTCAATCGGATTGATTATTCACTGATCCCAACGGTGATGGCCGCGCAGAACATGGAGCGTTCAGCCCAGTACGGCGTAGAAACCGCCAGGTCTCAGCACTGGCCGACCTTAAGCCTGAAAGGGGGCCGCACCCGCTATGAGTCTGATAATCGCGCGTACTGGGATGATCAGATCCAGCTCAATATTGACGCACCGCTTTATCAGGGCGGCGCGGTCTCGGCGCGCGTCCGTCAGGCCGAGGGCGCAAGGGCAATGGCATCGTCCCAGGTCGATCAGGCCCGTTTTGATGTCCTGCAAAAAGCCTCCGTCGCACAGGCCGACTGGACCGGGGCGCGTGGACGAATGGAAGCCGGGAAACGTCAGCTGGAAAATGCGTTGCGCGCCCGCGATGTCTACAAAAATGAATATACCCTGAGCAAGCGCAGCATTAACGATCTGCTCAGCGTGGAGCAGGATGTCTGGTCTGCCACCTCAGCGAAAATAATGGCTGAATACGATGGCTGGAGTGCGGCGATTAATTACGCCTCCGCGGTGGATAATCTCATGCCGCTTATCGGAATAGAGAAAAACGCTGCCGCGAAATTACCTGATTTAAGTTAAAAAAAGGCGCGCCTTTCTGCGCGAAATAAGTCAGACAATAATGGGTGATTTTTCCCAAGGATAGCTACATCCCTCTGGTGGACATATCCACAGGAATACGCGCACCTGCAAGGAGAAGAATATGAGTACCGCAAAAGTTGTTGATGTCATCATTCGCAAAACGGCAGAGAAGACGAAATTAACCGGTGAAGGGAATCTCTCGGTCTCTATTTCCTCACCGAGCGTGATTGAAATTCAGGGTTCTGCTCAGGACGTGGTGCGTTATGTCCGCCAGGGGAATGACCTCCTCATTTATATGAAAGATGGCAGCGTGATCCGCTGCAATAATTATTTTGTCGAAGACACGGAAACCCATAATCATTCCGAACTGGTATTTAACGATAACCAGGCGTTGACGCATATTTCATTTGCCGATGCCGGGGAAGCATCAGGCGTTGCCGCCACCGAATTAACCGCCCAGGCTGCACCCATTAGCAGCATTGAACCTTTCCTGGAGCAGGGAAGCGTCTTAAGCGATGCGCCGTGGGGCTGGATTGCCGGTGCGGCGTTAGGGGGCGGTGCGATCGGCGCACTGCTGGCTCACGGCGGCGATGGCGAAACCAAAACCAGGGTTATTGATAATACAAAAGAAGTCGAAAGCGCCACGCCGACATTTTTGCTGACGGACAACGCGGGTGACAAGCAGGGCGTGCTGAGTGCAAAAGAGGTCACGGATGACAACACCCCCACCTTCAGCGGTACCGGGGAGCCGGGCGCGACCATTCAGGTTAAAGACGGCAGCGGCAGCACCATCGCCAGCACCATGGTCGCGAAGGACGGCACCTGGACGGTAACACTCCCGACCCAGGCGGACGGGGAACATACCTGGTCCGTCGTACAGATCGACGGCAGTAAAACGACCTCTGCGGGCAGTATTACCGTAACCGTTTCTACAGCGGATACCAGCGTGACGCTCGCCACCACGGCGGGCGATAACGTGATCAACGCCAGCGAGCAGGCCGCTGGCTTTACACTGTCCGGCACCAGCAAAAACCTGGCCCAGGGAACGGCGCTTACCGTCACGCTCAACGGTAAAACCTATACCGCAGAAGTGGGGGCAAACGGCGCATGGAGCGTGAAGGTCCCTGCTGCCGACGCACAGGCGCTGGGCGATGGTACCTGGACGGTCAACGTCAGCGGAAAAGACGCGGCGGGCAACACCGTGTCCGGCAGCCAGACGATTGGCGTGGATACCGCCTCGCCAGTGATCTCTGTCGACACGATCGCCCAGGACGACATCATCAATGCGGCTGAACATAATCAGCCGCTGACGCTGACGGGGAAAACCGATGCGGAAGCGGGCCAGATTCTGACGGTCACGCTAAACGGCAAAAATCACACGGCGACCGTGGGCAGCGACGGCAGCTGGTCCGTTACGCTTCCGGCCAGTGAAGTACAGGCGCTGGCTAACGGCGAGCACACCCTGACGGTAAACGTCAGCGACAAAGCGGGTAACGGGTCATCCACCACCGCCGATTTCACGGTCGATACCGCAGCGCCAGTGGTCACTATCAACACCGTCGCGGGCGACGACATACTGAACACCAGCGAGCAGGGGCAGGCGCAGATTATTTCCGGCCAGGCGAACGGCGCGGCGGAGGGCGACGTTGTCACCGTGACCGTTGGCGGCAAGACCTTTACCGGTGCCGTCCAGGCGGACGGCAGCTGGAGCGTCGGCGTGCCTGCCTCCGTCATTGGCGCGCTGGGGGAAGGTAGCCACAGCATTTCGGTCTCCGTGACCGATGCGGCGGGCAACACCGGCAGCGCGACGCACGGCATTACGCTGAGCGGCAACCCGCCGGAATTTACCCTTGACCCCATCAGCCAGGATAACGTCCTGAATGCGCAGGAGGCCATGCAGCCCCTGAGCCTGAGCGGGACCAGTAATCTGCCGAACGGCAGCGCTGTCACCGTGACGCTGAACAACGTTAACTATCAGGCCACCGTTGAGAACGGTCGCTGGTCCGTTCAGGTGCCGGTTTCCGACGTGCTGGATCTGGCGAATACCCTTTACACCGTCAGAGTCAGCGGCACCGACAGCGTGGGTAACAGCGGCTCCGCCGAGGCGAATCTGCTGGTAGACACCGTGCTGCCGCAGGTGATCGTCAACACCTTTGCCGGGGATAACCTGGTCAATAACGCCGAAGCGGCGGTTGACCAAACCCTCAGTGGACGCGTCACCGGCGCGGCGGCGGGCGATACCGTCTCTGTCACCGTGGGCGGCAAGAGCTACACCGCGACGGTTGGCAGCGACCTCAAATGGAGCGTGACGATCCCATCGGCCGACCTCCAGGCGTTTGGCGACGGCGATTTAACCTTCAGCGCCTCTGTCACCAATGCGCACGGCAATACCGGCACCGGCGAACGTGATATCAACATCAACGCCGAACTGCCGGGCCTGCGCGTGAACACGATCTCTGGCGATGACGTGATTAACGCCATCGAGCAGCAGCAGGATCTGGCCGTAACCGGCTCCAGTACTCATCTGGCCGAAGGCACACAGATCACCGTTACCATCAATAATGTCGAATACGTCACCACGGTTAACGCCAGCGGCAACTGGCAGATTGGCGTGCCGGCGGCGGACCTTCAGGCATGGACGGCGGGAGGCATGACCGTCAGCGTCAGCGCGGAAGATGCCTGGGGCAACACCGTGGCGGCTGAACACCCGATCGAGCTTGACCTGAATGCGGTGGCCGTCACCATCGATACCGTAACCACTGACGATATGCTCAACGCGGCGGAAAAAGGCGCGGATGTCACGCTTTCTGGTCAGACGCAGGGCGTGGAGGCCGGGCAGACCGTGGTGGTGAAATTCGCGGATCAAACCTTTACTGCACAGGTGCAGCAGGACGGCTCCTGGCACCTGACCGTTCCGGCGAGCGCGATGGAAACGCTGATCGACGGGCGTGCGCAGGTGAGCGTCAGCGTGACTAACGTCAACGGCAACAGCGCGGACGCCTCACGCGTGGTGATCGTCGATACGCAGCCGCCAGCCATTACGCTTGATAACCTGACCGACGACAACATCATTAATGCGGCAGAAGCGCAGCAGGATCTGGTGCTCAGCGGCAGCACAACCGCTGAAGCGGGCCAGACGGTCACCGTAACGCTGAACGGTAAATCTTACCAGACCACGGTACAGGCGGACGGTCGCTGGCAGTTGAACGTGCCTGCCGCCGACGTTGGCGCGCTGACTGATGGCAATGTCACCGTGACGGCCACCGTCAGTGACGTGGCGGGCAACAGCAGCAGCGCGGACCGCGTTGGGCTGGTGGATGCCACCGTGCCGCAGGTGACCATCAACGATTTCGTCACCGACACCAACACCGTTAACCAGCTGGCCCATTCTCAGACGCAGATCCTGAGCGGCTCCGTCACCGGCGCGGCGGCGGGCGATTTGGTCACCATCACCATCAATAACGTGGACTACACCACCGTGGTGGATGCGGCAGGCAACTGGAGCCTCGGCCTGCCTGCGTCCGTCGTTCAGGGGCTGACGGACGGCACCTGGACCATTAACGTCTCCGTGACCGACCAATCCGGCAACACCGGCAGCAGTTCAGTGGATGTGGTGGTCAATACTGTGACGCCCGTTATCGGTATTAACACGCTGGCCGCGGATGACGTGATCAATGCGGCAGAGAAGGGCGAAGATCTGCTGCTTTCCGGTACCAGCAACCAGCCGGAAGGAACCACCATCACCGTTAATCTGAACGGTATCAACTACACCGCCACCACCGACGCCAGCGGCAACTGGAGCGTTACCGTCCCCGCCTCTGCGGTGAGCGCGCTGGGTGAAGCCAATTACACCGTGACGGCGAGCGTCACCGATAATGTGGGCAACAGCGCCGCTGCCACGCACGATGTGCTGGTGGACAGCTCGCTGCCGGTGGTCACCATCAACACCCTCGCGGGCGACAATATCGTCAACGCGGCGGAAGTGGCCGCAGGGCAAACCCTGACCGGAAAGGTTTCTAACGCGGCATCGGGCGATACCGTCACGATTATCCTCGGCGGGCAGACATACACGGCCACCGTACAGGACGATCTCACCTGGAGCCTGCCGTTAACCCAGAGTCAGTTAACCGCGCTCGGTAACGGCGACCTGACCGTATCGGCCAGCGTGACGAACGCGCACGGCAATACCGGATCGTCTTCCCTGGATGTCACCATTGACGCCCAGCTGCCCGGCCTGCGCATTGATACCGTCGCCGGTGACGACGTCATTAACGTTATGGAACACGCGCAGAACCTGGTTATCTCCGGCACCAGCACCGACCTGGCGGCGGGTAGCACCGTCACCGTGACCATCAACGGCAAGAGTTATTCCGCTTCGGTACTGGCGGATGGCACCTGGCAGGCTGCGGTTCCGGCTGCCGACGTCTCCCGGTGGGCGGAAGGGTTGCTCACCATCAGCGCCAGCGCGCAGGATACCTCCGGCAACCCGGTGAATATCGGTACCGTTGTGGATGTCGATCTCGCCCCGGTGGCGATAAGCATCAACAGCGTGACGGACGACAACGTGCTTAACGCGGCAGAAAAAGGCCAGGATCTGGTGCTGTCCGGCTCCTCCTCGAACGTTGAAGCGGGCCAGACCGTTACCATTATCTTTGCGGGTAAAACCTGGACCACGACGGTCGATGCCAACGGTGACTGGACCTGCACCGTACCGGCTGCCGATCTGAGCGGCCTGAAGGACGGCGACGCCAGCGTACAGGTCAGCGTCACCAACGTGAACGGCAACGCGGCCTCTTCCTCGCAGGCATTCAGCGTCGATACCGCCGCGCCAGCGGTCACCATCAACACCATCAGCGGCGACAACATGCTGAATGCGGCAGAGGCGGCGCAGGATCTGACCCTGAGCGGGACGTCTACTGCCGAAGCAGGCCAGACGGTCACCGTGACCTTCAACGGCAATCAGTACATCGCCCAGGTGCAGGCGAACGGCAGCTGGACGCTGGACGTTCCGGCGGCGGATCTGGCGGGGATCGCCGACGGCAGCGCGGCGGTCACGGTGACCGTGTCCGATAAAGCGGGCAACCCGGCCAGCGCGGGGGCGTCCGTGCTGGTCGACACTACCGTGCCGCAGATTACCTTCAACATTGTGGCGGGCGACGACATTGTTAATATTGCCGAGCACGGCCAGGCGCTGATTGTCACCGGCAAGGTGACGGGCGCGCAGGCGGGCGATGTGATTACCCTGAGCCTGAACGGGAAAGACTACACCGCGATGCTGGATGCGTCCGGCAACTGGAGCGTGGGCGTTCCGGCGACGGACGTGGGCGCGCTGGCTAACGGCGATCAGACGATTTCCGCCACACTCACCGATAAAGCGGGCAACAGCACCAGCGCGACGCACGCGTTTGACGTCTCCCTGACCGCGCCGGTGATTGCCATCAATACCCTGGCGGTTGACGACGTGATCAACGCGACCGAAAAAGGCCAGGACCTGTTGATCTCCGGCACCAGCAACCAGCCGGGCGGGACCCGCATCACCATAACCCTGAACGGTATCAGTTACGCCGCCACCACCGATGCCAGCGGTAACTGGAGAGTCACCGTTCCGGCGGCAAACGTCTCGGTACTGGGCGAAGCGAGCTACAGCGTGACGGCCAGCGTGACCGATACCGCGGGTAATAGCGCGAATACCAGCCATAGCGTGCTGGTCGACAGCGCGCTGCCGCAGGTCACCATTAATGCGGTTGCCACCGACGACGTGATTAACGCGGCGGAAGTGGCTTCCGGACAAACCCTGAGCGGGAAAGTGAGCGGCGCGGCGAGCGGTGACACTGTCACGATCGGTATCGGGGGCAACACCTATACCGCGACGATTCAGGACGACCTGAGCTGGTCGGTTAACGTGGCGTCTGACGTCTTAACCGCTATCGGTAACGGCGATCTCACCGTAACAGCGAGCGTGACCAACGGCCACGGCAACATCGGCACCGGCGAACGCGACATCACGATTGATGCCAGCCTGCCGGGCCTGCGCGTGGATACCGTGGCAGGCGACGATGTGATCAACAGCATCGAACATGGTCAAAACCTGATTATCACCGGCTCCAGCGACGGGCTGGCGATCGGATCGGCGCTGACGGTCACCGTCAACGGCAAAACCTACGCGGCAACCGTGCTGGCGGACGGCACCTGGACGGCGGCTATGCCGGCGGCGGACGTCGGCGCGCTGAGCGCAGGCACAATCACCGTGACCGTTGACGGCCAGAGCGCGGCGGGTAACCCGGTTTCCATCAGCCACGACGTGAAAGTGGATCTGGCGGCAGTCGCCATCAGCATTAATCCGATTGCCTCGGACGACGTAATCAACGCGGCTGAGAAAGGCGCGGACCTGGTGCTGTCTGGCTCGACCACCAACGTGGAAGAAAACCAGACCGTTACCATCACCTTCGGCGGCAAGTTGTACACTGCGACGGTGGATGCCAGCGGCAACTGGACGGCGACCGTACCGTCTGCCGATTTGGGCGGACTGAAAGACGGCGACGCCAGCGTGCAGGTCAGCGTCACCAACGTGAACGGCAACAGCGCCTCGGCGGGCCGCGAGTACAGCGTGGACGCCACCGCGCCGACGGTGTCCATCGAGATCGTCAGCGACAACAACATCATCAACGCGGCCGAAGCGCAGCAGGATCTGGTCGTTAACGGTGTCTCCAACGCCGAAGCGGGCCAGACCGTGACCGTGACGCTGAACGGCGTGGACTACACCACCACCGTACAGGCGAACGGCAGCTGGAGCGTCACCGTACCGTCTGCGGATATCGGCGCGATTACCGACGGCGATTACACCATCACGGCAGCCGTCGCGGATAAGGCGGGTAACCCGGCCTCGGCGGACCGCGATGTGCTGGTGGATACCACGGTGCCACAGCTGACCATTAACACCGTTTCCGACGACGACGTGATCAACAGCGCCGAGCATGCGCAGGCGCTGATTGTCACCGGTTCCGTGACCGGTGCGGCGGCGGGCGACGTGGTGACCGTCACCATCAATAACAAAGATTACACCGCGACCCTGGACACTTCCGGCAGGTGGAGCGTGGGCGTGCCTGCGGCGGACGTGAGTGCCCTGGCCGCCGGGGATTACACCATCACCGCGGCGCTGACCGATAAAGCCGGAAACAGCAACAGCACAACGCACGAGGTTGAAGTCAACCTCACCGCGCCGGTGCTGACCATTGACACCGTGTCCGGTGACGATGTGATCAACAGCAGCGAGAAAACGCAGGATCTGACCATCACAGGTACGGCTTCCGGGCTGGCAGCGGGCGCGGTGGTCACCGTGATGCTCAACGGCAAAGCGTACAGCGCCACGGTGGACACCAATGGCCAATGGACCACAACCGTTCCGGCGAGCGAGGTGGGGCAACTGGGTGAAGCGCTTTACACCGTGTCGGCCTCCGCGACGGACAGCGTCGGCAACAGCTCCAGCACCTCGCACACCGTGAACGTGGAATCCGTGCTGCCTGGCGTCATCATCAACACCGTGGCGGGCGACGACGTAATCAACGCAGCGGAGCTGGCAACCGGCCAGACCATTAGCGGCACAGTGGTGAATGCCGAAGCGGGCAACACCGTGACTGTGTCTGTTGGCGGCCACAGCTACACCGCAACGGTACAGGACAATCTCACCTGGTCCGTCAGCGTACCGGATTCTGTGCTCACCGCGCTGGGCAATGGCGATCTGACTGTGACCGCCAGCGTCACGAACGGCGTGGGCAACAGCGGCAGCGGCGAGCGCGATATCACTATCGACGCGAATCTGCCGGGCCTGCGCGTGGACACCGTAGCGGGCGATGACGTGATTAACAGCATCGAACACGGGCAGAATCTGATTATCACGGGTTCAAGCGACGGCCTGACGGCGGGTACGGCGCTGACCGTCACCGTAAACGGTAAAACCTATCCGGCCACCGTGCTGGCAGACGGCACCTGGAGCGCGGCGATCCCTTCTGCGGACGTGAGTGCCCTTGCCGCAGGCACGGTCACCGTGAACGTTGAAGGCCAGAGCAGCGCGGGCAATCCGGTGACTATCAACCATGATGTGACGGTGGATCTGGCAAACGTCGCCATCAGCATTGACGCCATCGCTTCCGATGACGTGATCAACGCCGCCGAGAGGGGTGCGGATCTGGTGCTCTCCGGCACCACCTCGAACGTCGAAGAAAACCAGATCGTCACCATCACCTTCGGCGGCAAGAACTACACCGCCACGGTGGACGCTGAGGGTAAATGGACCGCCACGGTGCCGTCTGCGGATCTGACCGGTCTGAAAGACGGCGACGCCAGCGTGCAGGTGAGCGTCACCAACGTGAACGGCAACAGCGCGTCTGCGGGCCGCGAGTACAGCGTGGATGCTACCGCGCCGTCCGTGACCATCAACACGATTGCCACCGACGATATCCTGAACGCCTCAGAAGCGCAGTCCGACCTGGCAATCTCCGGCACCAGCACCGCCGAAGCAGGCCAGACGGTGACCGTATCGCTGAACGGCAAAGATTACACCACAACCGTCAGCGCGAACGGCAGCTGGACGCTGAACGTGCCGGCAGCTGACCTTGCAGGATTAACCGACGGCAGCGTCACCGTGACCGCGGCCGTCAGCGACAAGGCGGGTAACCCGGCGTCGGTGGACCACACCCTGACGGTGGACGTCACCGTTCCGGCAGTGACCATCCACACCGTGGCAGGCGACGACGTGATTAACGTGGCTGAACACAATCAGGCGCAGATTATCAGCGGCTCCGCCACCGGCGCGGCGGCGGGCGATACCGTTACCGTCACCATCGGCGGCCAGACTTATACCACCGTGCTGGATGCGGCGGGTAACTGGAGCGTGGGCATTCCGGCCAGCGTCATTTCCGGCCTCAGCGACGGCAGCGTGACCGTCACTGCGTCAGTCACCGACGCGGCGGGCAATACCGGCAGCGGCACGCATAATGTGACCGTCGATACCGGTCTGCCGTCGGTCAGCTTCAACGCCATCAGCGATGACAACGTCCTGAACGCCGTTGAAAAAGGCCAGGATCTGAGCGTCAGCGGCACCAGCGCCAACCTGGCGGAAGGCACCGTGGTCACCGTGACCCTGAACGGTAAAAACTACACGGCGACGACTGCGGCAGACGGCACCTGGAGCCTGACGGTTCCGGCTGCGGATCTGGCCGGTCTCGGTCAGACCAGTTACACCCTGAACGCGACGGCCACCAACGGCGTTGGCAACAGCGTGAGCAGTTCTGCGAACCTGCTTGTCGACACCGCGCTGCCAACCGTTACCATCTACACCGTGGCGGGCGACAACGTCATCAACGCGGCGGAAGTGGCGGCAGGACAGACCCTGAGCGGCACCGTGGCGAATGCCGAAGCGGGCAACACCGTGACCGTGACTATCGGCGGCCACAGCTACACCGCAACGGTGCAGAATAATCTGTCCTGGTCCGTCAACGTGCCGTCTGACGTGCTGACCGCACTCGGCAACGGCAGCCTGAGCGTGACGGCGACCGTCACCAACGGCCACGGCAACACCGGCACCGGCGAACGCGAGATCGCTATCGACGCTAACCTGCCGGGCCTGCGCGTGAATACCGTGGCGGGTGACGACGTGGTCAACACCATCGAGCACGCGCAGAACCTGATTGTTTCAGGCTCCAGCGACGGGCTGGCGCCGGGCACGGCGCTGACGGTTACCGTCAACGGTAAAGATTACGCGGCAACGGTGCTGGCAGACGGCACCTGGAGCGCGGCGATCCCGTCCACCGACGTGAGCGCGTGGCCGGAAGGAACCGTGAAAATCAGCGTTACCGGTGACAGCGCGGCGGGTAATCCGATCACCATCAGCCACGACGTGACCGTGGATCTGGCTACCGTTGCCATCAGCATCAATGCGCTTGCCACCGACGACGTGATTAACGCGGCGGAGAAGGGCGCGGATCTGGTGCTGTCCGGTGTGACCACCAACGTGGAAGCCGGGCAGACCGTGACCATCAGTCTGAACGGCAGGATCTACACCACCACCGTGGACGACAGCGGCAACTGGACTTACACCGTGCCGTCAGCGGATCTGGCTGGCCTGAAGGATGGCGACGCCAGCGTGCAGGTGAGCGTCACCAACGTGAACGGCAACAGCGCCTCGGCGGGCCGTGAGTACAGCGTGGATGCTACCGCGCCGTCCGTGACCATCAACACGATTGCCACCGACGATATCCTGAACGCCACGGAAGCGCAGTCCGACCTGGCAATCTCCGGCACCAGTACCGCCGAAGCAGGCCAGACGCTGACCGTATCGCTGAACGGCAAAGATTACACCACAACCGTCAGCGCGAACGGCAGCTGGACGCTGAACGTTCCGGCGGCGGATCTGGCAGGATTAACCGACGGCAGCGTGACGGTCACCGCCTCAGTCAGCGACAAGGCGGGTAACCCGGCGTCGGTTGACCACACCCTGACGGTGGACGTCACCGTACCTGCGGTGACCATCCACACCGTTGCAGGCGACGATGTGATTAACGTGGCTGAACACAATCAGGCGCAAATTATCAGCGGCTCCGCCACCGGCGCGGCGGCGGGCGACACCGTCACCGTCACCATCGGCGGCCAGTCGTACACCACCGTGCTGGACGCGGCGGGTAACTGGAGCGTGGGCGTCCCGGCGAATGTGATTTCAGGCCTCAGCGACGGCAGCGTGACCGTCACTGCGTCAGTCACCGACGCGGCGGGCAATACCGGCAGCGGCACGCATAATGTGACCGTCGATACCGGTCTGCCGTCGGTCAGCTTCAACGCCATCAGCGATGACAACGTCCTGAACGCGGTAGAAAAAGGCCAGGATCTGAGCGTCAACGGCACCAGCGCCAACCTGGCGGAAGGCACCGTGGTCACCGTGACCCTTAACGGTAAAAACTACGCGGCCACGACGGCGTCGGACGGTACCTGGAGCCTGACCGTTCCGGCAGCGGATCTGGCGGGTCTGGGCGAAGCGAACTATACCCTGAGCGCCGCCGCCACCAACGGCGTGGGCAATAGCGTCAGCAATACGGCGAACCTGCTGGTCGACACCGCGCTGCCGACCGTCACCATCAACACCGTGGCGGGGGACAACGTCATCAACGCGGCGGAAGTGGCCGCAGGCCAGACCATTACCGGTAAGGTGGCGAACGCGGACATCGGTAACACCGTGACGGTGAACATCGGCGGCAACACCTATACCGCGACGGTGCAGAGCGATCTCAGCTGGTCCGTCAACGTGCCGGATTCCGTCCTGACGGCGCTGGGCAACGGCGATTTAACGGTGTCAGCGACCGTCACTAATGACCATGGCAATACGGGAACGGGCGAGCGCGATATCACTATCGACGCCAGCCTGCCGGGCCTGCGCGTAGATACCGTCGCGGGCGACGATGTGATTAACAGCATCGAGCATGGACAGAACCTGATTGTCACCGGCTCCAGCGACGGACTGGCGGCAGGCACTACGCTCACCGTGACCGTCAATGGCAAAACCTATGCGGCCTCCGTGCTGGCAGACGGTACCTGGAGCGCGGCGATCCCGGCAGCAGACGTCGGGGCCCTGGCTGCGGGCTCGGTTACCGTGACCGTTGCAGGCCAGAGCGCGGCGGGCAATCCGGTCTCTATCAGCCACGACGTCACCGTCGATCTGGCAGCCGTGGCGATCAGCATTGATGCCATCGCCACCGACGACGTGATTAACGCGGCGGAGAAAGGTGCGGATCTGGTGCTGTCCGGCAGCACCTCCAATGTGGAAGAGAACCAGACCGTGACCATCACCTTTGGCGGCAAGTCTTACACCGCCAAAGTCGATGCCGACGGCAACTGGACGGCCACCGTGCCTTCCTCGGATCTTGCGGGTCTGAAAGACGGCGACGCCAGCGTGCAGGTGAGCGTGACCAATGTGAACGGCAACAGCGCGTCTGCGGGCCGGGAGTACAGCGTCGATGCCACGGCGCCAACCGTGACCATTGACACAGTAGCCGGCGACAACGTGATCAACGGCAGCGAAGCGGCTGCGGGCGTGGCCATTTCCGGCACCACCACGGCTGAAGTCGGCCAGACGGTGACCGTCACCCTCGGCGGCAATAGCTATACCGCGCAGGTTCAGCAGGGCGGCGTCTGGAGTGTGAACGTTCCGGCGGCCGATCTGTCCGCGCTGGCGGACAACGGCTACACCGTGCAGGTGAGCGTGAGTGACGCCGCGGGTAACCCGGGCAGCGCGGGCAAAGCGATTACGCTCGATACCACGCCGCCGACCGTCAGCTTTAACGTCGTGGCGGGCGATGACGTCATCAACAGCGTTGAGCACGGGCAGGCGCAGATCGTCAGCGGTACCGCAACCGGCGCGAGCGTCGGCGATAAGCTGGTCATCACCATCGGTTCGAACCAGTACACCACCACCGTTGACGCCAGTGGCAAATGGAGCGTGGGCGTTCCTGCCAGCGACATTTCTGCCCTGACCGACGGCACCGTGACCCTCAGCGCGACAATCACCGACAGCGCGGGCAACAGCAGCACCCAGACCCATGACGTGGTGGTAAATACCGCATCGGTCGCGCTGACCGTCAACACACTCAGCGGCGATGACGTGATCAATGCGGCAGAAGCGGGGGCGTCGCTGGTCATCAACGGCTCCAGCGCGCAGTTCGCCAGCGGTACGCAGGTCACTATCACCCTGAATGGTAAGAGCTATACGGCCACTATCCAGAGCGATGGCTCCTGGACAACCACCGTACCGGCCGCCGACGTGGGCACCCTGGCCGACGGCGCGAGCTACCAGGTTTCTGTTTCGGCGCAGGACAGCGCCGGGAACAGCGCCTCGGCGACGCACACCATCAGCGTGGACACCACCGCGCCGGTGATTAGCGTGAACACGTTGTCGGGCGACGATGTGCTGAATGCGGCGGAAGCCCAGCAGCCGCTCACCGTACACGGCTCTTCCAGCGCGGAAGCAGGCCAGACGGTGACCGTCACGCTGGGCGGGAAAACCTACACTGCGCTTGTGGCAAACGACGGCACCTGGACGCTCGACGTCCCGGCCGCCGATCTTGCCAACCTGAGCGAAGGCGCGCTGACGGTCACCGCGTCGGTGAACGACAAGGCGGGTAATAACGGCCAGACGACGCATACCTTAACGGTCGATACCGTCGCGCCAGCCGTGACCATCAGCACCGTGGCCGATGACGATATCGTCAACAACGCCGAGCAGCTGGCGGGACAGACCATCAGCGGGACCACCACCGCGGAGCAGGGCCAGACGGTGACCGTCTCCTTCAACGGCCACAGCTATCAGGCGACCGTGGCGGCGAATGGCTCCTGGTCCGTCTTCGTGCCGGGACGCGACTTCCTCGGACTGAGCGACGGGGATTACACCATTACGGCTACGGTGAGCGATAAGGCAGGTAACCCGGGCAGCGCAACGCACGACGTGACGCTGAACGGTGACGTGCCGACCATCGCCATTAACACCTTTGCGCAGGATGATATCGTCAACGCCGCCGAGCACGGCACGCCGCTGGTTATCAGCGGCACCACCGATGCGCCAACGGGCCAGACGGTGACCATTACGCTTAACGGTAAAACCTACACGGCTACCGTTCAAAATGACGGCACCTGGAGCTATACGGTCGGCAGCGCAGACGTGACCGCGCTGGCGGACGGCGGTTCGTACGTGATTAACGCGCAGGTGAGCAACGCCATCGGCAACAGCGCCAGCGATAACCATACCGTTACCGTGGATCTCACCGCACCGTCGATGGGGATCAGCATTGATTCCCTGCAAAACGATACCGGCCTCAGCGCGAATGACTTCATCACCAACGACAGCCAGGTGGTGGTGAATGGTTCCCTGACCGCGCAGCTCGGCAATAACGAGAAGGCGCAGATCAGCCTTGACGGCGGTACCACCTGGATTGACCTGACCGTCACCGGCACCACCTGGCGCTACACCGATGGCCGTACCCTGACCGACGGTACGTACCAGTACCAGGTGCGCGTGATCGACAATGCAGGCAACGTTGGGGCAACGGACAGCCAGGACGTGGTAATCGATCTGACGAAGCCTGCGGCGGCGACTATTACCGTGGATTCCGTCTCGCAGGATACCGGCCTGTCCGACAGCGACTTTATTACCAGCGACAACCAGATCAGCCTGAAAGGGACGCTCGGCGCGGCCCTGGGCAGCGGCGACCACGCTCAGATCAGCCTCGACGGTGGCGCAACCTGGACTGACGTGAGCGTCAGCGGCCTGAGCTGGACCTACGTTGACGGCCGCACGCTGGCCGACGGAGACTACAACTATCAGCTGCGGGTGATTGACGACGCGGGGAATATCAGCGCCACTACCAGCCAGGTGGTGACCATTGATACCGTCGCGCCGGACGCCAGCAAAACGATCGCTATCGACAGCATCAGCGACGATACCGGCCTGAGCAGCAGCGACTTTATCACCAATGACACCTCCCTGACGCTGCACGGCTCGCTCGGCGCAACGCTGGCCGACGGCGAATATGCCCAGATCAGCATCGACGGCGGGGTCACCTGGCAGAACGTGATCGTCACTGGCAACAGCTGGTACTACGTGGACGGCCGCACGCTGGGTAACCAGACCTATGACTACTACGTTCGAGTAGTGGATGCGGCAGGCAACGTTGGTGCCAGCGCTCATCAGCAGGTGACGGTCGATACGGTCGCGCCGGATGCGGCGATTACGGTGACCGTGGATAACATCACCGTCGATACCGGCTTCGACAATAACGACTTCCTGACCAGTTCGACCTCGTACACGCTCAACGGGACGCTCGGGGCCGAACTCGGGGCCGGTGAGTATGTACAGGTGAGCATGGATGGCGGCACCACCTGGGTTTACGCCACGGTAAGCGGCACCCGGTGGAGTTATAACGACACCCGCACCCTGGCCGACGGCGACTACCGCTATCAGGTGCGGGTTGTCGATCAGGCGGGCAACGTCGGGGCCACCACCACGCAGGACGTGACGGTGGATACCCAGGCGCCGCAGTACGGCATCACCATTGACAGCATCAGCGAAGATACCGGGCAGTCCGGGAGTGATTTCATCACCATGGACACCTCGCTGACGATCAACGGCTCGTTGGGCAGCGCGCTGGCCAGCGACGAGCGCGTACAGATCAGCCTCGACGGCGGTAATACCTGGATTGACACTACCGTCACTAACCAGCGCTGGAGCTATACGGATACCCGCGATCTGGCGGACGGGGATTACACCTACCAGGTGCGGATCATCGACCAGGCGGGCAACGTCGGCTCAACCTCTTCGCAGGTGGTAACGGTTGATACCACGCCGCCTGACACGGTGGGAACGGTGGTCAGCTATACCGACGGGGAAGGTGAACGTACAGGCACGTACGGCGCATCAGTCGCGACGGACGATACCTCGCCGCTGATCAACGGTACGCTTAACCGCGCTCCGGAAGATGGCGAAATCGTGCAGCTTTACCGGGACGGGATCTTGCTGGGTCAGGTCACGATGAACGGCAGCGCAAGCTGGTCCTATCAGGACAACGGCCTGCTCGACGGGAATCACACCTATATTCTGCGCGTCACCGACAAAGCCGGTAACTACACGGAATCGGATGGCTTTGTGCTGAACGTCGATACCAGCATCCCGACCACCACCGCGGCGATTACTGCCCAGACCACCTCGGATACCACGCCGATTGTCAGCGGTACGGTCTCCGCAGACCTGGTGAACGGTGAATATCTGGTGGTGACGGTGAACGGGAAAACCTACACCTCCCAGACCGGCGGTGCGGTGGTCGTCGACCCGGATCACAATACCTGGTATCTACAGATCCCGGACAGCGATGCCCTGAGTGTGGCGAGTTACGACGTAACCGCGCAGGTGAAGAGTAGCGCGGGCAACGGTAACACCACCGGTACGGCAACCGGTAGCCTGGTGATCGATACCACCTCGGTGAATACCGACTGGGCGACCACTGCGGGGAACAGCAACAACTCAACCATGACTCTCGGCATGAACAGCAGCGGGCTGTGGAATATCATTGCTAATGGACAGTCTTATTCCAGCAGCGATGATTCAACCTATGCCGGGAATACGTTAACTAACACCCGTAGCTACTATGTGGTGAGCCAGACGGCAGCTGACTTTGACCGTAACGGCACGCAGGATATCTTTGCGACGGAGAACACCTACGCGGGCTCTACGCAGGTGATGTGGACCTACGATGGCAGCAGCTACACCGCCAGCCAGCTGGCGATGGGAACCACCATCTGGTACGGCGGCGTAATTGCCTACGACAAAACCGGCGATGGCTATCTTGATCTGGCGTACGGCGATGCCGGTATGGACTCCCTGACCTACCTGGTGAATACCAACGGCGTTCTGTCGCCGGACGGCACCGGCGGGGAAGGTGGATTCTACGGCCAGTTCGATTCCGGGCGTGAAATCTCCGGCGTCGACCTGAACAACGACGGTACCGTGGACATCGTGCAGCACACCAACCGCAGCGGGGCGTACTCGCTCACCGTGATTAACAACAACGGGAACGGTACGCTTTCCATTGGCCAGAACCTGACCAACGTGTTTGTGGCCAACGCCTCGAATACCACCACGGCGGCCTCCATGACGTGGGCGGACTTTAACGGCGATGGCTACATGGATCTGTACCTCGGCAGCAGCTACAACAACAACGGCGGGGTGATTTACTACAACGACGGTACCGGGCAGCTTTCCACGACCAAAAGCGCGGTGGAAGCCTCTAACGCCACGGCGGGCTATCTGTCGGTGGCGGTAGACTGGAACGGTGACGGGCAGATGGACATCATCAAGCTCAGCACCTACGGCAGCTCACAGACGGCGACCCTGTTCACCAACAACGGCTACGGCTCAACCTGGACTTCAAGCCAGCTGGCTTCTGGGCTGGCCAACGTCACCGGCGTCGCCGCGGTGGACTACAACTGGGACGGTGCGCAGGATCTGCTGGTGTCTCAGCAGAACGGTAAGGTGGTGCTGGTGCAGAACAATGCGGAGATCGCTGACGGTACCGCGATGCATCTGCACATTGTCGATAGCGAAGGCATCAACGCGTACTACGGCAATACGGTCAATCTGTATAACGCTGCGGGCGTGCTGGTGGCCTCGCAGATCATCAACGCTCAGTCCGGCATTGGCTCGAACGATACCTCTGCGCTGGTGAGTTTCTACGGGCTGGATCCGAACGAAACCTACTCGGCGGAGATCGTGAAGATCACCAACGGCGTATCGGATAACGTCACCTGGACCGGCCTGGACGCGGGCAACGGCAAAGAGGGTTATGTTCTCACCGCCGAAGCGGCCACCGGCGGCCACAGCGGAACCATCACCGGTACCGGGTATAACGACACCTTTATCGCAGAGGATGGGACCTATACCTATAACGGCTCCGGCGGCTGGAATACCCATTCCGACTACGACACCTGGAGCAATACCGGCGGCATGGACGTGGTGGATTATCGTAATGCCACCTCTGGGATAACCGTTGATTTGCGCCTCTCAACGGCGCAGGACACCGGATTCGGTACCACGCGGTTGTTGAATATTGAAGGGATTAACGGCTCCGACTATGACGACGTGATCACCGGCAACAGCGGTGATAACCAGTTCGAAGGCCGGGGCGGGAACGACACCTTCAACATCGGCAGCGGCGGTCACGATACGTTGCTCTATAAGCTGATCAACGCGTCTGACGCGACGGGCGGTAACGGTAGCGATGTGGTGAACGGCTTTACCGTTGGCACCTGGGAAGGGACGGCGGATACGGACCGTATCGATCTGCGCGACCTGCTTTCCGACAGCGGCTATACCGGCACCGGCTCGGCGAGCTACGTGAACGGCGTGGCGACGCTGGACAGCAGCGCGGGCAACATCGCCGACTACATCCGCGTTGTGCAAAACGGCAGCAACACCGAGATCCAGGTTGACCTGGACGGGACGGGCGGTCAGTTCACGCCCACCACGCTGGTAACGCTGAACGGCGTGCAGACGGATCTGGCGACGCTGTTGGCCAATCATCAACTGTTAATTGCGTAAAACAACGCCGCGGGGAGCGATCCTCGCGGCCTTTTGCGTTTCTTTACACGAATAGCCACAACCCTATATTTCACAAGATTATTTTGCGGGCTCGTTTAGACAGTGTTCGATTTCTAATCATCCCGGAAAGGTATCATTTCAGTGCGAAATCATCGCCCTGAACAGGACGTAGCATTATGAAGACACATCCACAGTACGAACCCTGGTTGCAGGGCATGCTCATCATCGCGAAATATTATCGGCTGGATTTTTCGGCGGAGCATGTTCGGGTCACGATTAACCATGAAAGCCAGTCTCCACGCCAGCTGGTGCTGGAGGAGATGGCGCGCCAGCTTGGGCTGGGGATGCGTTGGGTGGCGGCGGGAGCCGTAGCGCTCGATCCGTGGCGTTTACCGCTGCTGGCGGAGTTCAGCGGCGGGCAAATTGCGGTCATCAACCGTATGGACAACGAAGGGAACGTCAGCGTGCAGTTTAGCGGCGACGGGGGCCTGGAGACGACGCTGACGCGCGACGAACTCGGTTCGCGGTTAAAGGGGCTGATGGTGCTGCGTCCCCTGGAGTCCACGCCGGATGCGCGCGTGGATGATTACATCAAACCCTATGAGAAAAACTGGTTCTGGCAGCTGGCGCTGAAAGACTGGCGTCGTTACAGCGACATAATGCTGGTGGCGCTGGTCGCCAACGTGCTGGCGCTCTCCGGCATGGTCTTTTCCATGCAGGTGTATGACAGGGTGGTGCCGTCCCAGTCGGAGGCCACGCTGTGGGTGCTGTTTGGCGGTGTGATGATCGCCATCGTGTTTGAATTCATCATGCGCATGCTGCGGGTGCATATTTCGGACGTGGTAGGGAAACGCGCCGACCTGCGTATTTCCGAGCGCGTGTTTGCCCACGCCCTGAGGATTAAAAACGGCGCACGGTCGAAATCGACCGGGTCGTTTATCGCCCAGATCCGCGAGCTGGAGTCGGTGCGGGAGCTGATCACTTCCACCACCATTGCCGCTATCTCCGATCTGCCGTTCTTCCTGCTGTTCGTCTTCATTCTGTGGATGATTGGCGGCCCGCTGGTGCTGGTGGTGCTGCTGGCCGTACCGCTGCTGCTCATTCCCGGCCTGCTGGTGCAGCGCCCGCTGGGAAAACTCTCCAGCGAAGGGATGCGTGAATCGGCGATTCGTAACGCCACGCTGGTGGAAGCGGTGCAGGGGCTTGAGGACATCAAGCTAATGCGCGCCGAGCAGCGGTTCCAGAACCAGTGGAATAACACCAATGACGTTGCCGCGAGCGTCGGCATGAAGCAGCGCTGGCTGACGGGGCTGCTGCTGACATGGACCCAGGAGGTGCAGTCTATCGTCTACGCCGTGGTGCTGCTGGTGGGGTGTTATCTGGTCATCAGCGGCGACATGACCACCGGTGCGCTGGTGGGGACCTCGATTCTGGCGTCCCGCACCATCGCGCCCCTGTCGCAGATTTCCGGCGTGCTCTCCCGCTGGCAGTCGGCAAAGGTGGCCCGCAAGGGACTGGATGACCTGATGCAGCGCCCGATTGACGATCCCCAGCACGGCAAAAAAGTGCATAAAGCCCATCTGCGCGGTGATTATCGGCTGGACGACGTCGGGTTTTATTACGACGAAGAAGAGAAGCTTACCGTGCTGAATATCAGCAAACTGCGCATTCGCGCCGGGGAGCGCGTGGCGGTGCTCGGGCGGAATGGTTCGGGGAAAAGCACCTTGCTGCATCTGCTGGCGGGAATGCAGGAGCCACAGCAGGGCAGCATTTTGCTGGACGATATTGCTCTCAATCATCTTGACCCGGCCGACGTGCGCCGCGACATGCAGTTGCTCAGCCAGCAGGCGCGGCTGTTCTTCGGCTCCGTACGTGACAACATCCTGATGGGTAATCCGCTGGCGACAGACGAGGAAATCCATCAGGCGCTGGTCAACAGCGGCGCGCTGGAGTTTGTGCGCAAGCAGAAAATGGGGCTGAACACCATCATCAATGAGGGCGGAACGGGGCTTTCCGGCGGGCAACGTCAGGCGCTGCTGCTGGCGCGCGCGTTGATCACCTCGCCGAATATTCTGCTGCTGGATGAACCCACCGCCTGGCTGGATGAGGTCAGCGAGAAGCAGTTTATCCAGCATCTGCACCAGTGGCTCGGTAAGCGCCGGACGCTGGTGGTGGCGACGCATCGTCTGCCGATTCTGGACCTGGTTGACCGCATCATCGTCCTGGAAAACGGCAAAGTGGTGATGGATGGCCCTCGTGATGCCATTTTACGCCAGCACGGAATGGCCCCGCAGCAGGCGCCGCAGCGCACGGTTAAACTGAAAACGGAGGGCGTGGCATGAATGATTTCTCCCGCTTTAACAGCCGGCTCAAGGAGCCGCGCCTGCCGCGTTCGTCGCTGGTGGCATGGTCGCTGTTTGCCCTGCTGGTGGTCTTTATTACCTGGGCCAGCCTGTTCCAGCTGGATGAGGTCACGACGGGTAGCGGCAAGGTGATCCCGTCCTCTCACGAGCAGGTGATCCAGTCCCTTGAAGGAGGGATTATTCACAGTCTGATGGTGCGCGAGGGCGATATCGTCGAGCGTGGTCAACAGCTTGCCCAACTGGACCGGACGAAAACCGAGTCCAGCGTGCTGGAGAGCGAGTCTCGATTAAACGCCGCGATGGCGACGGCCGCGCGTCTGAATGCTGAGGTGAACGACACCGGGCTGACATTCCCGGCAGAGCTGGATGACGACGTTGAGTTGGTCAAACAGGAAACGGCGCTTTATCAGTCACGTCGCGAAAGCCTTGAAAAAGGGCTGGCGGGTTTACGCCAGGGAGCAGATCTCGTGCAGCGTGAACTGGCATTAACGCGCCCGCTGGTGACGCAGGGGGCGGCCAGTAAGGTCGAAGTCTTACGCCTTGAACGTCAAAAAAATGAGCTGGAGAGCAAAATCACCGAAATGAAAAACCAGTACTACGTTCGCGCCCGCGAAGAACTGGCAAAAGCGAACGCGGAAATGGAAGCGCAGCGTTCGGTCATGAAAGGACGCGAAGATTCACTCACCCGCTTAACGTTTAATGCGCCGGTGCGTGGCATCGTGAAGGACATTGACGTGACGACGGTGGGCGGAGTGATCCCGCCGAACGGCAAACTGATGAGCCTGGTACCGCTTGATGACCAGATGGTGATAGAAGCGAAAATCTCGCCGCGCGATGTCGCGTTTATCCATCCCGGGCAAAAAGCGCTGGTGAAAATCACCGCCTATGATTACTCCATCTACGGCGGGCTGGAAGGGGAGGTGACGATGATTTCCCCGGATACCCTTCAGGACGAGGTTAAACGGGATGTTTATTATTATCGCGTTTATATCCGTACGGACAGTAACCATCTGACCAACAGGCAGGGCAAGGAATTCCCGGTGTTCCCGGGCATGATAGCCACAGTTGATATCAAAACCGGCAGTAAATCCGTCATTGATTATCTGCTGAAACCGTTGAATAAGGCAAAAGAGGCGCTGCGCGAGCGATAAAAAAGGCGTTCAGCAAACCGAACGCCCGTCAGATCAGAGTGTAGGCGTCATGTTGACAACATGGCGTCGTTCTTTTGGTACCACATTAATGTAATGTGTGACA
Source organism: Enterobacter cloacae complex sp. S1 (assembly GCF_014930525.1). Taxonomy (NCBI): domain Bacteria; kingdom Pseudomonadati; phylum Pseudomonadota; class Gammaproteobacteria; order Enterobacterales; family Enterobacteriaceae; genus Enterobacter; species Enterobacter cloacae complex sp. S1. The sequence goes on from NZ_JADBRE010000015.1 coordinate 23,283, forward strand.
TACGCAAAATATAATCCGGCATAATTTTCGACCAGCTCGATAAAGGCCGGGTAAATTGACATCCGGCCATCGCCGCGATCTTTAAGGTAACCTGCCTCCTGCGCCGATTTGATAATGCGGTTGACGTGGATACGCGAGACGAAAAATTCTTTTGCCAGTGTGCTGGCTGAATACGCTATTATGGCACCGTGTGCTGTTTTGTTTTTAATGGCCTGCAAATAGAGATAGAGCATAATCATTCGGCCACCATCCTTATCAATAAATAAACCCACCTCCGGAAGCACTTTCCTGAATGTTAATCCGCGGAAAAGGTACTCTGCGGCGCGCCGGAAAAAGTTGTGCCTCAAAATGTCATTGTCCAGAAGGTTAACATTAATGTTGAATGTCGGATAAAGAATGCTGACAGGCGTAAATGCCCCAGACATATAGCGTTTCAGCTCATCCAGTCCTTTTTCCGTTGGCGCGATTTTTGTTTTTCGGCGATCTTCGGTACAGCGCCAGGTCTTAATTCGCCCGGTGGTCTTAAGTATGGTGATGATCGCGATAACACTGTTAGGACTGGCGATATTATAGCGGGTACACAGTGCCTTTATCTCTGAAACTGATTCAGCCTGATTACCAAAAACAAAACAACACATTGACAGTATTATGTTGAAGCGTGATTCCTGAAGCATCGTTTTGTAGAACAAGGGTTGTTTTTTATAAATGGCATCATTGATTCTGTAGTGCTCTGTTATAGCTTCACCAAATCGCGGGTTGTTTTTAATAACATCCCTTCGATGTAGCAAAGCCCTGGATGAAATGTGATTATCCATGGCATTTTCTCTTTTTGTCTGGGCCGATAAGATGAAGTGTCCGGTCTTCTTTTTCGGAATTTTCATTATACCTTGTGAAGTGCATATTTACTGTCGTTATATGAAAAGAAAGTAATATTTATGCTGCATATGGATGAGTGGGTTGATTAACGCAAAGATGTTCCCGTGCATAACATTGATAACGGTTTATTAACCAAATGGGGTGCGGTAAAATTATTCAATGCGACAAAGAATATTGGCTTTAATCACATTTGGGAATGATGTTTGCATTCTCAGGAGCAGGTTATGTCTCAAAACTTACCTTTTATGCAAGGTACTTGCTACAAGCAACGATTCGTTATTTCAGCCTGCGGTTTCACCTTCGAGGGGTATAGCCTGCTTCTCAAGTCTCGTGGCGTAAACGTCACGCGGCTCCATTTTGAAGATGATGAAGTTTGCTCAGGTGATGTGCAAAAAATGATGCAAAATCAACAGCCTGATATTTCTGTTTTTCTTGGTCGCGACGTGACTGCCTTTCTTGAAAGCCTGAAACGGTTGGTCTCGGTTCTGAATGCACTGCCGGTTATTTGTAGCGTGACCCTGTATGGTGCAATACCAGAAAGGTGGCTTTATGCCACGCTGAAAAGTCTCGTTAATAATACCAGATCGTTGTCGAGGATCAGGGTGGCGAATATTTCAGAGGTAATGAATTGTGTAGAGAATATTTCTGAAGTACATGCCGATTCGTCACGTTTATTGCGTGAAGGACCTGAGAAAGAAGGTAAGGAAAGCCTGCATGGTTTATCAAAACGTGAATTAATCGTATTGCTGAATTTTTATCGAGGTATTTCGATAAAAGAGCAGTCAGCGAGGTTAGGTTTGTCAGATAAAACCATTTATACTCATCGTAAAGTGGGGTTGGGTAAATTATATCTTATCAGAGTGTGGTTTAGCGATGCACGTGTCTTAAGGGATGAGGTCTGTGCAGTAAAGAACAAAGCGCAGGGGTTTTCGGAAGCAGAAATAAATATATTGCAGGCGTTACATAAGCGGGAAATCTTTGCGGCTTATCAAATTATTACCGATAGCGATAAAAAAGGAGTAGGCTTTGAAATTCTGCTGCGCTGGCATAAAAACGGTCAGGTCCTGAAACCAGGCCAATTTCTGGATGGGATAAAAAATGGCGAAATTTGGCTCAAGCTGACGGCGTTAGTCATTCACGCGGCCGTATCAGGTATCAATAGATACAATGGAAAATATTATTTTTCGGTTAATATTCCTCCTCAACTGGCTGCCGGGAATGCGCTGCCGGGAATGGCGAAAAAAGCCGTTGAAATGTTACTGAAGCCGCAGTGGGCCGGGAAACTTGTCTTCGAATTAGCTGAAACCATTGATGTAACAAAGGATCCAAATATTCCTGTCACTCTCCAGCGTTTACGCGCCGAGGGGTGTCGGCTGTTTCTGGATGATTGCTTTTCCAGAGATTACGCTATGTTACCCATCCGACAGATTAATTTTGATGGACTGAAGCTTGACCGCGATATAGTTGAGCACTTTGTTGCTAACGACAATGACAATAGCATTATTAAAGCGATACAGATATACAGCGACATGACGGGAAGGGAATGCGTTGCGGAAGGCGTCGATAGCGAAGAAAAATTTGAAAAACTTGTCGCATTAGGGGTTAAGCGCTTCCAGGGATATTATCTTTCCCGGGCGGTTAAAGAAGAAGAGCTGGATCGAATGGTACGGCTATTTAGTTAATGGCTTCACTATACTGGTGGTACGACAGACTTAACTCTTCGACCACCAGCAAAAACAGTCACTCACCAGGGCAATAATCTGTTATCAGATATCATCGCGCGTAAAACCGACAACAATTTCAAGCGTGTTTCGAATGACATCGCAGGCTTCGGGCTCCTCGGTAATTTCGAGGGCGTGAATCAGTTGCAGGATAATCTCTTTATTTGAGAGATTGTCACCGGTCAGCATAATACAGCGTATTGCCGAGCCCAACACTTCAACCTCACCACTGAGATGCTTTCCAGCATTAAGAAAATGTTCCGCCAGTCCTTTATCCTGCAGGGCTTCAAAATTATACGTTTGCTGCATAATCGCTTTACTCATGGTGGTCACCGTTTCGGTTAAAATTAGTGTTTCTTGTCTGGGGTCAGAAGCGTGTTGTGAGTAAAGAGAGAGCGCATGCGCCCAATATCATAATCGCCCATCACTCTTCCCCGGTCGTGCGATACGCCGGTTACACGCTGGCGTACTTCATCTTCAGCGGCAATCAATGCATTTTTGCGTTCATCATTTGATTCAACGTTAGCCATCGCCCGCAGGCGACCAGCAAGAGACGCAAAGGTAATAGGTCCGTTCTCTTTCAGTATGGATAATACGGCCTCACCGATAAGGTCATCCTTAAGTCGTTCAAATTTAGTTCTATGCATAGCTTCAATCTCACTCTGCTACACGCAGGAGGCTGTAGCATGGGGTTAGTCATCGCATTCAGGAGCTCTATTCTCACTCAGCATGACTAACTTAGTAAGTTAAAAAAACAGTGTTCAGGTTAACGCTCGAAGAAGAGGGCTATCAGACCGTTATAGTGCGCTTTCTCAACGTCAGACGTTGACTCTTCAATTCTGCGCAACAGCTTTGTACAGATTGTCATTCTGCTCAGTTGTACATTTTCTTTGATGATCTCACTGACGATAGCACCAAGGGTTTCCTGCTGTGTTGGGACGTTATCCTTGTTAAAATACAAGGTGATAGCGCTTTCTGCTGTAGAGGGAGCATGGTTGCGACGCATAATTTTCCACCGTTAACAAACAATTTTGTAACATCAGTGGCATTGAATTTATACTATTCGATCAAATCTGTACATTAAAATTGTACAACTTTTCACGTGGATCGTGTTTTTGTCAGGAAAACTATCAACAATAGGGGGGGAAAGAGCAGGAAAGAGGGGAATAGGAAAGGCCCCGAAGGGCCTGAAATTATTTACGTCCCAGCAGAAGTCCCAGAACGATACCTACCGCACCCGCAGCGATTAAGCCCGTTAAGGGATTGTTTCTGACGGCTTCAGTGACATCCGAGACGGCATCACTGGCCTGGGCAGCATATTTTTTCGCTGCACCTTTCACCTGGTGTTTAGGGGAATCAACGAATTCACCAAACTGCTGCTGCGCAGAGCCGGATAATTCATCAAGTTTGTTTTTGGCTTTATCGCCAGCGTACTGTGCATTTTTATCAGTGTCGAAATCAGACATTCCAGCCTCCTTTTGTTGGTAGTCTAAGGATAGACGCTGATTGCAGGAGTGAGCGAGAATTCGCTGAAATCGACGGCAGATTGACCCTTTTTAGGACATGTCTTTCTTACATGACCACCATAAAGTCCAAAAAATGTCGTTCTCTACGCAGCGCGAAGAGACTGTTTCTGCCGTGCGTGAGTGCGAAAGGTAACGTAATAGCCAAGGGATGCGGCCAGGCACAGCATATAGCCGAATGATTCCGAACCTTCCTCCACGGCGTTTTTCACGACACGCATATAGCCATGCTCCAGGATGTCGTGCCACAGCACCTGCATTCCAAAGAGGCGGGAGAAGACCAGTACAGCCAGCAGGCCGCTCAACATAATGCCGTACCAGGGGGATTGGGTATATTTTGCCAGCTGTACCAGGGTAGCGCGAAAATGCATAACGGGGCGAATTAACGCCAGCAGAGAGGTAATCAGCGCGAACCACACCCAACTCCCATGAGAAATGAGATCAAAAAGCGCGTCCAGTTCACGAATTAGCATTGTCAGGAAAAATCCGCCCACCAGAATATTACAGTAACGCATGGATTCGTCCATTTTCGCCAGACGAAAATGGAGAAAGACAATAGTCGCTAATACCGTTTCCTGCATAATTTCGGTCAGTGATAATTCCGGAATATCATGGCCGACAAACCGCATATCAACCCAAAGACACAGTACAATAAGTGCGCAGGCGGCTGCTGCGCCAACGAAGAATAAAAAGCTCTTTAGTACAATCATTAACACCACCATTTTGTTTGTAGCGAGTATGTTAGGTGACGAGAATGTTATTTCTGTTCACATTGTGCCATATAAGTGCGGATTTTTAACATTTTGAGCTAAATAGGGTTGGTCACGACGAGACGAAAGCGTAAATATCGTCAGCCTCGTCTGTGCTGTTTAGGCGGGCGCTGTCATTACGGAGGGTGCCTTCAGGCAACGGGATGTTAGGGTATTGAGGGACCAGCGAGAGGTGGAAAACACAGCTGCGGAACTATCTTGTCGATGTTTTTTTAAGAACGAACTCTGATAGAGAAAGCGTTCAGTTCCACAAAAAATGCTGTTTCTCCACCCTGGCAATTATTTTTCTTCTGTGTACTCACCTTTTGATTTCAGTTTATCTCTAACAAGGTTGGCGCAACTGGTTGCATTCTGTAAACTCTGATCGTTTACAATAGAGGACCGAGATTTTAAAACTTCGTTGTAAGCATCTTTAACTTTCGGACTGACTGTTGCAGCATAACTATCTGGCGGGAAGTCACCCAAAGGTTCTTTGTCACCGCTTAAGGCCTTAGCGCAAGCATTATTAATTTGGTCATCAATGCTTAATTGATTTGCGTTAGCAGATAACGAAAAAGCTAAAACCAAAGAGGCGAGAACAATTCTTTTCATACTTAGTCATTCCTTAATGATGAAGCGTTGTGATCCGAATTCAATTTGTGAAACCCAATTGTGATAGTAATATTTATCAAAGTGTATAGAAGTTCTATTAGATAAACCGGATCCGAACCAGTTTCAGCAATGTTTTCTGTCCGAACATGCTGTATCCGAGTTATTTTGTTTACTACAGGCTAAATGTTATCAAAGATAAATATATCCAACATGTATTAGTCTATTCTTTTTCGTATTCTTATGACACCTACATTCTTTAGTGGGGGGTAGTGTGCTTGCACAAGTCTTTAAAAGTAGGATTTTTAAGGGAGAATGACGTTGTATGACTTCATCTGTACCACACTTGCATTACACTTAATAACAAGAACAACCAACACGTTAATTTTAAAGGGACAGTGCATGTCTGCCATGGATTTATCCAATCTACTTTTCGCTCATGACGCAACTGATTGCCCACTTCTGGTATATCAGCGAGTCACCAATATTAACTCCAGACGCTGATTTTTCACATTTCCTACGGCTCTACTTAAAACCCACACTAAACTTCATGTTTACATAAAATCGTATTAACAGATACAATACCCCCCTATAGTATCAGGAGGGCGTATGCCGCATTCACCCGAAGATAAAAAACGTATTCTGACCCGCGTCCGCCGCATTCGGGGCCAGGTTGATGCCCTTGAACGCGCCCTGGAATCGGGCGATCCCTGTCTCGCCATTTTGCAGCAAATTGCCGCCGTGCGCGGCGCTGCCAATGGTCTGATGGGGGAAATGGTCGAAATTCACCTCAAAGATGAGCTGGTGACGGGGGAGACCACCCCGGATCAGCGGGCAGTGCGGATGGCGGAAGTCGGCCATTTACTGCGCTCTTATCTAAAATAAACCCACACACCTCACAACAAGGGAAAGACATCATGAAATCTCGCGCAGCTGTCGCGTTCGGCCCAGGCCAGCCGCTGAAAATCGTTGAAATTGATGTTGCTCCGCCGAAGAAAGGCGAAGTGCTGATCAAAATTACCCACACCGGCGTTTGCCATACCGATGCGTTTACCCTGTCCGGTGACGATCCGGAAGGCGTATTCCCGGCGGTGCTCGGCCACGAAGGGGGCGGTGTGGTGGTGGAAGTGGGTGAAGGCGTCACCAGCCTGAAGCCCGGCGACCATGTGATCCCGCTCTACACCGCAGAGTGCGGCGAGTGTAAGTTCTGCAAATCCGGCAAAACTAACCTCTGCCAGGCCGTGCGCGCCACGCAGGGCAAAGGACTTATGCCGGACGGCACCACCCGTTTCTCCTATAACGGCGAGCCCATTTATCACTACATGGGTACCAGCACCTTCAGCGAATACACGGTGTGCGCCGAGATCTCGCTGGCGAAAGTGAATCCGCAGGCCCCGCTGGATAAAGTCTGTCTGCTCGGCTGCGGTGTCACCACCGGTATCGGCGCGGTGCATAATACGGCGAAAGTGAAAGAAGGGGACACCGTGGCGGTGTTCGGCCTGGGCGGGATCGGTCTGGCGGTTATCCAGGGCGCGGTACAGGCGAAAGCTGGGCGTATCATTGCTGTGGATACCAACCCGGAGAAATTTAAGCTCGCAGGTGAGATGGGGGCGACCGACTTTATCAACCCGAAAGACTACGACAAACCGGTTCAGGACGTGATCGTTGAGCTGACCGATGGCGGCGTGGACTTTAGCTTCGAATGTATCGGCAACGTCAACGTAATGCGCTCAGCGCTGGAGTGCTGCCACAAAGGCTGGGGCGAGAGCATCATTATCGGTGTGGCCGGCGCGGGTCAGGAGATCAAAACCCGTCCCTTCCAGCTGGTGACAGGGCGCGTATGGCGCGGGTCAGCATTTGGCGGCGTGAAAGGCCGTACTCAGCTGCCGGCCATGGTTGAAGATGCGATGGTCGGTAAAATTCAGCTTGATCCGTTCATTACGCACCGCCTGCCGCTGGAGCAGATCAACGAAGCCTTCGATCTGATGCACGAAGGAAAATCCATTCGCACCGTTATCCATTTCGGCGACAACTGATTATTCTGCCAGCGGTTTTTTCCGCTGGCATTTCTTCCCAGATCTTCTCTAAAGTGTGACCTGTCCGGCGCTTTTAGACGTAATTTAATTCCCTGGCGTGCCGATGACTCTTTTACAGGCGTGTTATTACGCATCTTACCTATAAGAGAGTCGACGGTCATGGACAACACAACATCGATGCAGGCGCAGCCTAAGCTGAGTTTCTTGCATCACATCCGGCTGGTTCCGCTGTTTTCCTCCATTCTCGGTGGCATTATTCTCCTGTTTGCATTGAGCTCAGGTCTGGCAGGCTATTTCCTGCTCCAGGCCGATAACGATCAGCAGGATGTCACGGCAGAAATCCAGGTGCGCACCGGTCTGTCAAACAGTTCCAACCATTTACGCACCGCCCGTATCAACATGATCCACGCGGGTGCGGCCAGCCGTATCGCGGAGATGGAGGCGATGAAACAAAACATCGCTGAGGCTGAGATCCGCATCAGGCAGTCGCAGGATGGATTTGCCGCCTATATGAAGCGCACCGTTCGTACCCCGGCTGATGAAGCGCTGGATGGCGATCTGAAAGCCCGCTATGACGCCTACATCGCCGGTATGCAGCCGATGCTGAAATATGCCAAAAATGGCATGTTTGAAGCCATTATTAACCACGAAAATGAGACCGCGCGTCCGCTGGACGATGCCTATAACGCGGTGCTGCTGAAGGCGATAAAAATCCGCACCGAACGCGCCAACGCGCTGACGGCACAGGCTCACACCCGCACCCGGCTGGGGCTGATGTTTATGTTCGGCGCGTTTGGCCTTGCGCTGGCGCTGGCGGTGATCACCTTTGTGGTGCTGCGCCGTACGGTGATAAACCCGCTCCAGCGAGCCGCTACGCGTATCGAAAATATCGCAAAAGGCGATTTGACCATGCCGGACGAACCGACCGGACGCAGCGAAATTGGCCGCCTGACGCGCGATCTGCATACGATGCAGCACGCGCTGGTGACAACCGTGGGCACCGTGCGGCAAGGGGCGGAGGAGATCTACCGTGGAACCAGCGAGATCTCCGCGGGTAACACCGATCTATCTTCCCGTACCGAGCAGCAGGCGGCGGCGATTGAACAGACGGCGGCCAGCATGGAGCAGCTCACCGCGACGGTGAAACAGAACGCCGATAACGCGCATCATGCGAGTAAACTGGCAGAAGATGCCTCCGGTAAGGCCAGCCGCGGGGGGCAGATGGTCTCCGGCGTGGTGAAAACCATGGGTAATATTTCCACCAGCTCGAAGAAGATCTCTGAAATTACCGCCGTGATTAACAGTATCGCGTTCCAGACCAATATACTGGCGCTCAACGCGGCGGTCGAGGCGGCGCGTGCGGGTGAACAGGGACGCGGCTTTGCGGTCGTGGCGAGTGAAGTCCGCACCCTGGCAAGCCGCAGCGCGAATGCGGCGAAAGAGATTGAAAGCCTGATTAATGAATCTGTGTCGCTTATCGATCAGGGTTCCGGGGAAGTGGTTGCGGCGGGCAATACCATGAATGAGATCGTCGAGGCGGTTAAACGCGTCACCGATATTATGCTGGAGATTGCAGCGGCGTCCGATGAGCAGAGCCGCGGCATTGTTCAGGTGAGCCAGGCGATTTCCGAGATGGACAAGGTGACGCAGCAGAATGCCTCGCTGGTGGAAGAAGCTTCTGCGGCGGCGGCCTCGCTGGAAGAGCAGGGCGCACGTCTGACGGAGGCCGTTGGCGCGTTTCGTCTCATCGGGGCAGGGGCTGGACGGACTACAGCCCCTGCAACCGCAGCGAAATCCGCGCCTTTAACCCCGGCGGGGGCCGTCTCAGGTGATAACTGGGAAACGTTCTGAGTAAGACAGACCCGCCCTCGCGGCGGGTTCTGCGTTTAGGGTCAGAGAGGCATTGATTTACGAATGGCGCTTAACAGCGTTTGGGCGCCTTCAGAGAGCGGGGCATCTACCCGCGTCAGGATCCCAATCGGTTCTCCCGCGCCGGGCGATGTTACCGGCAGCGCCGTAAGCACGCCGCGTCGCAGATCGTCCTTCACCGCGCCGGACGGCACAAACCACACGTAGTCGTAATCCACCGTAAGCTGGCGCGACAGCGATGCCGAGAGCGTTTCAATACACCCGGAAGGCAGCGTGCAGCCCTGCATTTGCAGCAACGCTTCCGCATTCTGACGCGGAACGGTTCCTTTTGGTGAGACCACCACCGGCCACTCCATCACGCGGCTCAGGGTCACGGTGTCCTGCAACAGGGGATGATTCGGACGCACGACCAGCTTCAGCGATTCCAGGAACAGCAGCTCGTAATTCAGGCCGCTCATCAGTTCCGGATCGGACATCCGCCCAATACCCAGATCCAGCTCGCCTGACTTCAGGCCCGCCAGCAGCATGGTGTTATTCATGGTCGCGACCTGAAGCGTGGCGTGCTTTTGCTGACGGTGGAACTGGCCGATCGCCGCAGGCAGTATACCCAGCGCCGCCGTTGGCAGCGCGCCCACGCGCACGATGTCGCTGGCCGACTCCTCTTTGCGGTTGAGCGCCTGACCGGCGGTATTGAGGGCATCGAGAACTTTAACGGCATGCGTCAGGAACTGTTCACCCACGAGAGTAAGCTGAGCGCCCAGACGGCCGCGATCGAACAGGCGGGTTCCGGTAAGCTGTTCCAGTTCGTTCAGCGTTTTGGATAGTGCAGGCTGACTGAGGTTAAGGGTTTCAGCCGCTCGCCCCAGCGTTCCCTGTTGAGCGACGGCCACAAAAGTATGCAAATGGCGCAAGCGTATGCGCTGACTGAACAGACCATTTTTTTCCATAGGCGATGTTAAAAACAGAGCGACGCGGGTGACAAGTTAAGATGTTTGAATTTGATAACCTGATAGCAAAATATTTTTAACATTTGATCTATTTGAGTTACAACCGTTTTTCGAAAATGCCCACGCTTTGACCACTGGTCTGCCTGGATCACAATTCGTAAATTCTTCCCAACGAAAGGAACGGGCTTCTCTACACTCCAGGTAGTATTCACTGGAGGCATGACATCATGGCGAACACCATCACGGCTGATGATATTCGGGAACACTTTTCGCAGGCTATGTCGGCGATGTACCAGCAGGAAGTTCCGCAGTACGGCACCTTGCTGGAACTGGTGGCGGACGTTAACCTGGCGGTTCTGGAAAATAACCCACTTTTACATGAACAACTGGCAAACGCAGACGAACTGGCGCGCCTGAATGTTGAACGTCACGGTGCGATCCGCGTTGGCACCGCGCAGGAGCTTTCCACCCTGCGCCGGATCTTCGCCATTATGGGCATGTACCCGGTCAGCTATTACGATCTCTCCCAGGCGGGCGTGCCCGTCCACTCGACGGCGTTTCGTCCGACAGACGATGCGGCGCTCTGCCGTAATCCGTTTCGCATTTTTACCTCGCTGCTGCGCCTTGAGCTGATTGAAAACGTTGCGCTGCGCGAAAGGGCGGCGGAGATCCTCTCCCGGCGCAACATCTTTACGCCGCGCTGCCTGGAACTGATCGACCTGCATGATGCGCAGGGACACTTTACTGAGGCACAGGCGCGCGAATTTGTGCAGGAAGCCCTGGAAACCTTCCGCTGGCATCGCCATGCGACGGTCGATCAGGAAACCTATCTGGCGTTGAGCAACGAACATCGCCTGATTGCCGACGTGGTCTGTTTCCCGGGGTGCCATATCAACCATCTCACGCCGCGCACGCTGGATATCGACCGGGTGCAGGAGCTAATGCCGAAGTACGGCATTGAGCCGAAAATTCTGATAGAAGGCCCGCCGCGCCGCGAGGTGCCGATCCTCCTGCGCCAGACCAGCTTTAAGGCGCTGGAGGAGCCGGTGCTTTTCGCGGGAGAACACAAGGGCACCCATACCGCGCGTTTCGGTGAGATTGAGCAGCGCGGCGTGGCCCTTACGCCGAAAGGACGCGAGCTGTACGACAGTCTGTTAAATCAGGCCGGGACCGGCAAAGACAACCTGACCCACCAGCTTCACCTGCGCGAGATCTTCAGCGCCTTCCCGGACAGCGAAATGTTCCTGCGCCGTCAGCGGCTGGCTTATTTCCGCTACCGTCTGACCCCGACAGGTGAGGCGCATCGCCACGCATTTCGTCCCGGCGACGATCCGCAGCCGCTGATCGAGCGCGGCTGGGTTGTGGCACAGCCCATCACCTACGAGGATTTTCTGCCCGTCAGTGCGGCGGGGATCTTCCAGTCGAATCTTGGCAATGAAACGCAGGCGCGCAGCCACGGCAATGCCAGCCGCAATGCCTTCGAAGCCGCGCTCGGCTGTGCGGTGTACGACGAGTTTTCGCTTTACGAGGAGGCGGAAGCGCGCAGCAAACAGCGTTGCGGTTTGCTCTGAAACCGTTACTCTGCAAGGGTGTGATGGAAAAAGAAGGTTGGTATGGAAAATCCCTCCGCCCCTGTGGTTGAAACGCGCCAGGGCGCACTGATTGGTTTTACTGAAGGCGATACCCACGTGTGGTGCGGCATTCCCTATGCGGCGCCGCCCGTAGGCCAGTGGCGGTGGCGTTCCCCGCGTCCCCCCGCGCGCTGGGATGGCGTGCGTCTGGCGACGGCGTTCTCCGCCTCCAGCTGGCAGAGCAGCGAAAGCTGTCAGGAGCTGGGCGGCGGCGATCCCGGCCAGTTCTCTGAAGACTGCCTCTACCTTAACGTCTGGTCGCCAGTCGCACGCGCCGATCCGCTTCCGGTGATGGTCTGGCTGCACGGCGGAGGATTTACCCTCGGTGCTGGCGGGCTGCCTCCGTATAACGGCAGGGCGCTGGCGAAGCGCGGCACGGTGGTGGTGACGATCAATTACCGTCTCGGACACCTCGGTTTTTTTGCCCATCCGGCGCTGGAGGGGGAAGAAGAGCGCGTGGTGCATAACTTTGCGCTGCTCGATCAGATCCAGGCCCTGGAATGGGTGCGCGATAACATTGCCGCGTTCGGCGGCGATCCTGAGAACATCACCGTATTTGGCGAGTCGGCCGGCGCGCGCAGCGTGCTGTCGCTGATGGCCTCCCCGCTTGCGGGAGGACTGTTCCATAAAGCCATTGTGCAAAGCGGGTACACGCTGCCCGACACCCCACGCGGGCAGGCCATGCATAAAGGCGAAGTGATTGCCGCCCATTTCGGCCTGCAAAATGCCACCGCGGAACAGCTTCGCGCGATCCCGCCTGAGGCGTTCTGGCCGCTGACCTCGCCGCTGAATATCGCCCCTGCGCCCATCGTGGGTGACTGCGTTTTGCCTGAGGCCATGCTCGACGTTTTCTTCGCGGCTCGTCAGCATCCTGTACCGGTGATGATTGGGTCGAACAGCGACGAAGCCAGCGTGATGTCGGTATTCGGGGTCGATCTGGCCGGGCAGATCCAGAAGCTCCGCCGCGAGCGGCGTTTTGGCCTGGGGCTGATAAAGCTGCTTTATCCTGGCGTGAAGGGCGATGAGGAACTTGGCAGGCAGGTATGCCGCGACATGGCCTTTACCACCATGGGATACGTGGTGATGCAGGCCCAGCAGCGGGCGGGCGGCCTGTGCTGGCGATACTGGTTTGATTATGTGGCCGAAGCGGAGCACGCGACGTACATCAACGGCGCCTGGCACGGCAACGAAGTACCCTACGTGTTCGATACCCTTGGACAGGTGGAACCCTCGAGGCAGTATGTAAATGAACGCGATCTGGCCTTCGCCGCTCAGGTGGCGGATTACTGGGTGAGCTTCGCCCGGGATGCGGGGGGACGTGATAGCCTGACAGGGCCCACGCGCTGGCCCGCCTGCCGGAAAGGGCGAGACGTGCTGTTACGTATCGGTGTGAATAAACATGCAGGTTTTCGGCTTGAAAACCGCTTCATGCGTGCCCGTATGAGCCTCTTCAAACGGGTGATGAAACACCACGTCAGCCTCGACTGAGCAGACAGGCGCGAAACGCATCCAGTCCGTTTTCCGGGCCGGGTGCGTCGCGTAATATCAGCCGGTAGCTCGCCCCCGTCTTTATGCTTGTGTCAAAAGGCCGCATCAGCCGTCCGGCGCGCACGTCCTCCTCCACCAGCGTTTCATCCGCGATGGCGATGCCCAGCCCCTGAATGGCGGCGGTAATGGCCAGATCCATGGTTTCGAAGTGTTGATTTTTGAGCATAGCTGGCGGCGGACCCGGCTGTTTCGCCAGCCACAGCGTCCAGTCCGTTTTGTCCCGCGTGGGGTGAAGGAAGGTGAGAGTTTCCAGCGCAGAACCGGCCCGTACCGGGCTCATCACCGGGGTTAAGGCCTCTTCGAACAGCAGATCGCCGGCGCTCATGTGTGTCCCAAACACAATCGCCGCGTCACAGGATTCGGTTTTGAAATTGACGTTATGATCGGTGGTGGTGGTCAGCGCAATCTGGAGTTCCGGCTGTTCGCGCTCCACCTGTAGCAGCTGCGGCACCAGCCAGCGCATCGCGCAGGTAGGCGCTTTCAGACGAATAACGGTCTGGTGCGTTCGTGCCTGTTCAGCAACGTTCAGCAGGTGCTCAAACGCAGATTGCAGCTCCGGCAGCAGGGCGCTTCCCTGAGAGGAGAGACGCAGGCCGCGCGCATGGCGCTCGAACAGCGGGAAGCCGAACCAGCTTTCCAGCGAAGCGATTTTGCGGCTTACCGCCCCCTGCGTCAGACAAAGCTCCCTGGCGGCATGGGTTAGATTCAGGTGACGCGCGGTCACGATAAATGTCTCTACGGCATTGAGCGGAAATGATCGACGCGACATATCTCACCTTAGCTATGCGTTTTTGTCATGGCTATTATGACAACAATTCGATTGTCCCGGCAATGAAGTTGTTGTTTGAATAGTTATGCATTCACCACGAGAAGGGACAGAGGATGACTTTGAAAACGCCGGTGCAGACACGATCCAAATTGCCCGAGGTGGGAACCACCATTTTTACCGTTATCGGCCAGCTTTCAGCCCGGCATAACGCCATCAACCTTTCTCAGGGTGCGCCGAATTTTTCCTGCGACCCAAAACTTATCACCGGCGTGACCCGCGCCATGGAGGCAGGGCATAACCAGTACGCCTCCATGACCGGGCTGCAACCGCTCAGGGAGCGCATTGCGGACAAAATTGCCACGCTCTATGGCACACGCTATGACCCGGCGAGTGAGGTGCTGGTGACCGCCAGCGCCAGCGAAGGGCTTTACTCAGCCATCAGCGGGCTGGTTCATCCTGGGGATGAGGTGATCTATTTCGAGCCTTCCTTTGACAGCTATGCGCCGATTGTGCGTCTGCAAGGGGCGACGCCGATCGCCATTAAGCTGACGGTACCGGATTTTGCCGTGAACTGGGATGAAGTACGGGCGGCTATTACCCCGCGCACGCGGATGATCATCGTCAATACGCCGCACAACCCGAGCGGGCAGGTGTTTTCAGCCGCCGATCTGCACCAGCTGGCAGCGCTGACGCGCCACACCGACATCATCATTTTGTCTGACGAAGTGTACGAGCACGTCGTTTTTGATGGCGAACCGCACCACGGAATGGCGACGCACCCGCAGCTGGCGGAGCGCAGCGTGATTATTTCTTCTTTCGGAAAAACCTATCACGTCACCGGCTGGCGCGTGGGTTATTGTGTGGCACCCGCGGAGCTGATGGATGAGATATGTAAAGTCCATCAATTTTTAATGTTCTCGGCCGATACGCCGATGCAGTACGCGTTTGCCGAACACATGACCGATCCGCAAACCTGGCTGTCGCTGGCGGCGTTTTATCAGCGCAAGCGCGATCTGCTGCAAAGTTTGCTCGCCGACTCACCGTTCAGGCTGCTACCAAGTGCCGGTTCGTTCTTCCTTCTGGCGGATTACAGCGGCTTTAGCGACGAGCGCGACAGCGAGATGGTGAAAAGGCTGATTGTCGAGTACGGGGTTGCCACCATTCCGCTGTCGGCGTTTTATGCCGATGGCACGGACAATAAGTTAATCCGTCTCTCTTTTGCGAAAGATGAGGCGACGTTACGGGCAGGTGCCCAGGCCCTTTGTCGGGTTACACCACGTTAAGGAATTTGAGATGAAATTACGCGCGTTAGTTGTCGGCATGGGACTGTTGTGTTCATTCTCGTCGTTTGCCGCTACCGAGTTGCGATACGGGCTGGAAGCGGAATATCCGCCGTTTGAAAGCCGCAATGCGTCAGGGGAGCTGGAAGGGTTTGACGTAGAGCTGGGAAATGCCATCTGTAAAGCCGCCGCGCTGAAGTGCAGCTGGGTTGAAACCTCGTTTGATGCGTTGATCCCCGGTCTGGTGGCGAAAAAGTTCGACGCCATAAACTCGGCGATGAACATCACCGAACAGCGTCGCAAAAGCATTGATTTCACCCAGCCCATCTATCGCATTCCCTCCCAGCTGGTGGGCAAAGCCGGTTCTGCGGTAGAGGCTACCACCGAAGGGCTGAAGGGCAAAACCATCGGCGTTCTTCAGGGTTCAATTCAGGAAACTTACGCCAAAGAGCACTGGGAAAAGCACGGTGTCACCGTGGTGTCTTATAAAGATCAGAATATGGCCTGGGGAGATCTGCTGAATGGCCGCATCGATGCCTCGCTGGTCATGTCAGCGGCCGGGCAGGCAGGTTTCCTCAGTAAGCCGCAGGGTAAAGGGTTTGGCTTTATCGGCAAACCGGTGTCGGACGACACCATCCTCGGCAGTGGGATCGGCTTTGGGCTGCGTAAGGGGGATGAGGCCACCAAAAAGCAGCTAGATGCCGCAATTGATAAAGTACGTGCCGACGGCACGATCGCTAAACTGGCTGATAAGTACTTCCCGGGTATCGATGTCAGCGTAAAATAACCGCCTCGTTGGTCCCGGCTGTTGATGTCCAGCCGGGACACTTTTAAATACACTTCATCCTTCAGGCTGCCTCTGCGTTGGCTACGTCTGTTCACCCCAGTCACTTACTTGAGTAAGCTCCTGGGGATTCTCAGACTTGCCGCCTTGATCCAGCATGAATGATTTTGTGTATTTACTGTTTTTTACACCACTTTCAGGCCGTTCTGGTCGACAGAAAATATTTCTCGGTTTGTTCAGATAATCACCCGCCAACAATTGGATTCTTAACCGTTTTTGTTTAGGCTGTGCGTTCTTTCTTGCCGTCATTTCGCTGCGCGCGAAACTCATTCACACGACCATAAGGACGTTTTCTCAGGCATGAATCGCAGACGTTTTCTCAAAGGTTCCCTGGCAATGGCTGCCCTGAGCGGCACTTCTGGCCTTGCTTCTCTGTTTTCCCAGGCGGCGTATGCTGCTGACTCCGACATTGCCGACGGTCAGAGCCGTCGCTTTGACTTCTCTGTTCTGCAATCCATGGCGCACGATCTGGCGAAAACCGCGTGGGGCGGTGCGCCGCGTCCGCTGCCGGAAACGCTGGCCACCATGACGCCGCAGGCGTACAACGCCATCCGTTACGATGAGAAGCAGTCGTTGTGGAATAACATTGAAGGCCGTCAGCTGGACGCCCAGTTCTTCCATATGGGGATGGGGTTCCGCCGCCGCGTGCGCATGTTCTCGCTGGATCAAACCACCTCTCAGGCGCGTGAGATCCACTTCCGGCCTGAGCTGTTCAGCTACGGCGATACGGGCGTGGATACCCGCCAGCTTGAAGGGCAGAGCGACCTCGGCTTCGCCGGATTCCGCGTCTTTAAAGCGCCGGAGCTGGCGCGACGCGATATCGTTTCGTTCCTGGGCGCGAGCTACTTCCGCGCGGTGGATGATACCTACCAGTACGGCCTCTCTGCGCGTGGTCTGGCGGTGGATACCTTTACCGACACCCCGGAAGAGTTCCCGGATTTCACCTCCTTCTGGTTTGAAACCGTGAAGCCGGGTGATTCCACCTTTACCGTCTATGCGCTGCTGGACAGCCCGAGCATTACCGGTGCCTATAAGTTTGTGATCCACTGTGAGAAGAGCCAGGTGATCATGGACGTCGAAAACCATCTCTATGCGCGCAAAGACATCAAGCAGCTCGGCATCTCGCCAATGACCAGCATGTTTAGCTGCGGCAACAACGAACGCCGCATGTGCGACACTATTCATCCGCAGATCCACGATTCAGACCGCCTGGCGATGTGGCGCGGTAACGGGGAGTGGATCTGCCGGCCGCTGAACAACCCGCAAAAGCTGCAATTTAACGCCTACCAGGATAAAAACCCGAAAGGCTTTGGTTTGTTGCAGCTTGACCGTGACTTCTCCCATTACCAGGACGTCATGGGCTGGTATAACAAGCGACCAAGCCTGTGGGTCGAGCCGCGCAACAACTGGGGGAAAGGTTCCATTGCCCTGATGGAGATCCCGACAACCGGCGAGACGCTCGATAACGTGGTCTGCTTCTGGCAGCCAGAGAAACCGGTGCAGGCGGGTGATGAGCTGGACTTCAAATACCGTCTCTACTGGAGCGCACAGCCGCCGGTGCGTTCCCCGCTGGCAAACGTCTACGCCACCCGTACCGGTATGGGCGGCTTCCCGGAGGGCTGGGCGCCGGGTGAAAATTACCCGAAAGTGTGGGCCCGTCGCTTTGCCATTGATTTCGTCGGGGGCGATCTGAAGGCCGCCGCACCGAAGGGCATTGAGCCGGTGATCACCCTGTCCAGCGGTGAAGCGAAGCAGGTGGAGATCCTCTACGTCGAGCCGTTCGACGGGTATCGCATTCTGTTTGACTGGTATCCAACCTCTGACTCCACCGAGCCGGTGGATATGCGCCTGTTCCTGCGCTGTCAGGGCGATGCCATCAGCGAGACCTGGCTGTACCAGTACTTCCCGCCCGCGCCGGACAAACGTAACTACGTTGACGACCGGATCATGCGCTAGTCCTTATGGGTTTGTGCCGGGTGGCGACCCGGCCTGCTCCGGACGCATTTGTAGGCCGGGTAAGCGTTAGCGCCACCCGGCAATTAAGAGGCACCATGTCTTCAGAAATCATCCCCGTTAACCAGGAAATCGAGCTTCGCGCCGTCGAAGAGCGCTATACCACCGATCTGCATAACCTCGTAATCAAAAACAAAACCTGGCTGCAAACCGCCTTTGACTGGGCGCAGCATGTCGGCAGCGAAGAGGACACGCGCCGCAACGTGCAGAGCAACCAGATGTTGCACCAGCGCGGTTACGCCAAAATGTTCCTGATTTTTATGAATGACGAGCTGATAGGCGTGCTCTCCTTCAACGCGATCGAGCCTGCGAATAAGGCCGGGTATATCGGCTACTGGCTTGACGAAGCGCATCAGGGGCAGGGTATTCTTTCTCAGGCGCTCCAGGCGTTTATGCGCTATTACGTTGAGCGCGGTGAGATCCGCCGTTTTGTGATCAAGTGTCGCGTGGATAACCAGAGCAGTAACCGGGTGGCGCAGCGCAACGGTTTCACGCTGGAAGGTTGTTTGCGGGAAGCGGAAATGCTCAACGGTCGCTACGATGACGTGAACCTGTACGCCAGAATCTTCCCGCTATAGCGCCCCCAGCAGCGGCGTCCGGGTGATCCGCGTGTCGCCGTTAATCACTTTGGCTCCCCGGACGTGAATGCTTTCACCCTCCAGCGCCTCGATAACCGCATCGTCCGTTATTTCCACCTGATGCTCAATCAGGACATCGCCGCTGATACGCGCCCGCCCCTGAATGACCACTTTGTCATCAATCAGGATCGGCCCGCCGCGTAACCACGCCTCGCCGCCTATTAATACGTGGTGTTTAATGACGCAGTTGCCTTCGACGAGGGCGTTTTCCGCGACCTGTGAACTGTACCGCACGGTCGGGATGGCATCATCCTCCAGACCGGCCAGCAGACGGGCGTTGCCGTACACTTTGGCGCAGTCGCACACCCAGACGTTATTCATCGCGTTGCCCTCAATAATGGCGCGATCGAATACCTCGGCGCGGTGCTCAACAAAGGCCCAGGTCACCATGGCATCGCCGTAGATTTGCGCCTGATGCACAATACGCGACTGGCTGACCGTGGCTCTGTCATAGATTTGCAGGATCTGCTCACGGTCGGGTGTCAGCCCTTTAGCTGCAATCACCAGGCTGTTATGCAGCACCCGCGCGTCACCCGCGATACGGCATTCCCCGCGTACGGTGGAGTGCTGAATTGTGACGTTGTCACTTATTACCGCCCCGTGACTCACCTCTGCCGCGTCAAGCCAGCCGTTGCCGCCAACGTGTGCGCCGTGGCTTACGATGCAGGGTTGGGTGAGGCGGGCGTTACCGGATATCCTGGCCCCGGCAAACACCACGCTGTTTTCATCGTAAACCCAGCAATCCCCGTCCTGGGCGAGCGCGTGTTCATCATCAACCCAACCGCCTTTAGTCCCGCTGGTCACATCGTTAAAATCCTTCACGGCAATAATTTGTCTGAGAGGCGTTGTGCACGCCGTTGAGCCGTCCTGCCAGCGCCAGAGACGCGTTTCATTGCTAAGCCGATATTTTTGTCATCGTGATATCCCTGAAAAGCCTTTCAATAAACGTAGCAAAGTTTTGGTTTTTCGAAGTGCTGGCGTCCGCTCAGGAAACCCCTTAAAATGGCATTTAAAATACATTTTAAAGTTTAAAAAAAATGCATAACCAAAACCAACGTGTTCTTAACTTGCCCGCCGGGTATTTCGGTATGGTCCTCGGGACCATAGGCATGGGGTTCGCCTGGCGTTACGCCGGCACCATCTGGCCGGTGACACGCTGGCCGGGCGAGATCCTGGTGGCGATGGCGGTAGCGATCTGGTTCCTTCTGAGCGTGGCGTTTCTTACCCGTGCGGTACGGTTTCCACATAGCGTGCTGGCCGAGATGCGGCATCCGGTAATGAGCAGTTTTGTCAGCCTGTTTCCTGCCACAACGCTGCTGGTGGCCATCGGCTTTGTGCCGTGGTATCGCCCGCTGGCGCTGGGGTTGTTTAGCGTGGGCGTGGTGATCCAGCTTGCGTATGCCGCCTGGCAAAGCGCCGGGCTGTGGCGCGGCAAGCATCCGGAAGAAGCCACGACGCCGGGACTGTATCTGCCGACGGTAGCGAACAATTTTATCAGCGCGATGGCCTGCGGTGCGCTAGGCTTCCACGACGCGGGGCTGGTGTTCCTTGGTGCCGGGGTCTTTTCCTGGCTGAGCCTGGAGCCGGTCATTTTGCAACGCCTGCGCAGCGCGGGCGAACTGCCCGCTGCCCTTCGTACCTCGCTCGGGATCCAGCTTGCGCCTGCCCTGGTGGCCTGTAGCGCCTGGTTTAGCGTCAACGGCGGCGAAGCGGACACCTTCGCCAAAATGCTTTTCGGCTATGGCCTGTTGCAACTCCTGTTTATGCTGCGTCTGATGCCGTGGTATCTGTCGCAGCCGTTCAACGCGTCGTTCTGGAGCTTCTCGTTCGGGGTGTCGGCGCTGGCGACCACCGGTTTACATCTGGGGCAGAGCAGTCCGTCAGGGTTCTTTCATGCCCTCGCGGTTCCCCTGTTTATTTTCACCAACTTCATCATCGCGATGCTGCTGGTCCGTACTTTTATCTTGCTGATGCAGGGCAAACTTCTGGTGCGCGCTGATAAGGCACTGCTTATGCAATCTGAGGAAAAATAATGACTGTCGATGAAAACTACTTTACTGAGAAATATGGGCTGACCCGCACGCACTCAGAGGTGCTGCTCAGCGCGGACATTGTTAAGCCGGGTAAAACGCTCGATCTGGGTTGCGGAAATGGCCGCAACAGCCTCTACCTCGCTGCCAACGGCTATGACGTGACGGCGTGGGATAAAAACCCGATGAGTATCGATAACATCGAGCGCATTAAGGCGGCGGAAGGGATCGCGAATCTGAAAACGGCGATTAAGGATCTGAACAACCTGACCTTTGACGGCGAATACGACTTTATTCTTTCCACCGTCGTGTTGATGTTCCTCGAAGCGAATACCATCCCTGGTCTTATCGCCAATATGCAGCGTTGCACCAGACCAGGCGGCTATAACCTGATCGTTGCTGCCATGGATACGGAGGATTATCCGTGCACAGTCGGCTTCCCGTTTGCCTTCAAAACCGGTGAACTGAGCAACTACTACGAAAGCTGGGAGCTGATCAAGTACAACGAAGAGGTAGGGGAACTCCACCGTACCGATGCCAACGGGAACCGTATCAAGCTGCGCTTCGCCACCATGCTCGCACGCAAGCCCGCTTAACGCGCGGCCAGCAGACAGAGTTGCAGGGCCGTGCGACAGGAGGCCTCGAACGACGACAGCGGTAAAAACTCAAACTTCGAGTGGAAGTTATGGGCGCCGGTGAAGAAGTTCGGGGTGAGCAGGCCTTTGGCTGACAGGGCCGCTCCATCCGTGCCACCGCGCATGGGGATCGGTTTTGGGGTGATGCCGAGCGATTCCATCGCCTCGAACATCAGGTCGATCGCGCGGCGGTCTTCGCCAATCGCATTGCTGATATTGCTGTAGGTATCCTCAATGCGGTATTCCACGTTTGCCGTGGGATGCTGCGCGGCTATTTGCGCCGCCACATCGGCAATGTGCTGCTTGCGGGCGGCGAAACCATCTTTGTCAAAATCACGAATATTGGCTTTCAGTATCGCTTCGTTCTGCCCGGCCTGGATGCCGTTAAACCAGATATAACCTTCGCGCCCCTCGGTGCATTCCGGGGTTTGCCGGCGATCGAAATGGCTGATGAAATCCGTTGCCATCAGCAGCGGATTGACCAGCACCCCTTTGGCGGACATCGGGTGAGCCGTGACGCCGGTAAAGCGAATTTCAGCCGCCGCCGCGTTAAAGTTCTCGTAAACAATCTCCCCCAGCTCGCAGCAGTCGATGGTCCAGGCAAAATCGACGTCGAAGCGCTTCAAATCCAGCGCTTTCGCGCCACACAGGCCAATCTCTTCATCGGGTACAAACGCCACCACAATATCGCCATGCTTATGTTCAGCGGTGAGGTTTTCCAGCACCGTCATGACCACGGTGACGGCCGCTTTATTATCTGCGCCTAATACGCTGGTTCCGTCGCTGAAAATAATCTCCTCATCAGGATAAGCCAGAATTTCCGGGTGCTCATTTACGCGCAGCCAAATATCTTTCTCTTTATTCAGGCAGAGATCATCCCCCGTAAACGTTAATATTTGTGGATGAATATCCGGGGATAAACCGACGTCGACGGTGTCGATATGGGTAATAAAACCAATCCGCGGCGCGCCGGGAACATTGCCTTTTTTCACGGCGGTAACGGTGGCGAACTCATCTATCACAATATCATCTAACCCCAGCGTTTTCAGCTCCTTCGCCAGCTCCCGCGCCATGTCGTGCTGACCCGGGGTGGAGGGCAGGGTTTTGACTTTCGGGTCGCTCTGGCTGGTGATGGCGAGATAGCGGAAAAAGCGTTGGGTTAATTGTCTGGAGAGTTCTGAGCCCATAGTGTTTCCTTCTGTATTTATTTTTCATGTGTTTGCGCCATCACTTTAATGTTATTTATGAAATGGCAAAAGAAGTAATTAGCCGTCGAATTAAAAAGACAGGAATAAATGATGAAAAGCACATTCACAATGATAACGCTGGCGCTTGCTGCACTGACGGTCAGTTCCACCGTCGCGGCAAAAACGCTGGTGTATTGCTCCGAAGGATCGCCGGAAAATTTCAACCCTCAGCTCTATACGTCGGGGACCAGCGTGGACGCCAGCGCCGTACCGGTTTATAACCGTCTGGTCGATTTCAAACCGGGCACTACCGAACTGGTGCCGAGCCTGGCGGAAAGCTGGGAGGTAAGCGAGGATGGCAAGATCTACACCTTCCACCTGCGCAAAGGGGTGAAATTCCACAGTAATAAGCTGTTCACGCCGACGCGCGACTTCAACGCGGACGACGTGATTTTCTCGTTTATGCGCCAGAAGGATGTGAATCATCCCTACCATAACGTCTCCAACGGCAGTTATTCCAACTTCGAAAGTCTGGAGTTCGGCAGCCTGATTACCGCCATTGATAAAGTTGACGATCGCACCGTGCGCTTCACCCTGGCGCATCCGGAAGCGCCGTTTGTCGCTGATCTGGCGTGGTACTTTGCCTCCATTCTGTCGGCGGAGTATGCCGATGCCATGCTGAAAGCGGGCACGCCAGAAAAGGTCGATATGCAGCCGATTGGCACCGGGCCGTTTAAGCTGGCGCAATATCAGAAGGATTCCCGCATCCTCTTCACCGCTTTCCCTGACTACTGGCAGGGAAAATCGAAGCTGGATCGTCTGGTGTTCACCATCACGCCGGACGCCTCGGTGCGTTTTGCCAAAGTCGAGAAGAATGAGTGCCAGGTGATGCCGTTCCCGAATCCGGCGGACCTGCCGCGTGTGAAGGCTAACAAAGACATCAACCTGATGAGCAAGGCCGGTCTGAATACCGGTTTCCTGGCGTTTAACACGCAAAAGCCGCCGCTGGATAACGTAAAAGTGCGCCAGGCGCTGGCGATGGCGATTAACAAACCGGCCATCATTGAGGCGGTGTTCCACGGCACCGGCACGGCGGCGAAAAACCTGCTGCCGCCTGGCGTCTGGAGTGCCGACAGCGAGCTGAAAGACTATGATTACGATCCAGAAAAAGCGAAAGCGCTGCTAAAGGAGGCGGGATTTGCCAACGGCGTAAGCATCGATCTGTGGGCCATGCCCGTGCAGCGGCCGTATAACCCGAACGCGAAGCGTATGGCGGAGATGATCCAGGCGGACTGGGCGAAAGTGGGCGTGCAGACCAAAATCGTGACCTACGAATGGGGCGAATACCTGAAGCGCGTGAAGGGCGGGGAGCATCAGGCCGCACTGATGGGCTGGACAACGGCGACGGGCGATCCGGATAACTTCTTCGGCCCGCTGTTTACCTGTACGTCCGCCAACGGCGGGTCGAACTCGGCCAAATGGTGCTATAAGCCGTTTGATAACCTGATTGCCGAAGCTAAATCGATAACCGATCGCGAAAAACGCGTGGCGCTGTACAAGCAGGCGCAGCAGATGATGCACGATCAAATGCCGGCGGTAATGATTGCCCACTCGACGATTTTTGAGCCAGTCCGTAAAGAGGTCACGGGCTATGAAATCGATCCTTTCGGCAAGCACCTGTTCTGGCAAGTGGACCTGAAGGAGTAATTTTTCACTGCCCGGTTTCGGTTGGGCAGTTTTTTCGCTATTTGTGCTGTCTTCGTCATTTTTTGCCACAACACATCGCCCGGTTTTTTGTTATAACTTCAAGTGCATACTTGCAGATAAAATGGAATACCATCATGCGTACTCACACTTTTTTTAAAGTTGCAGTGCTTTCTGGTCTGTTGGCCCTTTCCGGCTGTGCGTCAAAAGTCGCAGCCCCCGATCAATATTCAGGCTTTTTAAAAGATTACTCCGGCTTGCAGGAGATGAAATCTGCAACCGGGAAGCCAACCCTGCGTTGGGTTGACCCGTCCTATAATGAGGCGAATTACGACAGCATTATCTGGACGCCGATAACCTATTATCCGACGCCAAAACCGACCACTCAGCTTGGGCAAAAAACGCTTGATGAGCTGTTGAATTATACCAATACCAAACTGAAAACCGCGATTGGCCAGCGTAAGCCGATTGTGACGACGCCGGGCAAACATAGCCTGATCTTCCGCGGCGCCATCACGGGTGTGAGCTCAGACAAAGAAGGTTTGCAGTTCTATGAAGTGGTGCCTGTGGCGCTGCTGGTTGCGGGTACGCAGATGGCAACGGGCCATCGTACCATGGATACGCATCTGTTCTTCGAAGGTGAGCTGATCGACGCGGCCACGAACAAACCGGTGGTTAAAGTTGTTCGTAAAGGTGAAGGGAAAGAGCTGGCGAACGAGAATACGCCGATGGGCTTCGGCACCCTGAAGCAGGTTGTGGATGACATGGCGACGGATGCCACCATGTTTGATGTTCATCAGACAGCAAATTAATACAAATGGCCTGCATTTTCGCAGGCCGTTTTTTTATGCCGTCCGCAGGCGGCGGAACCAGGTTTCCGGCTTCGTAAACATCACCATATTCCCGCCCAGTATCAACAGCAGGCCGACGATCCCGTTGAGATGCCACACGTAACCCTCGTACACCGTTGAAATCGACAGCGCCACCAGCGGGAACAGCAGGGTGCTGTACGCGGCTTTACCGGGACCAATGCGGCCTACCAGCGTAAAGTAGGCGCCGAAGGCAATCACCGAGCCAAACAGCGCAAGATAGAGCAGCGCCCCCATATAGCTCACCGTCCATTCCGGCATAAAGCTATCGCCCCTGAAGAGCGCGATAAGGCCCATCACGACGGTGCCATACAGCATCGCCCAGGCGTTGGTGGTCATAGTTTCCAGCCCGTTTCGCTGATGACGCATGCTGATCATATTCCCCAACGAGAAGCCGTAGGTGCCGAGGGCGGAAAGCCCGATGCCCGTAAGCAACGACGCGCTCCAGCCGCTGGCGAGCAGATCGTTCCAGAACAAGGTAATGATCCCGATAAGCCCCAGCGCTGCCGCCGTCCAGAAGCGTGCGGGTGGGCGCTGGCCGAAGAAGATAAAGCTGTTGATGGCGTTATACAGCACGGCCATCGAGAAAATCACCGACTCAAGGCCGGTATTGATATGGGCGGCGGCGGTGTAAAAGCACCAGAAGTTGAAACAGAAAACGCAGCAGCCCTGAAGCATGCAGTAGAGATGATCCCGCAGCGCCAGCCTGCGCAGACGGCGAAGGGCGACCAGGACGATCATCATCGTGGCGCTGGCCACGGCGAAGCGCCAGAAAATGGAGACCGGCGCTGCAACCGGCCCCTGTTGTAAAAAAATGGCGATCCAGGTCGTGCCCCAGATCACAACGACCAGCCCATAGAGTAATGCGTTCATGGTGTCTCTCTTCTCATACCGCGAAAAACAACAGTGTGGCGAAAGAAGGGGGGCCCGGCTTTCATCGCCTTGCGCCGGACTTGCAAATTCTTGCGCTTTTTTCTCGTACAATGGCTGGTAACAGGCTGCAACACTTCTTAGACTGACAGTCTGATTAATCACCTGTTTACGGCCATGTCTCTCGTTTACGACACCTTTGAAACGTTACGCCAACAAAATGCAGTGCTGCGGGAAACCGTCGCGCTCAATACTGGCATTCAACTGGCGGCGTGGTACAACAAGCACGACACGATCACGGTGAAAAGCAACCATCACACCCTTAGCCTGTATGTGGCGGATGGCTATGAAAGCTATCAAAAAACGCCGTGTGGCTGGAAAAATGGCGGCGGGCCGGACCGTTTTTGTCTGATGCCGGAAGAGAGCGAATCCACGTGGGATATTCGTGACGACCTGTCGTTTGTGCACCTCTACTGCACCGATGAACACCTGCGGGACGTGGGGGAGAAAATCTGGGATAAACGACCGCTATCGCTGACGCTGGAGGAAAAAATCTTCGGCAGCGATCCGAAAATCACCGCCCTTTATCGCCAATTTTTGCTCGGCTGCGACTGGCAGCAAAACGCCAATCAGCTCACTCTGAGCACCGCGTCGACCTTATTGCTGACGCATTTGGTCCAGCACTATTCCAGCGTACAGTGGAAGCTGCCGGTAGTGACCGGCGGGTTATCACCGTTTGTACTGCGCAACGTGCTGGCCTTTATCGAGGAAAACCTTGCACAACCCTTAACCCTGGCGGAACTGGCGGGCCAGGCCGCACTCAGTGAGTATCACTTTGCGCGGATGTTCCGCCAGTCGATGGGGCTGGCGCCGCATCAGTACGTTATGCAGCGCCGCATGGAGAAGGCCAAAGCGCTGGTACAGCACACGACCACGCCGCTCACCGACATCGCGCTGGCCTGCGGATTTAACTCCGCCAGCCATTTCAGTAACCGTTTTCGCAGCATGACCGGCATTACGCCGTCACAGCTACGCGCGGCGAAGGCGTGAGAAGACGGCGTAACAGATCCCTCCCAGCACCAGCCCCCAGAAGGCGGAGCCAATTCCCAGGAGCGTGACGCCGCTGGCGGTCATCAGGAAGGTAACGATCGCCGCGTCGCGTTCTGCTTCATGGTTCAGTGCCTGATACAAACTCCCGCTGATAGTGCCGAGCAGGGCCAGCCCGGCCAGCGTCTGGATGCCGCTCAGCGGCAGGGCGGCCATCAGACCGGAAATCGACCCGCCGAACACCCCCGCCAGCAGATAAAACCCGCCTGCCGCCGCCGCGGCCAGCCAGCGTTTACTGGCATCCGGATGGGCGTCCGGGCTCTGGCAGATGGCGGCAGTGATGGCGGCGATGCATATAGAATAAACGCCGAAGGGGGATAACAGCAGTGCCAGCCCGCCGGTGGCAACGATCAGCGGTGAGACCGCCAGCGGATAGCCCGATGCCTGCATGGTGGCGAAGCCGGGCGCATTCTGCGACGCCATGGTCACCAGGAAGAAGGGTAAGCCGATGCTGAGCAGGCTGGTGAAGGTGAACGCAGGGGCAATGAATTCCGGCATGATGACTGATAACGTCATCCTGTTCGTGACAACGTCACCTCCGGCCCATGCCACGAACACGCCCACCAGCAGCGTGGCGACAATGGCGTACCGGGGCGCTACGGCTTTGGTCACCAGCCAGGCGGCCAGCATACTGCCGCAAAGAAAAATGTGTCCCTCAAGATTGCTGAATGCCTTCAGGCCAAACTGTAACAGCACGCCCGCCAGCATAGCGGCGGCAAGCGAGTGCGGGATTAGTTTCATCAACCGGGCAAACAGGCCGGTGACGCCGCACAGCAGAATCAGCGCATTCGCGAATATAAATACCCCGATGGTTTCCGCCAGCGTCACGCCTTGCAGGCTGGTGGCGAGCAGCGCCGCGCCGGGAGTCGACCAGGCGGTCAGCACGGGGGCTTTATACCACCACGACAATGCCAGCGTGCTGATCCCCATCCCGAGCCCCAGCGCGGTCATCCATCCGGCAATTTGCTGTGTACTGGCGCCAGCCGCCGCAGCCGCCTGCCAGATAATGGCGGCAGAGCTGGCATAGCCCACCAGAACGGCAACAAAACCGGCCAGCACGGCAGGAAAGAGAGAGGCAGTCGATCGCATGGATACTCCGTTGTGCGTTATAACGTCCGGGATAAGGTATCACTGTGCGCTATAGCGTACAAGTGGTATGCTTTGCCGCAACGGGAGGAACTATGGATATCACTCAACACCTGGCAACCACACTGAAAGCGCTGCGTCAGGCGCGGGGCTGGAGCCTGTCGAAACTGGCGGAAGAGACGGGCGTGTCGAAAGCGATGCTTGGGCAAATCGAACGCAATGAGTCCAGCCCGACGGTCTCTACCTTGTGGAAAATCGCCACTGGGCTGAACGTACCTTTTTCGGCGTTTATCACTCCAGAGAGCGAACCGCAGGCGGTGTTCGATCCGCAGCAGCAGGCGATGGTGGTGAAACCGCTTTTCCCCTGGGATGAACAGATTAAGTTCGACCATTTCTCCATCACCCTGTCGCCCGGCGCGCTGAGTGAGTCCACGCCGCACGAAGCCGGGGTGATCGAGCACGTGGTGGTGATAAGCGGTGAGCTGGACATGCAGATTGACGGTGTCTGGCGCACGCTATACGCTGATTCCGGCGTGCGTTTTGCCGGCGATAAACCGCACGCGTACCGCAACAGCAGCGCCCGGACGGTGCATTTTCACTCTCTGATCCATTATCCCCGCTAAAGCGTCGCAAAACGGTTTCACTGGCACAGACTTCTGACTACAATAGCCGCCATTTTGACCATAACGGATAACGACGAAGTATGCGCCTGCACTCCCATCATCTTGAACTGCTAAGCCCGGCCCGCGACGCCGCCATTGCCCGTGAAGCCATTCTTCACGGAGCAGATGCCGTCTACATTGGCGGCCCTGGCTTCGGTGCCCGTCATAACGCCAGCAACAGCCTGCGCGACATTGCCGAGCTGGTACCGTTCGCCCACCGTTTCGGGGCGAAGGTGTTCGTGACCCTGAACACCATTCTTCATGATGATGAGCTTGAGCCCGCGCAGCGTCTTATTACCGATCTCTACCAGACCGGCGTTGACGCCCTGATCGTTCAGGATATGGGCGTTCTGGAACTGGATATCCCGCCGATTGAGCTGCACGCCAGCACCCAGTGCGATATCCGCACCGTTGAGAAGGCGAAGTTTCTTTCGGACGTCGGGTTTACGCAAATTGTTCTGGCGCGCGAGCTGAACCTGAACCAGATCCGCGATATCCACCAGGCGACCGACGCGACCATTGAATTCTTTATCCACGGTGCGCTGTGTGTGGCGTATTCCGGGCAGTGTAATATCTCTCACGCCCAGACGGGGCGCAGCGCTAACCGGGGCGACTGCTCTCAGGCCTGCCGTCTGCCGTATACCCTGAAAGACGATCAGGGCCGCGTGGTGGCATTCGAAAAACACCTGCTGTCGATGAAAGATAACGATCAGACGGCCAACCTCGGCGCGCTGATCG
Source organism: Enterobacter cloacae complex sp. S1 (assembly GCF_014930525.1). Classification (NCBI taxonomy): domain Bacteria; kingdom Pseudomonadati; phylum Pseudomonadota; class Gammaproteobacteria; order Enterobacterales; family Enterobacteriaceae; genus Enterobacter; species Enterobacter cloacae complex sp. S1. The sequence goes on from NZ_JADBRE010000015.1 coordinate 53,224, forward strand.
ATGCCGGTGTACGCTCCTTCAAAATTGAAGGGCGCTACAAGGACATGAGCTACGTGAAAAATATCACCGCCCATTATCGTCAGATGCTGGATGCCATCATCGACGATCGCGGTGACCTGGCGCGCGCGTCCGCCGGTCGTACAGAGCATTTCTTTATTCCGTCGACGGACAAGACCTTCCACCGCGGCAGCACGGACTATTTCGTGAATGCCCGTAAAGGGGATATTGGCGCGTTCGATTCACCGAAGTTTATCGGCCTGCCGGTGGGTGAAGTGCTGAAAGTGGCGAAAGATCATCTTGACGTTCAGGTTACAGAGCCGCTGGCGAACGGCGATGGTCTCAACGTGATGATCAAACGTGAAGTAGTGGGTTTCCGCGCCAATACGGTGGAGAAAACCGGCGAAAATCGCTATCGCGTCTGGCCGAACGAAATGCCTGCCGATCTCTACAAAGCCCGTCCTAATGCGGCGCTTAACCGTAACCTGGATCACAACTGGCAGCAGGCCTTGCTCAAGACCTCCAGCGAGCGCCGCATTGCGGTGGATATCGCGCTGGGGGGCTGGGAAGAGCAGCTGATCCTGACCATGACCTGCGAAGACGGTATCAGCGTGACGCATACGCTCGACGGCCTGTTCGAGGTGGCGAACAATGCGGAGAAAGCGCTTAGCAACCTCAAGGATGGCGTGGCGAAGCTGGGGCAGACCATTTATTACGCGCGCAATATTGAGGTGAATCTGCCGGACGCGCTGTTCGTGCCGAACAGCCTGCTGAACCAGTTCCGCCGTGAAACGGCAGAGATGCTGGATGAAGCACGTCTGGCAAACTATCCGCACAGCAGCCGTAAGGCCGAAACGGTGCCTGCGCCGGTCTACCCGGACACGCATCTCTCGTTCCTCGCGAACGTTTACAACCACAAAGCGCGTGCGTTTTACCATCGTCACGGCGTGCAGCTGATTGACGCCGCGTATGAAGCGCATGAAGAGAAGGGCGATGTGCCGGTGATGATCACCAAACACTGCCTGCGGTTTGCCTTTAACCTTTGTCCGAAACAGGCGAAAGGCAATATTAAAAGCTGGAAAGCGACGCCGATGCAGCTGGTGAATGGCGATGAAGTGCTGACGCTGAAGTTTGACTGCCGTCCGTGTGAAATGCACGTTATCGGCAAGATGAAGAATCACATCTTCAAAATGCCGCCTCCGGGAAGCATTGTGGCCTCCGTCAGCCCTGACGATTTGATGAAGACCCTGCCGAAGCGTAAAGGCAGCTAACCCGCAGAGTGGGTATCCGGTTTGCGCGATTTCTGCCAGGCATGGTGCTCGCGCAACCCCTCCGCAGACTCCTCAGCCGCGCTGCGTAACTCGTCGCTGTCAGCTTCATGACGAAGCTGATGGTCGGCGTTTTTCACATACACAAATTCATGCCCTTTGTGCTCCGCCATAATCTGCCCTGAGAACAGGGCGCTAATCACCAGCAGTAGCGAAAATTCTTTTCTGAACATCCATTATCCCCTGAAAATACGCTACGGTCATCGTAGGGATAATTTCATAGAGTAATTATTCGACTGTTTAAATTTGAGAAAATAGACTGTCAAAAATTGTGGTCGCAATAAAACTCACTTAAGACTATTCTTAAAAGCAATATCGCCGTTGTAAACTCCCATTTCTGGTATGCAAAGAGAAGCTAGATTTATTGGGAAATCATTTACAATAAGATTTTTCTGGCTAAGGATTGGATCGAATAAATGAAAAAAATAATCGTGCTATCACTTCTGGGCGTAGTGGTTGCGGTGGGTGCTGCGGCCAGCATCTATTCAAATGAAGAACCAGAATATATTCAGTCAGCAAAAAGCCGTGTCGGATCGTATTTAACCAGCGATTACGGACGTGTCGAATGTAATAGCACCCAGGTAAGTGAAGATCGCTGGGAGCTGGGCTGTACCAATAAGGCGAGGGGCAAAACCTTCCAGTTCGCCGTTTACCCATCCGAGCAGGCGCCGTATGGGGTCTCTCGTGCGTTTTATCTCGAAGCGATTAATGATGATGCCCGCCAGAGTGCAGAGCAGGGGCTGATGCGTTATCTGCAAATTAATACCAAAGCGGGTTAATCGATTCGTTTATGCTTCGTTGAGGCTCACAGTGGTAGATTGCAGATGATCCACATCCCGGTATGGAATACCGGAGCGTAGATACCAAAATACAAATCTATCCATGCAAGCATTTACCGCCAGATTATGGCGGTTTTTTTTTGCCCGTTTATCGTACCGGCTGTGAAAATTGTTTGCGATATTGCGCGGGCGAAAGCGCAAATTGCTGCCGGAAATGGTGGCGCAGCGTGCCGCTTTGTCCAAATCCGGTTTGTTCCGCAATATTGTCGATGCTGAGCCGACTGTTTTCGAGGTAATCTTTTGCCCGCTGCAATCGTGCAGTTAATAACCAGCGCGCGGGCGTTGTTCCGGTCGCATCCTCGAAACGGCGCAGAAAGGTGCGCTGACTCATACCCACCCGCAGGGCCAGCGATTCGACGGTATGGGAAACGGCCAGATGCTGGTGAAGATAATCAAACAGCTGGCCCAGGCGCTGGCTCTCCCGCAACTGAGCCACCGGTCGGCTAAGCTGCTGGGTTTGCGAGCCGTCCCGATGGGGCGGGATCACCAGCCGACGCGCCACGCGGTTTGCTGCCTCCATCCCGTAATTCCGGCGCACCACATGCAGACACAGATCAATCCCTGCGGCGCTGCCTGCCGAAGTGAGAATATCGCCTTCGTCCTGGTACAGCACATCGTCGACCACGGTGATGGCGGGATAGCGCGTTTTCAGAGCTTGCGTATAGCGCCAGTGGGTGGTTGCCTTCCGCCCGTCAAGCAGGCCTGAGGCTGCCAGAACGAAAACGCCAGAACAGATCGAGAGTAGCTGACAGCCGCGGGCATGCGCCGCGCGGAGCGCCTGGCAGAGCGCGTCGGGTACGGGGTCATCCAGCCCTCGCCAGCCGGGTACGACAACCAGATCCGCCGTCTCCAGCAGACGCAGATCGCCATCGGCCAGAATACGGATCCCGCCCGTTGCCCGGAGCTCGCCGTCATCCACGCTCGCCACGGCGAACTGATACCAGTCCTCGCCCATCTCCGGGCGCGGCAAGCCAAAGATCTCTACCGCCACGCCAAACTCAAAGGTACATAAACCGTCATATGCCAGCACGACCGCGCGCGGCGAGGGATGTCTTAAGTTTGTCATCTTTTTGCTGTTTTCTGGCATAGGCGGACGCATTCATGGGCTGAATTAAGGGATAAAGTAGTGTTAACACAAACACCACAAATGAGGAAGATTCATGAGCTATGTTACTGAATTTCCGGCTGCTGAGCCGCAGGAAGCCGTGGGGCATTTCCTGCGTCGTCTGAGCGTCGAGACGGACTGCGCCGATGTCCATCACGCGGTATCCAGCGGTGAGCAGGACTTTGTTCTGCTGCACGTTGTCGGAAAACCTGAACATTTTGCCCGGCGGCATCTGCCCGGCGCGCTGCATTTACCCTGGAGCCAGATCACCGCCGAGCGGATGAAAGCGTGGCCAGAGGGCACGCTGTTTGTCGTCTATTGTGCAGGCCCGCACTGCAACGGGGCGGACAGGGCGGCGCTGAAGCTGGCGCGTCTGGGTCTGCCGGTCAAGATTATGCTCGGGGGCATGACCGGCTGGGAAGATGAGCGGTTCGCGTTTGCAGGATCTTCATCACCCGCCCTGTGAACATGAATTTATTTCAACACAGATGAAATTTTCTCGTTTGTCGGCGGCGAGCCGGTATGACATCTTTTCAGGACGTTTAGACATCCAGAAGTCTAAAGATTCAAGAGATGAATTATCACTGTGGGCAATTAACGCCGACAGACAGAGGAGATTTCCATGCAGCGACACCATGCCCCGTACCGCGCCGATGTAGTCGGCAGTTTTTTACGCCCGGATTCTGTTAAACAGGCCCGTCTGCAATTTGCCAGCGGTGAGATCGATGCCGGTCAGCTTCGCGCGGTTGAGGACGAGGCCATTCGCCATGTTGTCGCGCAGCAGTGCGCCTGCGGTCTGCATGTGGTAACGGACGGTGAATTCCGCCGCGCCTGGTGGCACTTTGACTTCTTTGACGGGCTACAGGGCGTAGAGCGTTATGATTCCCAGCAGGGCATTCAGTTCAACGGGGTGCAGACCAAAGCCCATGGCGTGCGCGTAACGGGCAAACTGGGCTTCGGCGATCATCCTATGCTGGAAGATTTCCGCTACCTCAAAAGCATCAGCGGTAACGCACAGCCGAAGATGACCATTCCGAGCCCGAGCGTGCTGCATTTCCGCGGTGGCCGCAAGGATATTGATGCCACGGTCTACCCGGATCTGAAAGATTACTTTGACGATCTGGCGACCACCTGGCGCGATGCCATTCGGGCCTTTTACGATGCAGGCTGCCGCTATCTGCAACTGGATGATACCGTCTGGGCCTACCTTTGTTCAGAAGACCAGCGCCGGCAGATCCGCGAGCGCGGTGATGATGCAGACGAACTTGCCCGAACCTATGCCCGGGTGCTGAATAAGGCGCTGGAGGGCAAACCGGACGATCTGACCATTGGGCTACACGTTTGCCGCGGCAACTTCCGCTCAACCTGGATTTCCGAAGGCGGCTATGAGCCGGTGGCGGAGGTGCTGTTCGGTACGGTGAACGTCGACGCGTTCTTCCTTGAGTACGACAACGACCGTAGCGGCGACTTTGCGCCACTGCGTTTTGTGCGCCCGGGTAAACAGCAGGTGGTTCTGGGGCTAATCACCACCAAGCACGGTGAACTGGAGAACCCGGAAGGGGTGAAAGCGCGTCTGGAAGAGGCCGCGCGCTACGTGGCGAAAGAGCAGATTTGCCTCAGCCCACAGTGCGGATTTGCCTCCACGGAAGAGGGTAACAGCCTGAGCGAAGCCCAGCAGTGGGATAAAGTTCGCCTGGTGACGCAAATCGCCAGCGACGTCTGGTAACATCGTTCACAGCGCTGCATTATTACAGTGCAGCGCTGTACCATTCTGAGTCGTTTCCCGTAGATCCTCTCTTCGAACCCGTTTAAATCCTGCCTCTGCAACCTGGCACCCTTTTTGCTCTCCTGAAACTGACGTTACTTTTTCTGCGTCCGGGCGGTAACGGACGTCTTCGCAAAGCTTTCTTTTTCAGGAGTGAAAATATGCACCGTCGTACCTTTATAAAAGCGTTCGCCTTGTCCGCCTCCGTGGTCGCCATGGGGGTCAGTTTTGGCGTCCAGGCCGCAGAGACCATTAAAGTCGGGATCATGCACTCACTCTCCGGCACGATGGCCATTTCAGAAACGCCCCTGAAAGATGTCGCCCTGATGACCATCGACGAAATCAACGCCAAAGGCGGCGTGCTCGGGAAAAAGCTGGAGCCGGTGGTGGTTGACCCGGCATCCAACTGGCCGCTGTTTGCCGAAAAGGCCCGCCAGCTTCTGAGCCAGGATAAGGTCGCCGTGGTGTTTGGCTGCTGGACCTCCGTATCGCGTAAATCAGTTCTGCCGGTTTTTGAGGAGCTGAACGGTTTGCTGTTCTATCCGGTGCAGTATGAAGGTGAAGAGATGTCACCTAACGTCTTCTATACCGGCGCGGCGCCTAACCAGCAGGCGATCCCGGCGGTGGAGTACCTGATGAGCGAGGACGGCGGCAGCGCGAAACGCTTCTTCCTGCTGGGAACGGACTACGTTTACCCGCGCACCACGAACAAGATCCTCCGCGCCTTCCTGCACTCGAAAGGCGTGGAAGATAAAGATATTGAAGAGGTCTACACCCCGTTTGGTCATAGCGATTACCAGACCATCGTCGCCAGTATCAAGAAATTCTCCGCGGGCGGTAAAACGGCAGTGGTCTCCACCATCAACGGTGATTCCAACGTGCCTTTCTATAAAGAGCTGGCGAACCAGGGGCTGAAAGCCACGGACGTGCCGGTGGTGGCGTTCTCGGTGGGCGAGGAAGAACTGCGCGGCATTGATACCAAACCGCTGGTGGGTAACCTGGCGGCTTGGAACTACTTTGAATCCGTCGATAACCCGACCAACCAGACTTTTGTCGCGGCCTACAAAGCCTACGCGAAAGCCCATAAGCTGCCGAATGCCGATACCGTCGTCACCAACGATCCGATGGAAGCGACCTACGTCGGCCTGCATATGTGGGCGCAGGCGGTTGAAAAAGCGGGGACAACCGACGTGGACAAAGTGCGCGCGGCAATGGCGGGCCAGTCGTTCAACGCGCCGTCCGGCTTTACGCTGACCATGGATGTCACCAACCACCACCTGCATAAGCCCGTCATGATTGGTGAAATCGAAGGCAACGGCCAGTTCAACGTCGTCTGGCAAACCGAACAGCCGGTACGCGCTCAGCCGTGGAGCCCGTTTATCGCCGGGAATGACAAAAAATCTGACCAGCCGATGAAAACCGCCAGCAACTAAGCCACCACCAGGGAGAGACGTCATGAACGCCATGCGCATAATTATTGCGATTGTGTGGCTTACCGGACTGCTGCCAGGGATGGTGCAGGCATCGGATGCCGATGATTTCGTTGCCGCTAGCCGCAGCCAGCAGACCGCTATGCTGACCCGCTGGGCAGCCACGCCGGAACCTGCACGTTTGCCGCTGCTTAAAGCGCTGCAACAGGAGAACCTCTACACCGACAGCCAGAAGAAGGCTTTTACCCGCATCGACGGCGAAATGGTTGCCCTGGGCGCGGCAAAGAGCGCCGAAGGAACGACCAAAGCCGTGCGGCTGACCAACCGGCTGCGCGTGTTAACCGTCACGGCGCTGGCAACGCATCAGCTTGTCAGTGACAGTGTCACCGAAAGGCGTCATGCCGCGCGGCAACTTCAGCGTGACGCCCAGCCGGATATGCTCGGGTTTCTGCAACAGCGGGCTAATCGCGAAACGGACGACGTCACCCGACAGTCGCTGAGGCTGGCGCTGGCAAATCTTCAGCTGGCGAGTCCGCAGGCTGAAACGCGCCTCAACGCGGTTGAACTGTTGGGACAGTCTGACGATCCGGACGTTCAGGCCACGCTGACGCCGTTCACCCGGGCGCAAACCGAGCCGGACGCACGGGTACGTGCCGCCGCCGCTGAGAGCCTGGACCGTATTCAGCACCGGCTGATGTGGGGCGAACTGCTGGGGCAGGCCTTCATGGGCCTGTCGTTGGGATCGGTACTCTTGCTGGCCGCGCTCGGGCTGGCTATCACCTATGGTCTGCTGGGGGTGATTAACATGGCCCACGGCGAAATGCTGATGCTCGGGGCGTATGCCACCTGGATGGTGCAGCAGGTTATGGCGCAGTGGATGCCTCAGTGGCTGGCGCTTTATCCGGTGGTGGCGCTGCCGGTGGCGTTTTGCCTGACGGCAGGTATCGGGATGGTGCTGGAGCGCACGGTGATCCGCCATCTGTATGGCCGCCCGCTGGAAACCCTGCTCGCCACCTGGGGGATCAGCCTGATGCTTATCCAACTGGTGCGCATGACCTTTGGCGCCCAGAACCTTGAGGTCGCAAACCCGGCCTGGCTGTCCGGCGGGGTGCAGGTTTTCGCCAACCTGACGCTACCGTGGAACCGCATTGTGGTGCTCGGGTTTGTGCTGATGGTGCTGTTCTTCACCTGGCTCATTCTGAATAAAACGCGTCTGGGGCTGAACGTGCGGGCGGTGACGCAAAACCGTAGCATGGCGGCTTGCTGCGGCGTCCCCACCGGACGGGTAGATATGCTGGCGTTTGGCCTCGGGTCCGGCATTGCCGGGCTGGGCGGCGTGGCATTGTCCCAACTGGGGAACGTGGGACCGGAGCTGGGCCAGGGATACATCATTGATTCGTTCCTGGTGGTGGTGCTCGGCGGCGTCGGCCAGCTGGCCGGTAGCGTCGCGGCGGCCTTTGGTCTGGGGATCTTCAATAAAATTCTTGAACCGCAGATGGGCGCCGTGCTGGGCAAAATCCTGATTCTGGTGGCGATCATTCTGTTTATTCAGAAACGTCCGCAGGGGTTATTCGCACTTAAAGGGAGGGTGACAGACTGATGAGCCAGCCATTGACCTTAACACTGGCGCGCAGGGCACCGCGCTCCACGCAAATCTTCGGCAGTCTGCTGGTTGCGGCGCTGCTGGTGCTGCCTTTTCTCGCGCTGTTACCCGCAACGCATCCGCTGGCCGTTTCTACATGGATGTTGACGCTCATCGGCAAGATCCTCTGCTACGCAGTTGTCGCCGTGGCCCTCGATCTGGTCTGGGGCTATGCCGGTATGCTCTCGCTGGGGCACGGCATATTCTTCGCCCTGGGCGGCTATGCGATGGGCATGTACCTGATGCGCCAGGCGGCCGGGGACGGACTGCCCGCGTTTATGTCTTTTCTCTCGTGGAGCGAACTGCCCTGGTTCTGGTGGGGAACGCAGCATTTCGCCTGGGCTCTGGTGTTAATTGTGACGATCCCCGGCCTGCTGGCGCTGGTCTTCGGCTGGTTTGCTTTTCGCTCGAAGATCAAAGGGGTCTATTTCTCCATCATGACCCAGGCGCTGACCTACGCGGGCATGCTGCTGTTCTTTCGCAACGAAACCGGCTTTGGCGGCAATAACGGCTTTACCGGCTTTACCACGCTGCTCGGGTTTTCCGTCACGGCGACCACCACGCGGATCGCGCTGTTTCTCGCAACGGTCGTGCTGCTGCTTCTGGCCCTGGGCACAGGCTACGCGCTGGCGAAGAGTAAATTTGGCCGCATTTTAACGGCGGTGCGCGATGCGGAAAACCGTCTCACGTTCTGCGGCTACGATCCGCGCGGCTTTAAGCTGCTGGTCTGGACGCTTTCCGCCGTGCTGTGTGGCCTGGCGGGAGCGCTGTACGTTCCGCAGGTGGGCATTATCAACCCGGGTGAAATGTCGCCGACCAACTCGATTGAAGCGGCCATCTGGGTAGCGCTGGGTGGACGCGGCACTCTGGTGGGCCCGGTGATTGGCGCGGCGCTGGTCAACGGTGCGAAGAGCTTTTTCACCGTGGCGATGCCGGAGTACTGGCAGCTGTTTCTGGGGCTGATTTTCATCGCCGTGACGCTGTTTTTACCGCGCGGCGTGTTCGGTCTGTTTCGTAAGGGAGAGAATTAATGCAGCCCTCTGAAGGACTCTTTACCCGCCAGCTACCGGGCGACCGTTACCGCGAGCAGACCGATCCGGTGTTGCAGCTCGAGGCCATTAACGTCAGTTTCGACGGTTTTCAGGCGTTGACCGATCTCTCGCTGAACATCGGCGTCGGAGAATTGCGCTGCATCATTGGCCCTAATGGCGCCGGTAAAACCACGCTGATGGACGTGATTACCGGCAAAACCCGGCCAAAAAGCGGGAAAGCTATTTACGATCAGTCCATCGATCTGACTGCCCTGGAACCGGCGGCCATCGCCCGTCAGGGCATTGGCCGTAAGTTCCAGAAGCCGACCGTGTTTGAAGCGCTGACCGTAGGGGAAAACCTCGAAATCGCCATGAAAGCCGACAGGTCCGTCTGGGCGAGCCTGCGGGCCACGCTCAGCGGCGAGCAGCGCGACCGCATTGATGAGATGCTGGTTTTGCTGCGGCTTGGCAGCGAGCGCGATCGCCGTGCCGGGCTGCTTTCCCACGGACAGAAGCAGTTTCTGGAGATCGGCATGCTGCTGGTGCAGGACCCGCACCTGTTACTGCTGGACGAACCCGCCGCCGGTATGACCGACGCAGAGACGGAATATACTGCCGAGCTTTTCCGAACCCTGGCAGGCAAGCATTCGCTGATGGTGGTTGAGCACGATATGGGTTTCGTCGAGACCATCGCCGACCACGTCACGGTGCTGCATCAGGGGCGCGTACTGGCGGAAGGTTCGCTTCGCGAGGTACAGGCCAATGAACAGGTAATTGACGTCTATCTGGGACGTTAAGGAGAGGTGATGTTACAGGTTAGCGAACTGAATCAGTACTACGGCGGAAGTCATATTCTGCGCGGGGTGAGCTTTGAGGCGGTCGTCGGGGAAGTTACCTGCCTGCTGGGGCGCAACGGGGTGGGCAAAACCACGCTGCTGAGGTGCCTGATGGGGCTGATCCCGGTGAAAGGCGGGGAGGTGGTCTGGCAGGGAAAGAGCATCACTCACAGTAAACCGCACCAGCGGGTGCAGTCCGGCGTGGCCTATGTTCCGCAGGGGCGGGAGATTTTTCCGCGTCTGACCGTAGAAGAAAACCTGCTGATGGGGCTGTCACGCTTCTCCGCGGGAAACGCAAGGAGCGTACCGGAGGAGATTTGGCAGCTTTTCCCGGTGCTGAAGGAGATGAAGCACCGACGCGGAGGCGATCTTTCCGGTGGTCAGCAGCAGCAGCTGGCGATAGGTCGCGCGCTGGCGAGCCGTCCACGGTTACTGATTCTGGATGAACCCACGGAAGGTATTCAGCCGTCGGTGATTAAAGAGATTGGGCAGGTGATCCGCAGCCTGGCGAACCGGGGGGATATGGCCATCCTGCTGGTGGAGCAGTTTTATGATTTTGCGGCAGAGCTGGCCGACAGCTATCTGGTGATGTCGCGCGGCAGCATCGTCCAGCAGGGGCGCGGGGAGAACATGGAGCAAGAGGGCGTTCGCGGGCTGGTTGCGATCTGAAATGTTATAATATAACATCTTCATTCTTATAAAACGGAATGAGGATTTTGCTGTGGCTGCACAACTTGCAAAAATTGCGCTGACTCTGGGAACGCTGCTGGTAAGCGGCTCGCTTTTTGCCCATTCGCACGGTCATCAGATGACAGAGGCGGAACAGAAGGCGGCAAACGGCGTCTTTGAGGATAAAGACGTCAGGGACAGGAAGCTGTCTGACTGGGACGGGACCTGGCAGTCCGTTTATCCGTTCCTGCTTGATGGTTCGCTGGATCCGGTTTTCGAAAAGAAAGCGCAGAAGGGAGAAAAATCCGCTGCCGAGGTGAAGGCCTACTACCGTAAGGGGTACGCGACGGACGTGGACGCCATCGGCATTGAAAACAACGTGATGGAATTCCACCGCGGCAAAACGGTGAGCAGCTGCCGCTACGACTACAGCGGCTACAAAATTCTGACCTATGCGTCGGGGAAAAAAGGCGTGCGCTACCTGTTTGAGTGCAAGGATAACGCGAGCCAGGCGCCTAAGTTTGTGCAGTTCAGCGACCATATCATCGGGCCGAAAGCCTCTTCACACTTCCATATCTTTATGGGCAACACCTCCCACGAGGCGCTGCTGAAAGAGATGGATAACTGGCCGACCTACTACCCGAATGAGATGTACAAAGAGCAGGTGGTGGAGGAGATGTTGCACCACTAGGGTGTTGGTTTTGCCGGGTGACGGCTTCGCCTTACCCGGCTTACGATTAGGGTTTTGTCGGTCGGGTAAGCGCAGCGCCACCCGACACGCTATCTTCACTTTTCACGCGCATCCCGCGCAATATCATCAGCCAGGCCGCAATGATGGCGGCCATCATAATGATAAATAAAGACCAGTGCGGTAGATGGGTCAGGATGAGCCCGGTGATCATCGGGTTCGCCGCCGCGCCGAGCCAGCCCAGCGCCTGGGCGGAGAAATAGCTCGCCTTCATGCCCGGCGGGGCGATATTGTCGATCAGCATGTATTCACCCGGTGCATAAATAATTTCACCCAGGGTGAAAATCGCCGCCGCGATCCCCCAGTAAATCAGGTTTTCGCCGGAAAGCATAAACCCGCCCAGCCCGAGGATGAAAAAAAGCGTCGCGGCGGTCATTAGCGGACGGATATTGCTGGCGGTGATCTTACGTCCAAGCGCGTATTGCAGGGTGACGACCACCGCCGCGTTGACGGGCAGCACAACGGCCACCACCTTTTCTGCGAAATCACTGTCCGCATGTGCGGCGAGGACATACTGGGAAATGCAGGTGGCGAACGATCCACCCACATACGACGCCAGCAGGCCGGAGAGCGTGTACCAGAACAGCGCCCGGTCTTTCAGCAGCACCGAGGGCTGCCACGGCATTTTCTCCTCAGGGCTGTCTGAGGCTATGCTTTTCTGCACAAAAAAATGGATAAACCCGAGCGGCAGTGCGGCGCAGAAGGCGGCCAGCCAGAACGGCAGTTGCAGGCTGTACATCACCAGCAGGGTGCCGATCGGCGGCCCGATCGTCCAGCCAATGTTCAGGAAACTGTAGTTGAGTGAGAAAACGCGCGCCTTTTCGCTGGAGGTCAGCACGTCGGCAAACCATGCTTTCAGCACCGTTGAGAAGACGGAATAGGCGCAGTTAATCAGGGCAAAGAACAGCACCACCAGCGTCACGTTATTCACCAGCGGAATCGCCACAAACCCGGCGATAAAGGCTACGATGGCGATCAGCATATAGCGTTTTTTGTCGAACTTATCCGCCAGGATGCCAAACCCCAGGCTAAACACCACGCCGATGGTCAACGCCACGGTAAGGGCATAGCCAATATTCTCCACGCTCATATCGTACACGCGTGTGAGATATATGGTCATAAAGGGCAGCGTTGCCCCGCGGCCAATTGTTAATAACAATGACGATGCCAGCAGCGCTGCGGTTGAGCGCCTGATTGATGGTTTCATTTTCCTGCCCGACAAATGCTTATGCTTTTTTTGTTGTGTTATTACAGGATTATCATGGGATCGGCAGCTTGTATAGCACCCAATTTATCCGCAGGTGCTTCTCTCCAGTACCAGAATTAATGATCTTCTCGCGGGGCTATTTTTTCTGTTACCTTGAAGTGTTTACAAAATTTTAATAATTCAGGGGCGGAAAATGACGCGGAAAGACGGGCTGTTAGCGTTGCTGGTTGTCGTGGTGTGGGGACTCAATTTTGTGGTCATCAAAATGGGGTTGCACAACATGCCTCCACTGATGCTGGCGGGGCTGCGCTTCCTGCTGGTGGCCTTCCCGGCGCTGCTGTTCGTTGCCCGCCCGAAAATTCCCCTTAAGCTGCTGCTGGGCTACGGCCTGACCATCAGCTTTGGTCAGTTTGCGTTTCTTTTTTGCGCCATCAAATTCGGTATGCCTGCGGGCCTGGCTTCGCTGGTGCTTCAGGTGCAGGCGTTCTTTACCATCATTCTCGGCGCATTTGTCTTCGGCGAACGCTTGCAGGGCAAGCAGCTGGCGGGCATTAGCCTTGCGGTCTTTGGCGTGCTGGTGCTGATTGAAGGCAGCCTCAACGGTCAGCATGTCGCGCTGCTGGGCTTTATGCTCACCCTGGCGGCGGGGCTGAGCTGGGCGTGCGGCAATATCTTTAACAAGCTGATAATGCAGCACGAGACGCGTCCACCGGTCTTATCGCTGGTGGTCTGGAGCGCATTGATCCCCATCGTGCCGTTTATGGCCGCGTCGTTTATTCTGGAGGGTCCGCAGGCGATGCTGAAAAGCCTGGTGGAGATCGACCTGACGACCATTTTGTCGCTGATCTACCTGGCGTTAGTCGCCTCAATCATTGGCTATGGTATCTGGGGATCGTTGCTCGGACGCTATGAAACCTGGCGCGTGGCGCCGTTATCGCTGCTGGTACCGGTGGTCGGGCTTGCCAGCGCAGCCCTGTTGCTGGATGAAACGCTCAGCGTGCTGCAACTGTGTGGCGCAGGGCTGATTATGGCCGGGCTGTATATCAACGTCTTTGGCTTGCGGGTGCGTCGGGCAACGCGGGTGCGGGGTTAAGGCAGAAAAAAGCCCCGCATTAGCGGGGCAAAAACGAATTACAGGTCGTGGTTATAATACGGCACGCCTAATTCGTCGGATTTGTCGGTGCCAGCGGCCATGTGATTGAAGTCCCAGGGCGACTGGTTTTGCGTGGACGGCATAATCATGGTGTCACGATTATTTTGCTGCCCCGCATTGGGGGTTTGCTCCGCGAAGCTCTGGCCGGAAACCAGCACCAGCAAGGTGAGGGCGGCGGAGGCGATAAATTTCATGATTTCCTCGGTTACGTCTTAACAGGCGATGATTAACTGCAATGTTTTAGCGGATACAGATAACGGGATTCACCCGGCATACTGGTAATACGGTACTTATGAGGCGGCACGTCAAAGTAGTTCTTGAACGTACGCGTCAGGGTTTGTTGCGATTCAAATCCGTAGCGTTCCGCCAGATAGAGGATCGGCTCATTGCTTTCTTTCAGTTTTTGGGCAATCTCCGTCAGCTTGCGGCTGCGAATATATTGTCCTAATGAATGGCCGGTCTCTTTTTTAAACATCCGTTGCAGGTGCCATTTTGAGTAACCTGAACGCTCAGACACTTTCTCAAGAGAGAGTGGAGATTCCAGGTTATCTTCGATCCAGTCCAAAATGCTATGAATGGTGATAGCGTCAGTATTGCGTCTGGACATCGTCATACCTCTTTTTCTGTTTACGGCAGGATTTTCTTGAGTAAGAGCTCAAGCGTTGCCACTTCATCTGCCGATAAGTTTTTTGTCAGTTCCTGGTGCAGTGTTTGTCCTACTAATTGATGACATTGCTCACACATGGCCGCGCCATCGCTGGTCAGTTTCACCAGTACGCCACGTTTGTCATTCGGGTTAGGGCTTCGTTCTATCCATCCTTTACAGACGAGACGATCCAGCATGCGGGTTAACGCACCCAGATCGACAGAGAGCACCTTTTTCAGCTCAACCGGCGTGATACACACTTCGCAGCGAATGGAACACAGCACTTTGAACTGTGTTGCGGTGATATCCAGCGGTGACAGATAGTCATTGAGCAGGCGATCTTTTTTCTGGTTAACCATATGAATAAGACGACCCAGTGGGATTATGTCGTTAAAGAGGTCACTGGTGCTTTTCACAATGGTTGCCCTGGCAAGTAGTTTAGTCACGGCAGATATTATTGCTCAGGCAAGTATAAGTCAACTGAATGAATCGGCCGATGCCACGAAATGCTAAAACGCTTCAGGAACTTATTCTGTACGCTTTTAAATCATACAGATAATCTGGGGTTATCAATTACGCGAGACAATTATGGTTACGCTGCGTGGATGGCTCCGGACGAGGATTTGCCCCTATAATTGCGTTGTTGAATAAGGATAAGGACTGCGGTGCATTATGTTGGATTTGATTAAAGCAGTGGGGCTTGGGCTGGTGGTGTTGCTGCCGCTGGCGAACCCGTTAACGACGGTGGCGCTTTTTCTGGGGCTGGCGGGGAACATGAACAGCGCAGAGCGCAATCAGCAGTCGATGATGGCCTCTGTCTATGTCTTTGCCATAATGATGGTGGCTTATTACGCCGGGCAACTGGTGATGAATACCTTTGGTATTTCGATTCCCGGTCTGCGTATTGCTGGTGGGCTGATTGTGGCCTTTATTGGTTTCCGGATGCTGTTCCCGGCGCATAAAGCGCACGAATCCCTGGAAGCCAAAAGCAAATCGGAGGAGCTTGAAAGCGAACCGAGCGCCAACATCGCGTTTGTGCCGTTAGCCATGCCGAGCACGGCGGGGCCGGGGACGATTGCGATGATCATCAGTTCCGCCTCAACGGTGCGTGATGGGTCGACATTCCCGCACTGGGTTATCACCGTTGCGCCGCCGATCATTTTTGCGCTTATCGCTATTATCGTCTGGGGGTCATTGCGCAGCTCCGGGGCGATTATGCGCTGGGTGGGCAAGGGGGGGATTGAGGCT
>NZ_JADBRE010000016.1:0-50671 GCF_014930525.1 Enterobacter cloacae complex sp. S1
TCCTCCCGGATGCACCATCTCTTCTTGTGATCCCCTTCGATGTTTAGTTCTTAATCACTCTCATTGTTATCACTTCGCAATCAGCGACAAAAATCCCCTTTTACGATAAAGTAATGCTTTGTTAATCGTTTAGCGAGAGCACGATGTACGCACAGTATGACGGTTTGATCTTCGACATGGACGGCACCCTCCTGGATACCGAACCCACGCATCGTCAGGCCTGGACCGAAGTCCTGGGCCGTTACGGTATGCGTTTCGATTTACAGGCGATGATTGCCCTCAATGGATCGCCCACCTGGCGTATCGCACAGGCCGTGATTGAGCTGAATCAGGCCGATCTCGACCCGCATCAGCTCGCGCGTGAAAAAACCGACGCGGTAAAAGCCATACTGTTAGACACCGTGCAGCCTTTACCACTCATTGACGTCGTCAAGGAGTGGCACGGGCGTCGTCCTATGTCTGTCGGTACGGGCAGCGAGAGCGCGATTGCTGAAGCGCTGCTCAACCACCTTGACCTGCGCCACTATTTTTCTGCCGTCGTTGCCGCCGATCATGTTAAACATCACAAACCCGCACCGGATACCTTCCTGCTCTGTGCAGAATTAATGGGTGTTCCACCTGCAAAATGCGTGGTGTTTGAAGATGCTGATTTTGGCATTCAGGCCGCGCGTGATGCCGGAATGGCGGCGGTGGACGTTCGCTTACTGTGAGTGACGCGCTGTCACTCGCTTCATTATTCGCCAGCAGTTTTTTAAGCTCCACCCTCTTACCGGGGAATTCGGAAGTGGTGCTGGTGGCGATGCTGTTGTCCGGCGTAAGTCAGCCCTGGTTGCTGGTCTTAATAGCAACAATGGGTAATAGCCTTGGAGGGCTGACTAACGTTATTCTTGGACGTTTCTTTCCGCTACGCGAAAAATCTCGCTGGCAGGAAAAGGCAGTGGGCTGGCTAAAACGCTATGGCGCTGCCACGCTGTTATTAAGCTGGATGCCTGTAATAGGCGATTTACTGTGTCTGCTGGCGGGATGGATGCGCATTTCCTGGGGACCGGTGCTCTTTTTTTTGTGCCTTGGCAAGGCGTTACGCTATGTTTTACTGGCATGGGTAACACTACAGGGTATGACGTGGTGGCACTAATTGGTGGAATGAATTCGCGACCTTCAATCGTCAACCATTACAATTATGCTGAGTGACAATTTTTTGACAGGCGGGAGGTCAAATTGATCCCGGACGTATCACAGGCGCTGGCCTGGCTGGAAAATCACCCTCAGGCACTGAAGGGTATTCAGCGTGGGCTTGAGCGCGAAACGCTGCGCGTAAATGCGGATGGTAGCTTAGCGACTACGGGACACCCGAAGGCGTTAGGCTCGGCGCTGACACATAAATGGATCACAACCGATTTCGCCGAAGCGCTGCTGGAGTTCATCACGCCAGTAGACGGTGATATTGATCATATGCTGACGATCATGCGCGACGTGCATCGCTTCACCGCCCGCAACCTCGGCGACGAGCGTATGTGGCCGCTCAGCATGCCGTGCTATATCGAGCAGGGGCAGGATATCGAGCTGGCGCAGTACGGCACCTCGAATATTGGTCGGCTGAAAACGCTGTATCGCGAAGGACTGAAAAATCGCTACGGCGCACTGATGCAGACGATCTCTGGCGTGCACTACAACTTTTCTCTGCCGATGGCGTTCTGGCAGGCGAAGTGCGGTGAAACGGATAAAGAAGCGATCTCCGCGGGTTACTTCCGCCTGATCCGCAACTACTACCGTTTTGGCTGGGTTATTCCGTATCTGTTCGGCGCTTCACCGGCCGTCTGTTCTTCGTTCCTGCAAGGGAAACCGACCACGCTGCCGTTCGAGAAGACCGAATGTGGCATGTATTACCTGCCGTATGCGACCTCCCTGCGCCTGAGCGACCTTGGCTATACCAATAAATCGCAAAGCAATCTCGGAATTACGTTTAACGATCTGCACGAATATGTGGCAGGCTTGAAGCGGGCGATAAAAACCCCGTCGGAAGAGTACGAAAAAATCGGCCTCGAAAAAGACGGCAAGCGCCTGCAAATTAACACCAACGTGTTGCAGATTGAAAATGAACTGTATGCGCCGATTCGTCCGAAGCGCGTGACGCGCAGCGGTGAAACGCCGTCGGATGCGCTACAGCGCGGCGGGATCGAATACATTGAAGTGCGCTCGCTGGATATCAACCCGTTCTCACCGATTGGCGTTGACGAGCAGCAGGTTCGCTTCCTTGACCTGTTTATGGTCTGGTGCGTACTGGCTGATGCGCCGGAAATGAGTTCCGACGAACTGCTGTGTACCCGTGCCAACTGGAATCGCGTGATTCTGGAAGGGCGCAAGCCGGGTCTGACGTTAGGTATTGGCTGTGAAACGGCTCAGTTCCCACTGTCTAAGGTAGGGAAGGATCTGTTCCATGACCTGAAGCGCGTAGCCCAGACGCTGGACAGCGTGTACGGCGGCGAAGCTTACCAGAAGGTCTGCGACGAACTGGTTGAAAGCTTTGATAACCCGGAACTGACATTCTCAGCACGTATTCTGCGTTCTATGATTGAGCAGGGAATTGGTGGCACAGGGCGTTCACTCTCAGCGGAGTACCGTGAGATGCTGATGCAGGAGCCGTTAGAGATCCTGAGCGAAGCGGATTTTGTGACAGAGCGTGATGCGTCCGTTGTGCGTCAGAAAGAGGTCGAAGCGGCGGATACGGAGTCGTTTGAGGCGTTTCTGGCGAAGCAGGCCTGAACCAAAAAGAAAAAGGCCACATCGCTGTGGCCAAAATATACATCTCTGAATTCAGGGATGATGATAACAAATGCGCGTCTTTCATATACTCAGACGCGCATTCTGTAGAAGAGTTCAGTTTATTTTAAAAAAATCACTATCGGAGGTGACGTATGCCGTTATTAGATAGCTTTACTGTCGACCATACCCGTATGGAAGCACCAGCAGTCCGCGTGGCGAAGACCATGAACACGCCGCACGGCGACACGATCACCGTTTTCGACCTGCGCTTCTGCGTGCCCAATAAAGAAGTGATGCCAGAGAAAGGCATTCACACGCTGGAACACCTGTTCGCCGGATTCATGCGCGACCACCTGAACGGCAACGGCGTGGAGATCATCGATATCTCTCCGATGGGCTGCCGCACCGGTTTCTACATGAGCCTGATTGGTCAGCCTGATGAGAAACGCGTCGCGGATGCGTGGAAAGCGGCGATGGAAGACGTGCTGAAGGTGAAAGAGCAGAACCAGATCCCTGAGCTGAACGTTTACCAGTGCGGCACTTACCAGATGCACTCTCTGGAAGAAGCTCAGGAGATTGCCCGTCATATCATCGAACGTGATGTGCGTGTAAACAGCAATGACGAGCTGGCCCTGCCAAAAGAAAAACTTCAGGAACTGCACATTTAGTATCGTGCCTGTGGATGCCCGGTGGCGCTTCGCTGACCGGGCCTACAATCCTGATGACGACAACCACCACCTTCTCCTTTACCCATCGCCCGCTTGTGCCGTTTTCGCATGATTATGCTCATGGCGACAGCGAGCCGTGGCATCAGCACGACTGCGCGCAGCTCCTGCACAGCCTCACCGGCGTCGTGCGGGTGGATACCGCATCCGGCTGCTGGGTGGTGCCGCCCGGTCGCGGCGTCTGGCTACCTGCGGGTACGCAGCACGCCTTGCGCATCACCGGCAACGTTGCCGCCCGCACGCTGTTTATCGACCCGCTGGCGCGCGCCGATCTCCCGGCGACCTGCCAGATCGTGCAGATCTCGCCCCTGCTGCGCGAGCTGATCCTGACCTCCCTTACGCTTCCTGAATCTTACGCACCCGGAAGCCGCGATGAACGTGTTTATGAGCTGATCCTCGATGAAATTCGCCTCATGCCGGTACTGCCGTTTCACCTGCCCGAGCCGGAAAGCGAAGCGCTGCGACACCTCTGCCAGCAGATTCGAATGGCCCCGGGAGAAAGCTGGAGCAGCGCCCAGGCCGCAGGTATTGTGGGGATGAGCGAACGCACGCTGAACCGCCATTTTCAGCAGCAGACAGGCCTGAGCTACGGCGAGTGGGTGAGAAGGGCGCGACTGCTGGAAGCCTTAGTGCGGCTGGCGCAGGGCCAGCCGGTATTACGCGTGGCGCTGGATCTGGGGTATGGCAGCCACAGCGCCTTTACGGCAATGTTTCGCCGGGTAATGGGTGTCTCACCCAGCGATTACTTCAGGAACGACTGACCGCGTTAAAAAGCGCCTGAATCGACGCGCGTGCCACGTCGCTGTCGATGCCCACGCCCCAGCGGCTGGTCCCATCCTGGAACAGACAGCGGATATAGGCCACCGAGCGGCTGTCGCTGCGTTCGCCTAACGTATGTTCGTGATAATCCTTGATCACAAACGGTGCGTTGATCCAGCGGCTTAAGCCGTGAGCGGCGGCGGAGAGCAAACCGTTTCCCTGGCCTTCCAGCTGGCGGGTGCCCCCTTGCGTGGCGACGCTTGCCGTCAGCCGCAGCTGGCCGTCCTGCTGGCTGTCGCTGCGGTACGATTGCAGCGCTAATGGCGGGCTCGCCACCAGGCCATAGCGGGCGCGGAACAGCTGCCAGAGCGCATTCTGCGTCATCTCTTTTCCATGGTTATCCGTTTCCTGCTGCACGTGCTGGCTAAAATCCTGTTGCAGGGCGCGAGGCAATTTCAGGCCGTGGTTTTGCTCAATAAGCCAGGCGCTTCCGCTTTTTCCTGACTGGCTGTTCACGCGGATCACCGCTTCATAGGTACAGCCAATATCCTGCGGGTCGACGGGCAGATAGGGCATCTCCCAGCGTTCGCCAGGCTTACGGGCATCGAAACCTTTCTTGATGGCATCCTGGTGCGAGCCGGAGAAGGCGGTGTAAGCCAGACGACCCGCCCACGGATGGCGCGGATGGACGGGCAGCTGGTTGCAGGTTTCTACCGTTTCAACCACCCGATTCATATCACTGAAATCCAGATTCGGGCTAATGCCCTGGCTGTAGAGGTTCATCGCCAGCGTCACCAGGCAGACGTTGCCCGTGCGCTCACCGTTACCAAACAGGCAGCCCTCCACGCGGTCAGCCCCGGCCATGACGGCCAGCTCTGCGCTGGCGACGCCGGTACCGCGATCGTTATGCGGGTGCACGCTGATACAGACGTCACTGCGGCGGCTGAAGTGGCGGCAGAAATACTCGATCTGGTCGGCATAGACGTTCGGCGTGCTCACTTCGACGGTAGCGGGGAGGTTGAGGATCATCGGACGCGCCGCGCACGGCTGCCAGATCTCCGCCACGGCTTCACAAATCTCCAGCGCAAACTCCGGTTCGGTAAAGCAGAAGGTTTCCGGGGAGTACTCGTACTGCCAGCGGGTGTCAGGGTTCTCTTCACACAGCTGACGAATCAGGCGCGTCGCGCGCGTCGCCAGCTCGACGATTTGCGCTTTCTCCATGCCGAATACCAGACGGCGGAACAGCGGGGCGGTGGCGTTATACAGGTGAACGGTGGCCTGCTTCGCGCCGCGCAGGGAGTCGAAAGTGCGACGGATAAGATCGTCCCGCGCCTGCGTTAACACCTGAATGGTGACGTCATCCGGGATGCGGTTCTCCTCAATCAGCTGACGCACAAAATTGAAGTCCGTCTGCGAGGCGGACGGGAAGGCGACTTCGATTTCTTTAAACCCGCAGCTCAGCAGCAGATCCCAGAATTGCAGCTTGCGCGCGCTGTCCATCGGCTCGGCCAGCGCCTGGTTACCGTCGCGTAAGTCGGTCGAGAGCCAGCGCGGGGCGCGGGTGATAATCTGCTCCGGCCAGCGGCGGTCGGGCAACGAAAGGGTGGGGTAAGGCTGGTATTTTTCGGCGGGTGTGTTCAGCATGGTGCGCTCCTGTTGTCTTTTCACTATCGTGAATCGATTTCAGGCGCGCTGCTTTATCGGAACTGACAATCGCTGTCGCGTTTTGGACAAGGGGGGCGATTGTTGCCCGGTGGCGCTGCGCTTACCGGGCCTACGATCGTAGGCCGGGTAAGGCGTAGCCGCCACCCGGCAACCCGTGCACAGGGCTAGTGCGCCCCACCGCCCCCGCTACCGGCCCCAAACGGTGGTTTGGCAAACCACACCAGCCCCAGCAGGACGATGAAGATCCCCGCCGATATCCAGAAAATCTCGTTTGCCGAGATAATCAGCCCCTGGTTGGTGATCTGCTGGGCAAGCCAGCCGGACGCCTGCTGCTCCGTCATCCCCATCCCCTCAAGCTGGCTATACATCTGCTGAGCGTTAGGGTTGAACGGGTTCACCGCTTCGGTGAGTTGAGCATGGTGCATCGATTCCCGGTTGGTCCACAGCGTGGTAGTGATCGAAGTCCCGATGGAGCCCGCCAGCGTACGGGTGAAGTTCGACAGGCTCGATGCCGCCGCCATCCGCTCAGGCGGTAAGCCGGAAAGCGTAATGGTGGTCAGCGGCATAAAGAAGCACGCTACGGCGAAGCCCTGAATAAACTGCGGCCACGCGGAGGCGCCAAAGTCCATTCCCGGTTCAAACGTATACGCGCGCCAGTAGAAGCACACGGCGTACATGATGAAGCTGAACGTCACCAGCCTGCGCATGTCGAGCTTATGGGCGAAACGGCCAATAATCGGCGACAGCAGAACCGGAATTAACCCCACCGGCGCGGAGGCCAGCCCCGCCCAGGTTGCGGTATAGCCGTACACCTCCTGCAACAGCTGCGGCAGCAGAACAATCGCGCCGAAGTAGAGCATATAGGCGAGGCTGATACACAGGCAGCCGATGGTGAAGTTTCGCGATTTAAACAGCGAGAGGTCGACTATCGGATTATCGTCCGTCAGCTCCCAGACAATCAGGAAGCTAATGGCCACCACGGCGACCACCGTCAGCACAATGATTTCCGTAGAGGCAAACCAGTCCAGCTCTTTGCCGCGGTCGAGCATGATTTGCAGGCTGCCGATGCCGACAACCAGCAGAGCCAGCCCGATGCCGTCGATCCGCCGCTGTTCGGTCCGCGTTTCGCGACCACGCAGAGACTGTAGCGTCATCAGTACCACCAGCGCACCGATGGGCACGTTGATGAAGAAGATCCAGCCCCAGTGATAGTTATCGCTGATATAGCCGCCGAGGATTGGCCCGCAAATTGGGGCGACGATCACCGTCATCGACCACAGCGCGAGCGCGATGGAGCGCTTGGCGGGCGGATAGTTGTTCAGCAGCAAACTCTGTGACAGCGGAATCAACGGCCCGGCGACAATCCCCTGGATGACGCGGAAGAAAATCAGCATCGTCAGGCTGCTGGACATGCCGCAGGCCCAGGAGGCCAGCACGAACAGGATCGTCGACCAGAGGAAAAGCTTCACTTCACCGACGCGCTTCGCCAGCCAGCCGGTGATGGGAATGGAGATGGCGTTCGCCACCCCGAACGAGGTAATGACCCAGGTCCCCTGGCTCAGCGATGAGCCAAGGTTCCCGGCGATCGTAGGGATCGCCACGTTTGCGATGGTGGAGTCCAGCACCTGCATGAATGTCGCCAGCGACAGCGCAATGGTCATAATGACCAGCTGCGCCCCCTCCAGCGGTTTTTGCGGCTTTTGCTGTTGCATAACGCTCACCTTCGGCTTAACCGGCGTTTGCCTTCACGATGTCATCGATCAGCTTATTGACCGGATCGAGGCTAATTTCACGGGCGTTACTTTCATAAGCTGGCGTACTGCGCACCTGGCTTGCGAGGATCTGACCGTCGCGGTTGGCGGTATCGACCGTCACCAGCGTGGAAAGGCCAATTCGCAGCGGATGGTCTGCCAGCTGCTTAGGATCCAGCTCGATACGCACAGGCAAGCGCTGTACCACTTTGATCCAGTTGCCGGTGGCGTTCTGTGCAGGCAGCAGGCTGAACGCGCTGCCGGTCCCCATGTCCAGACCGACCACTTTTCCTGTGTACTTGACGTCATCGCCGTAAATATCGCTGACCACGGTCGCGGTCTGGCCGATACGCATATGCGCCAGCTGAGTCTCTTTGAAGTTCGCATCGACCCACAGATTGTTCGCCGGAACGACCGCCATTAGCGGCGTGGTGGTGCTAATCTGCGCCCCAGGCTGTACGGAACGACGGGAAACGTAGCCGGTCATCGGGCTGACGATTTTGGTACGTTGCAGGGCAAGCCATGCGTTACGCACTTCGGTCGCCGCCTGTTTCACCGCCGGCTGGTTTTCCAGAGAGGTACCCAGCACCATCGCCTGATTAGCGTTGTACTGTTGGATCGCCACGTCCAGCTGCGCCTGTGCGCTGGCCACCGCGTCGCGGGCGTGCTGCAACTCTTCACGGCCAATCAGGTTGGCGGTGCCGAGAGGAACACGACGATTGAGGTCGCTCTGCGCCTGAGCCAGGGCCGTTTTCTGCACGTCGATATTGGCCTGAAGCTGCTTGCTGTTGATCATCAGCTGGCGGGTCTGGCGAACGCTGGAGGCCAGCGCCGTCTGTGCTTTTTCAAACGCCTGTTGGGCGTCGGTCGGGTCGAGCGTGACCAGCACATCGCCTTTTTTCACAAAGTCGGTGTTATCAGCCCAGACTTTCGTCACGCTGCCTGACACCTGCGCCATGATTTGAACCTGATTCCCTGCCACGTATGCATCGTCTGTCTCTTCAACATGACGCAAGACTAAAAACCAATAGATCCCATATGCCACGGCAATAATAATAAAGAGCAAGGTCAGCAGAATAAGGGCGCTCTTACGTTTGCCCTTTTTGTTGGCCGGTTGCTGCGGGAGGGTGTTCTCCGCATTTGCGCTCATTGTTGTTCTCCACGATCTTTTTATTTTCACATCGGCTGAGCCGACCTGTTGTCAGAAAGGCCAGCAGTTTCACGTGCTGGCCTGTCAGTTTTTCTTTTTAGCAATCTGGAATGTTGAGCGGATCGTCGCGTTAGCGCAGCGCCTCAAGGATGACGCCGTCTTCATCCATCTGGTCCAGACGGGTGAGCAGCTTGCGAGTGATGTGCTCAAGCTGGTCGCGCTCGGCGGTGCTGAGGGCAGACCAGAGCTGGTGCAGGCAGTTGTGCTGCGGTGGCAGCACTTCGCGCAAGAATTCGTGACCTTTCTCGGTCAGTTGCAGATGCAGGCAGCGGCGATCGTTATCGCTTTCACGGCGTTCAATCCAGCCGCGCTTTTCCAGTTCATCCGCGATACGGGTCGCATTGGTACGGGATGACCCCAGCGCACAGCTCAGTTCCGACGGCTGAATGCTGTGATTTTCCTGAGACTCCAGCGTAATCAACGCCATAAACAACGTCTCGTTAATCCCCTGCGCTTTCAGCATCTTGTTACGATTTTCCAGCAGCTTACCCTGCATGTGCATGCACAGGCGGGTCAGCAGGATTTCCTGATACGGGAAGTCCTCATGACGACTGGCGCGGAACTTAAGCATTTGTTCAATGGGCGTAAACGAACTATCCATTTTGGGCATAACCTCATTAATTACAGCCGATATAGTAACGACAGTGACAAATAATGTAAATGAATTATTTGTGCGGTTATATCCGCCAAACGTATGTCACCATCAGAAAGCGCCGGGTAAATCCGTGACCCGGTGAGCACAGAGAGCGTGGGGTGTGTACCCGCGAAAGAGGGGATGTGAGGACAGGGGTCTGAACTATTCATGCCGGTAGTAAATATGTCACCCACAGTAAAATTTCTGGGATAAATGATTACCGTTACCTTAACAGATGCAGGCCCCCTTTACACCCCAGGGGGCCCAAAGCAATGTAAAACTTAGTGAATTGCTTCCTGACGGTGATAGCCGCGCCACCATACCAGCAGATTTATCGCCGCGACGATGGCGCCGATGGCGCACACGCCCGTCCAGCCCGCATGCTGCCAGGCGGAGGCTGAGATGAGCGAACCCGCCGCGCCGCCGATAAAGTAGCTGGTCATGTACCCGGCCGTCAGACGGTTACGGGCATCCGGCTTCACGCGGTAAATCACGGTCTGGTTGGTGATATGTACACCCTGCACGGTGAGGTCGAGCACCAGAATACCGACAATCAGCGCCAGCACGGAGACGTGTCCGTACCAGATGGCCGCCCAGGAGAGCAGGAGTAAAACCAGCCCTGCGGAGGTGGTCATATGAGATTTACCTTTATCAGCCAGCCCACCCGCCGGGCGCGCGCCCAGTGCGCCAGCCGCGCCTGCCAGCCCGAACAGGCCAATCACGCCTTCTGAGTAGTTAAACGGCGGTGCGGCGAGCAGAAACGCCATCGACGTCCATAGGATGCTGAAGTTAGCGAAGGTGAGACACCCCAGAACGGCGCGCGTGCGCAGGAGTTTATCCCGGGTAAAGAGGCTGAAAACGGAGGCGAGGAGCTGCGGATAGTTCAGGTGATTTTCCTGCTTCACCTTTGGCAGGCCGCGCCACAGGGCCAGCGCCATGATAACCATCAGCACGCTCGCCACCCAGTAAACGGTGCGCCAGCCGCCGAGGCTCGCCAGCAGCCCGGCAACGGTTCGCGCCAGCAGGATGCCCAGCAGCAGGCCGCTCATGATAGTGCCGACCACTTTGCCGCGTTTTTCCGGGGAAGCCAGCGTCGCGGCGAGGGGAACCAGAATTTGCGCCACCACCGAGAACAGCCCTGTCAGCGCGGTGCCGATAATCATCATCGTTAACGACTGGCTGCTGGCGGTGATCAACATCCCGCCCGCCGCCAGCAGCGTCATGGAGACGATAAGCATCCGGCGCTCAAACATATCGCCTAATGGCACCAGGAACAGCAGCCCGGCCGCATAGCCGAGCTGTGCGGCGGTGACAATAAACCCGGCGGAGCTGGCTGAAAGATCGAAGGCGCGTGCGATGGTGTCGAGCAGTGGTTGTGCGTAATAGTTGCTGGCGACGGCCAGACCCGTTGCCACGGACATTAAAAGGATGAGTGCGGGGCTAAGCCCTTGAGTTGTTTTTGTCATTAGTTTCAGGAATCGTGAGTTAAGTGATTATTTTTCCGGAAACATAATAACCAATGATGGTGAATGTTGGGGAATTGTTACGTGGTGGATTGTGCGGTTAAGGTTGGGTGTGGTTTGATCCCCTCACCCCGGCCCTCTCCCCTTTGGGGAGAGGGTTAGGGTGAGGGGAAAGTACTTTACTTCTGCGCCTCAAGCGCCTCTTTCACCCAGCCATCGAACTGCTGCTGGTGGGCTTTGATCCAGCCATCCACGTGGCCTTTGATATCAGCTTCGGATGATTTACCCGCGTGCATCATCGCGTTCTGGGCGTTAATGTCTGCCAGCGGCAGTTTCATCACCGAGAACAGCTTCGCCGCCGCCGGGTTTTTCTCGGCCCAGGCTTTGTTCGCCACGATATGCATGGTGTTCACCGGGAAGCCATAGTTCATGCCGTTTGGCAGTTTGGTGTCGATATCTTTCTGCTCGCCCGGCAGGGAGGAGAAGGGCACCTGCAACCAAACCACGTCTTTGCCCGGCTTCAGCACGTCGCTCACCCAGTACGGGGTCCAGGTGTAGTAAATCACCGGCTTGCCTTCTTTAAAGCGGGCGATGGTGTCGGCCATCATCGCAGAGTAATTGCCGTGGCTCACGTCGACGGTCTTCGCCAGATCGAAGGCTTTGTTCTGGTGGTTAATCACCGCTTCACAGCCCCAGCCCGGCGAACAGCCCATCATGTCGGCTTTACCGTCACCGTTGGTATCAAACAGTTTTGCAATCTTCGGATCTTTCAGCTGTTCAATATTGGTGATGTGATACTTATCGGCGGTTTTCTTGTCGATCAGATATCCCTGCGCAGCGCCGGTCACAAAGGTGCCTTCGCGGTAGAATTTCTTGTCACCGCCTGCGGCGGCATACATGTCGTCGTGCAGCGGCTGCCAGTTCACGGCGGTAAAGGTGGCGTCACCGGAGGCAATGGAGGTATAGCCCACGTTGTAATCCACTTCGCTGGCGGTATTCACCGTATAGCCCAGTTTCTCCAGCGCACGGCTGACAATCTGGGTCTGGAAGGACTCTTCCGAAATGGTGCTCTGCACCGGCTGCACGGTAATGCCTTTGCCCGGCAGGTCAGCGGCAACTGCGCTGGTGGAGACAAGGGTCGCAAACGCTGTGGCAAAAAGTACGTTATGTCGCATCGTTGTTCCTTATTTTGTAAATGGGCGGGTGAGTAACCCGACAGGGCCGGTGGTGTACCAGCGACGGTTGCCGCGACTACGTGAATCACGACCGACAGCCTGGGTCAGGCGGTCAAGAATGATGGCGAGGATCACAATCCCGACGCCGCCGACGGTCGCCAGCCCCATATCGAGACGGCCAATGCCGCGCAGTACCATCTGACCTAACCCGCCAACGGCAATCATCGAGGCGATCACCACCATCGACAGCGCCAGCATCAGCGTCTGGTTAACACCTGCCATAATGGTCGGCATCGCCAGCGGAAGCTGAACCTTAAACAGCATCTGACGCGGGCTGGCGCCGAACGAGCGCGATGCCTCTATCAGATCCGCAGGCACCTGGTTAATGCCCAGAATGGTCAGGCGAATAATCGGTGGCAGGGCGAAGATTATGGTCACGACCACCCCCGGTACGTTACCGATGCCGAACAGCATCACGATAGGCACCAGGTAAACGAACGCTGGCGTGGTCTGCATCGCATCCAGCAGCGGGCGGATAATCTTCGCGGCCCGGGGGCTGCGCGCCAGCCAGATCCCCATCGGCAGGCCGATCACCACGCAGAACAGCAGGGCGGTCAGCACCAGCGCCAGGGTGATCATCGCCTGAGACCACGCGCCAATCGCGCCGATGGCAATCAGGGAGATCAGCGTGGCGATCCCCATACCCGCGCTGCCGAACTGCCATGCGATCAGCGAGAACAGGATAATCGCCACCGGCGCGGGCATGCCCAGCATCAGCTGCTGGAAGCCGTTCAGGATGTAATCCACCGGGATGCGGATCCCCTGGAACACCGGACGGAAGTGGGTAACGACCCAGTCGATCCCCTCCGTTACCCAGCTATCCAGCGGGATCAGCGTCTTGTGGAACGGATCCATAATATTGAAATGCTCTGGGGCAGGCGCTGGTGCGCTGTTGAGCCAGTCTGCCGCGCCGCCGCCATCGGCAGGCGCAGGCGTCGACCCCCACGCATCGGCAGATTGCGCCGCGCTGTCCGCTGCTTCAGTGGTGCCCCATGGGTTTGATTGATCAGCCATTGTTTGTCCCCTCGCGATCTAAAGCCTGTAGCAGCATCCGTTTTGAGATGATGCCAACGTACTGTTGTTCTTCACCGACGACCGGCACGGCGCACGGCGCCTGACCCACGTGAGAGAGCAACTCGCTGAGCGGCGTTTCGGCGTCCACGGCAAGCGGAGCGTCAATCAACGCCGCATCGATTCCCTGGTTTTCGCTCAGGGCGGTTTTCAGAGAGTCGATGGAGACCACGCCGACAAATTTATTGCCGCGTTCAACCAGATAACCGTATTCACGGTCTTCGTCCTGCAACAGCTTCAGCGCGGAGCGCGGGCCAAAACCTGGCGTTTTACGAATAATGCCGTTTGGTGTTCGACGGGCAATATCTTTCGCACTGAATACGTGGCTAATATCCACGCCGCGGAAGAAGGTGCGCACATAATCATTCGCCGGATTATTGAGAATTTCATCCGGTGTGCCGACCTGCACCACTTCACCATTTTGCATAATGGCGATACGGTCGCCAATACGCATGGCTTCATCCAGATCGTGAGAAATAAAAACAATGGTGCGCTGATGTTTGGCCTGTAATTTTACCAGCTCATCCTGCATCTCGGTGCGAATTAAGGGATCGAGCGCCGAGAAGGCTTCGTCCATTAATAAAATGTCCGGATTAATCGCTAATGCGCGCGCTAATCCCACACGCTGACGCATACCGCCGGAGAGTTCATCCGGATACGCATGAGCATAATTTTCCAGCCCGACCTGACGCAGTGCATCAAGGGCTTTTTCCTGACGTTCCTGAGCGGGCGTGCCGGCTAACTCCATGCCAAAGGCGGTATTATCGAGTACCGTCATGTGCGGCATCAGTGCAAATGACTGAAACACCATCGCAATTTTCTTTCTGCGCACCTCGCGGAGATCTGCGTCTGATATTCTGGCGATATCCACGCCGTCTATCAGCACCTGTCCGCGGGTGGGTTCAATCAGGCGATTGAGAAGGCGAACCATAGTGGATTTACCCGAACCGGATAATCCCATGATGACAAAAATCTCGCCTTCTTCAATGGCCAGACTGGCGTCTTTAACGCCAAGCGATAGCCCGGTTTTTTCCAGAATTTGCTCTTTCGTAAGGCCTTTCTCAATATATTTGAATGCGCGCTGCGGGTGCTCGCCAAATACTTTATAAAGATTTTTCACTTCTAATTTAATTGCCATGCAATAGAGAGTGTCCTGTTATTTGTTTATGTCGATATGATTACCATGGTAAATAGTTAACTGGCATTACCCTAACATACTCAGAATCTGAGACAACCCTGGACCGGCCTGAGGGCGGAATTTTGCCGCAAGCGAAACGGCTGAATTTCCCATGAATAAAGGGCTGAGGGCGGTTTGAATTTTTCTCAATTTTTTGCTGCTGCATCGGGAAATTTCGCCTGAATCGGTGTGATTCAGGCGAATATGACGGGGAAATTACAGTGTAGTACGTAGTGGAATATTCGGCTGGAAATAATGAAATGCAGAGTTAATTAATGAACGTTAATTCATTCATTAAAAATCCCAGTCCTCGTCTTGCGTCTCCACCGCTTTACCCATCACGTACGACGAGCCGGACCCGGAAAAGAAGTCGTGGTTTTCATCGGCGTTGGGCGACAGCGCCGCGAGGATCGCCGGGTTCACCTCCGCCATTTCTGGTGGGAATAACGCTTCGTAGCCCAGGTTCATCAGCGCCTTGTTGGCGTTATAGCAGAGGAAAGCTTTTACGTCCTCTTCCCAGCCCGTTCCGGCGTACAGCTCTTCGGTATAGCTCAGCTCGTTGTCATACAGATCCATCAGTAAATCGTGGGAAAAACCTTTGAGTTCCTCGCGTTTTTCCGCGCTGACTTTCTCCAGCCCTTTCTGATACTTATAGCCGATGTAATACCCGTGTACCGCTTCATCGCGGATGATGAGGCGAATCAAATCGGCGGTGTTGGTGAGCTTGCCCCGGCTCGACCAGTACATAGGCAGCCAGAAGCCGGAATAGAAGAGGAAAGATTCCAGGAACACGCTGGCGATCTTCTTCTTCAGCGGCTCGTCGGCCCGGTAATATTCCAGCACCAGATCTGCCTTGCGCTGCAATGACGCGCTCTCTTCACTCCAGGCGTAGGCCGCGTCCACGTCTCTGGTCTGGCACAGGGTGGAGAAAATCGAGCTGTAGGAGCGGGCATGGACCGCCTCCATAAAGCTGATGTTCGACATTACCGCCTCTTCGTGCGGCGTTAGCGCGTCACTCATCAGCGCGGGCGCACCCACGGTATTCTGAATGGTGTCCAGCAGCGTCAGGCCGGTAAAGACGCGGATTGTCAGCTGCTGCTCGGCATGGCTCAGGGTTTGCCAGGCCGGAATATCGTTGGAGAGCGGGACCTTTTCCGGCAGCCAGAAGTTGCTGGTCAGGCGGTTCCAGACCTCCAGGTCTTTATCATCCTGAATTTTGTTCCAGTTAACGGCACTTACGCGTGACAGTTTCATCCTTTCTCCTTACAGCGCGCAGGACACGCAGCCTTCAATTTCGGTGCCTTCCAGCGCGAGCTGGCGCAGGCGAATGTAGTACAGCGTTTTGATGCCTTTCTTCCAGGCGTAGATCTGCGCTTTGTTGATATCCCGCGTGGTGGCGGTGTCCGGGAAGAAGAGCGTCAGCGACAGCCCCTGATCCACATGTTTAGTCGCCTCGGCGTAGGTATCAATGATCTTTTCCGGGCCAATCTCATAGGCGTCCTGGTACAGCGCCAGATTCTCGTTGGTCATAAACGGGGCAGGGTAGTAGACACGCCCGGTTTTGCCTTCCTTACGGATTTCAATCTTCGACACGATGGGGTGGATGCTCGACGTGGCGTGATTGATATAGGAAATGGAGCCGGTTGGCGGCACCGCCTGAAGGTTCTGGTTATAAATGCCGTAGCGCATCACCTCTTCACGCAGCTGTTGCCACATCTCACGCGTCGGCAGGGTGATGCCAGCGCGGGCAAACAGCGCGCGTACTTTTTCGGTTTTCGGCTGCCAGTCGCCTTCCAGATACTGGCTGAAATACTCTCCGCTGGCGTAGCGGGACTGCTCAAAGCCTGCGAACCGCTGGTGGCGTTCGCGCGCCAGCATCATCGAGGTATGCAGCGCATGCCAGGTGATGGTGTAGAAATAAAGGTTGGTGAAATCCAGCCCTTCCGGGCTGCCGTAGGCGATGCCCTCCCGCGCCAGATAGCCGTGCAGGTTCATCTGCCCAAGGCCGATGGCATGCGACGCGGCGTTGCCCGCCTCAATGGACGGTACGCTGCGGATGTGGCTCATGTCCGATACCGCCGTCAGCCCGCGAATGGCGGTCTCTACCGTGCGGCCAAAATCGGGTGAATCCATGGTATGGGCAATATTTAGCGACCCGAGGTTACAGGAGATATCCTTGCCCACGTCCGCGTAGTCGAGGTTCTCGTCGTAGCTGGACGCGCTGTTGACCTGCAAAATCTCCGAGCACAGATTGCTCATGTTGATGCGCCCGGCAATCGGGTTCGCGCGGTTCACCGTGTCCTCGTACATGATGTACGGATAGCCGGACTCAAACTGAATTTCAGCCAGCGTCTGGAAGAAATCGCGGGCGTTGATGGTTTTTTTGCGAATGCGATCGTCGGCCACCAGCTCGTCGTACAGCTCGCTTATCGCCACGTCGCCAAAGGCTTTGCCGTAAATCCGCTCAACGTCATACGGTGAGAAGAGCGCCATGTCGGCATTCTCTTTAGCCAGCTTAAACGTGATATCCGGGATCACCACGCCGAGCGACAGGGTTTTGATGCGGATCTTTTCGTCGGCGTTTTCACGTTTGGTATCCAGAAAACGCAGAATGTCCGGGTGGTGCGCGTGCAGATAAACCGCACCCGCGCCCTGACGTGCGCCAAGCTGGTTGGCGTATGAGAAGGCATCTTCCAGCATCTTCATCACCGGGATGACGCCGGAAGACTGGTTTTCGATGCGCTTAATCGGCGCGCCCGCTTCCCGCAGGTTCGAAAGCAGAAACGCCACGCCGCCGCCGCGTTTCGAAAGCTGTAGCGCCGAATTCACCGCACGGCCAATCGACTCCATATTGTCTTCAATACGCAGCAGGAAGCAGGAGACCAGTTCGCCGCGCTGGGCTTTCCCACAGTTAAGGAACGTTGGCGTGGCGGGCTGGAAGCGACCGGAGAGGATCTCCTCCGTGAGTCTTTCGGCTAGCGCTTCATCGCCCTGCGCCAGCGTCAGCGCCACCATCACCACCCGATCTTCAAAGCTTTCTAAATAGCGTTTGCCGTCAAAGGTTTTCAGGGTATAGCTGGTGTAATACTTCCACGCGCCGAGAAACGTCTGGAAGCGAAAACCGCTGGCGTGCGCCCGTTCGAACAATGCCACCACGAAGGCGCGGTCGTAGCGGGTGAGGACACGCTCTTCGTAATAACCCTCTTTTACCAGCCAGTCGAGACGTTCCTGCTGGCTGCCAAAGACGACGCTGTTCGGGCGTACATGAGCGGCAAAAAAGGCGTCCACCGCCTCATGATCTTTGCCAAACTGAATGCGCCCCTCGCGGTCATAGAGGTTTAGCATGGCGTTTAATGCGTGGTAATCCGGCGTCGCCTGAATCACGCGTTCTGCGGTTGTCGTTGCCAAAATTCGTTCACTCCTTTACGCACGTTCTCTACGTCCTGCTGTGTCCCCATCAGTTCAAAACGATAGAGATACGGCACGCCGCATTTTTGAGAGATGACATCCCCGGCGCGGGCAAAGGCCTCGCCGAAGTTGCGATTGCCTGCGGCGATCACGCCGCGAATCAGCTGCCGGTTATGGGGATCGTTCAGAAAGCGGATCACCTGACGAGGCACAGCCCCTGCGGTGCCGCCACCTCCATAGCTGGGCACCACCAGAATGTAGGGTTCGTCTACCTGAATACGCTCCCGCTCGTTCAGCGGAATGCGTATCGCGGGCAGCCCGAGACGCTCCATAAACCGAAGCGTGTTTTCCGAGCTGCTGGAAAAGTAGACCAGCGTGCTCATGCACTGACGCCCTGAGCGGCAAGGCGGTTGATCATGTCCGGACGGAAGCCAGACCAGCTGGTGTCGCCGGCAACGACAACCGGAAGCTGACGAAACCCCTGCGCCCGCAGGGTGTCTGCCGCGTCGGGCACCTGATCAATATTGACCATCTCAAATGCCACGCCGCGGCTCTCCATCGCCCGTTTCGTGGCGTGGCACTGAACACAATCGTTACGAGTGTAAATAATAATGCTCATGATTCGTATTTCCATTTAGAATGAGAGAACGGCGCGAGTAAACGCGTCATGTTGTGTGTGTCTTTCTAAAGGGAATACTAGATGTAGTTGCGATAAGTTTCAACCACACAAGATATGGGAAATACAGATTAATAAGGCCCCAATGATGAGCCTGGCGGGGCAGGGCGGGCTGTGCGGGTTTTTCAGGCTGTCAGGCAAAGAAAAGCCCCGGCGCCTGAGGCGACCGGGGCTGAGAACGCGCGCTTACTTACGCAGGCTAAGCAGGGCGCCGACAAAAATCCCGATCGCCGCGATCGTTCCCAGCGTACAAAGCGGTTTTTCACGTACGAAGGTGGTGGCGCAGCTGGCCATGTCGCAGGCCGCCTGAGTGGTACGTGAGCGGCCATTCATCCTTGCCCGCGTTTCACGCAGCAAAGACTGAGCCTTACGTTTCGCGGCTTCTGCTTCGTCCTTCGCGTCAGAGCCCCAGGATTTCAATACGGCTTCCAGCGTGTCCGCTAATTGGCTGACATCGTTACGAATATCCTGTGTGTCGTCATTAATATCGTTTCGGTTCGGTCTGTTAAACATACGATCCTCCATAATTTGTGTTCCCGTTTAGTTTAGTCCAGAAATGTAATATCTGAAGCGAGTCACGGCTTATCGGGCAGTTTATGGAATATTCTGAAAGCCCTGCTAATGCTGAATACTGTAAGGTTGCCGGGCAGGAATGATAATGAGGAAAAGATATGTATTTACGACCCGATGAGGTGGCGCGCGTTCTTGAAAAAGAAGGGTTCACCATGGATGAGGTAACATCAAAAGCGTACGGATATCGCCGTGGTGAGAATTATGTTTACGTCAACCGTGAAGCAAGAATGGGGCGTACTGCTCTCATTATTCACCCGACACTCAAAGACAGAAGCCTGTCATTTGCTGAGCCCGCCTCGGATATTAAAACCTGCGATCATTATCAGCAATTTCCGCTCTATTTAGGCGGCGAGACGCATGAACATTATGGTATTCCGCACGGTTTCAGCTCGCGTATGGCGCTGGAGCGGTTCCTGAAAGGGCTGTTTGGCGACGTACAATAACTCTGCGACTGGCCTGAGCCAGTCGCCTTACCTTACGCTTTTGCCTGGCTATAAGGGCTGACTTTAAACAGGCGGCGGCAGTAGTCAAGAAAGTAACCGTACACCGCACCCATCAGCATGGATACCACGATATTTGAACTTACCGCAGCGGCGATTTGATGCCAGTCTGCGCCCACCGTCAGCAAAATAACCACATACACCGGGGACTGGAACGTTACGTAAGCCAGCACGTCCGCCAGGTTTTTTACCCAACCCGCCGGGCTAATACGCCGGGCTAAACGCATCACTGCATCGCGATACAGGCCGTACGGCCAGGCAATCATGATATTCACCGGAATGGCCACCAGGCGCGACGAGAGGGATTGCTCAAAGGACATTCCCGACAGGAAAATTTCAATCAGCATATTCACGACGGAACAGTAAACGACCATCGCGAACGTATCCGCTACCGCATGGCGCAGGCGAGACTGCGGTGAGAACATGTCTGAACCCCTCGAACAGGACAAAAAAGTGGCGTTTTACCTGCGGCCTTTAGTGCTTTAGGTTGGTTTGCTATGATTGTATAGCGTATCTCTCTGGCTTTTAACTAACAAGTAGTGATTAATTTTTATTTGAAGGCGTTTTAGCCATAAAATTCTCTAAAGTTGTGCGTTTTTTGCGCGCTTCGTTATTTTCTCTCCCTGTCCATCTTTTGTTAAAATAAATCAATGGATTAGTTTATCAGTGCGCGTGTAAAACCTCTGTTGTGTGGGAGAGTGGAGGCGGTTTTTTGAACTGTTTTAAACAGGGGTTTTTGGCCTGGGGAAGGGCGGTATATTACGCATTAAAACAGACATATATTTCGGGGTTATATTAACGGGATATTCTAAAACATTTACAATAATGTCAAAACGTCAGGGTGGGTAGATATCAGAACAAAAATCAATTATTCTGTTGCCTGATTTATGTTATACACACGAAGAAAGGTTTTTCATTATTATGGCTTTAACGTTACAGAATCTTAATAATATTCGTACCCTCCGGGCGCTGGCACGTGAATTATCCATGGATGTTCTGGAAGAAGTGCTGGAAAAATTCCGGATTGTCACTGAAGAAAAACGCAGCGAGCAGGCTGAATTAGAGCGTCAACGCGCTGAACAGCAGGATAAAATTAATGCTCTGCTGGAACTGATGAAAGCTGACGGTATTTCTCCGAGCGATCTGTTAGGCAGTGATCTGGCGCAGGCGGGTCAGCCGACGAAAAAACGTAAAGCGCGTGCGGCGAAATATCGTTTTATTGACGCGAACGGTGAAGAAAAAACCTGGACCGGCCAGGGGCGTACGCCAAAGCCAATTGCAACCGCACTGGCAAACGGTAAATCGCTGGACGATTTCCTGATCTGATGATTATTCGGGCGGTGTATTCCGCCCGATTATTGACTTAGCAGACGCCAAAGTCACCGTCTTCGGAGTACAGAACCACGTCCGCCGATTTCAGGTGATATTTCTCGCCCTGCTCATTGCTGGCCTGCACAGCCACAATGTTTTCACCATTCACTTCGAGCACTTTCAGTTTCGGACCGCCCTGACGCGGTTGGACATAATCACCGACAGAAAACATAGCACCTCCTCATCATTGTCATGATCTTCACCATAGCCCACGTCCGGGGGCGGGGTACAGCCTAATCTTTCAGATACTCCTTATCAGGTACGTCGGTTCCACGGCATCACTTTCAGCAATCAGCGCGTTTGCCTGCTGCGGCGAAATAAGAGGAAGAGACATTGCGTTTCCTTACGGTCAATTTCAGAACAGTAGAGCATTTAAGGCGGGGGTTTAAGCCAGTGTAAAGAGGGTAAAGGCAGGTAAAAGCGCGAGAGACGCATGGCAGTTAACCGTAAACTGGCTACGCTTAGAGAAGTGTCTTTTATAATTTTCAATTGGTTAGCTTGCACGGAGTTTTTTATGGGTTTTTGGCGCGTTGTTTTTACGATTATTCTCCCGCCGCTGGGCGTGCTGCTTGGCAAGGGGCTGGGCTGGGCGTTTATTCTGAATATCCTTCTGACCATCCTGGGCTACTTCCCCGGTCTTATCCACGCGTTTTGGGTTCAGACGAAGAGCTAGGTACGCCACAGTAAGTCACTGTAGATCCGGGTCAGCACGCCTTCCGGGCCAAACTGCTGTTTGATCCAGCGCGTGACCTGACCGGTCGCCGCATGCTGCGTGGCGAGCAGCATGCGCGAATCCTGACGTGGATTATTGATCCGCCGCGTTACCAGCAGCCCTTCCTCCACCGCCTCACGCGTCATATATTCCGGTAAAAAGCCAATACCTTCCCCCAGGATCTGACACTGGCATTTCGTGTTGAAGTCCGGCACCAGAATCGCCTCCTGACCGTGAAGCAGCCAGCCCACCTTCTTGTTGATGGTATGCGCGGTGTCCTCGACCATGATATTGGGATACAGACGCAGCTGACTTTCGGAAATGGGCTCCGGGGCGAACGCCAGCGGATGCGTGGGCGCGATGGCAAATACCCAGCGGATCGCCCCTATCTCGGTGTAATCAATTCCGCCGCCGTCCAGCAGCGTATCCGGCGCGCCAATGGCGATATTGGCCTGATTATTAATGATGGAATCCCAGACGCCGTTATACACCTCGGTCGTCACTGTGATCTGGCAGGTGGGAAACTGTTTTTTCAGCACCTGGAGCAAACGCGCGGTATGGCGTGGCGTATACAAAAGCTGATTTATGCAGATGCGCACCCGCGTCTCAATGCCCTGAGAAATGGTATCAATCCCGCGCTTGATGGCATGAAAGTCATTCAGCAGGTCGGTCGCTTTACGATAAAAATAAAAACCGGATTCGGTCAGCTCAATGCTGCGCGTGTTGCGTACAAACAGCACCACGTCCAGTCCGGTCTCCATGCGTTTGATGGTGTAACTGATGGCGGAGGTGGTCACGCCCAGCTCGGCAGCCGCTTTGCTAAAACTGCCAAAACGTGCCGCGGTGGTGAAGGCCAGCAAATTCTCTTCGGTAAAGATGGAATTCATATTGTGGCTCCTGGTGACCATCAGTTTTGAACATATTTTAACAGCGGCGTTACATCATAGTTGATGTCGATCACAGTTCTGGATTTTTACGTAGAACCGCGCTGTGTAAGGCTTTTTCAGCCATAAGGATAATGCAGCCTGAAGCGCGTAAAAGCGGTAAAACATAAGAAAAAGGTTGCACAGACGCACATTTCTCCCGGACTGTTGAATTTAACTCAACAATGAATTGCGTGTCGATGAATCATTTTTAAGCGGATTCTTTTATGACCAGGCTGTTGCTATTCTCAGGTCATCAGAAGTGAAACATAGGGAGTCTGAATATGTCTGCAACTGCACTGGTTACAGAATTTCTGCTGGCGGCAGAAGAGGGCAATATCGACGCGCTAAAAGCCTGCCTGGAGAAAGGCGTTGATATTAACGCGACCAACCGCCAGAAAAGAACCGCCATTATTATTGCCAGCCTGAAAAAGCATTACGCCTGTGTGGAGTTTTTAATTGCCGCCGGGGCGGATATTGATAAACAGGACCAGACCTGTTTTAACCCCTTCCTGATCGGCTGCCTGACCAATGATTTAACCCTGCTGCGCATTGTCCTTCCGGCAAATCCGGATCTCGATCGTCTGACGCGCTTTGGCGGCGTGGGCATTACCCCTGCCAGTGAAAAAGGGCACGTTGAAATCGTGCGTGAGCTGCTGGAAAAAACCGACATCAACGTCAACCACACCAATTTTGTCGGCTGGACGCCGCTGCTGGAGGCCATCGTATTAAACGACGGCGGCGCAAGGCAGCAGGAAATTGTGAAGCTGCTGCTCGATCACGGCGCGAACCCGCACATGACCGATAAATACGGCAAAACCCCGCTCGAGCTGGCGCGGGAAAAAGGCTTCAACGCGATCGCAGACCTGCTGCTGGCGGCAGGCGCATAGTGCATTCGGTCAGCCTTCCCCTGGCTGGCCGTTAATCAATAAACGCATTGTTACCGACGTGCATTTAGCACGACGGCGGCCCCCTTTTATCTTAAACAGGTGAAAATAATGCCAACCAAAATCGTCATAAAAAAGAATACGTATTTCGATTCGGTTTCCTTAATGTCGGTTTCCACCAAAGCCAATAAATTGCCGGGCGTCGAGCAGGCGTTTGTGGCGATGGCGACGGAAATGAACAAAGGGGTATTAAAAAACCTCGGGCTATTAACGCCGGAATTAGCGGACGCGAAAAACGGCGACCTGATGATCGTTATTAAAGGCGACGCGGCGAATGAGGAAACCCTGGCCGCCATTGAAGCGCTGTTCACGCGTAAAGAGCGCACTGGCTCCCATGAAGCACGCTACGCGACGATTGCCAGCGCCAAAACCCATCGTCCGGACAGCAACCTTGCGGTGATTTCCGTCAACGGCACCTTCGCCGCACGGGAAGCGCGCCAGGCGCTGGAAAACGATCTTAACGTGATGCTGTTCTCCGATAACGTATCGCTCGACGACGAGCTGGCGCTGAAGCAGCTGGCGCATGAAAAGGGTCTGCTGATGATGGGGCCAGACTGCGGCACCGCCATTATCAACGGCGCGGGGCTGTGCTTCGCCAACGCGGTGCGTCGCGGGCAGATTGGCATCGTTGGCGCCTCCGGCACCGGCAGCCAGGAGCTGAGCGTGCGCATTCACGAGTTCGGCGGCGGCGTGTCGCAGCTGATTGGCACCGGCGGACGCGATCTCAGCGAGAAGATCGGCGGCTTGATGATGCTCGATGCCATCGACATGCTGGAGGCCGACGACGCGACCCGGGTGATAGCGCTCATCTCCAAACCGCCTGCACCCGCGGTGGCTGTGAAAGTACTGGCCCGGGCACGCGCCTGCCGCAAGCCTGTGGTTGTGTGCTTCCTGGGCCGCAACGAACCGCCAGCCGATGAAGACGGTTTGCAGTTTGCTCGTGGCACCAAAGAGGCGGCCCTGAAAGCGGTGCTGCTTACCGGCATTAAAAAAGACACCCTGGATTTACATCCGCTCAACTGGCCGCTGATCGAAGAGGTACGCGCCCGCCTGACGCCGCAACAGAAGTACATTCGCGGCCTGTTCTGCGGCGGCACCCTGTGCGACGAAGCGATGTTTGCCGCGCTGGAGAAATTTGACGATGTTTACAGCAACATCCAGCCGGATCCGGCCAGGCGTCTGAAAGACATCAGCGTCAGCCAGGCCCACACCTTCCTTGATTTCGGTGACGACGACTTCACCAACGGCAAGCCACACCCGATGATCGACCCGACCAACCGCATCAGCCGCCTACTACAGGAGGCGCGCGATCCGCAGGTGGGGGTGATCGTGATGGATTTCGTGCTTGGCTTTGGCGCGCATGACGATCCGGTGGGGGTGATGATCGAGGCGATCGAAGAGGCACAGGCGATCGCGAAAGCCGACAACCGTCCGCTGGAAATTCTCGGCTACGTGCTCGGCACCGATCAGGATCCGCAGTCGCTGGCGCAGCAGTGCCAGCTGCTGACTGACGCAGGCGTCATCTGGGCCAGCAGCAGCACCAATACCGGATTACTGGCACGCGAATTTGTCTGCAAAGGGGAGAGAGCATAATGACGACCTTATTCAACCAGCCGCTGAACGTCATTAACGTCGGCATCGCGATGTTCAGCGACGACCTCAAAAAACAGCACGTTCCCGTAACCCAGCTCGACTGGACGCCGCCGGGGCAGGGCAATATGCAGGTGGTGGACGCGCTGGATCGGCTGGCGGAAAAACCGCTGGCGGAGAAAATTGCTGCCGCGAACAAAATTGCCCTTGAGCGGATTATTCAGTCCCATCCGGTGCTGGTGGGCTATGACCAGGCGATCAACGTGGTGCCGGGCATGACCCGCACGACCATTCTGCACGCCGGTCCGCCTGTTACCTGGGAAAACATGTGCGGGGCGATGAAAGGCGCGGTTACCGGCGCGCTGGTGTTTGAAGGGCTGGCGACGGATCTGGACGATGCGGCAAGGATCGCCGCCTCCGGAGATATTACGTTCTCGCCTTGCCACGAGCATGACTGCGTGGGCTCGATGGCGGGCGTCACCTCCGCGTCGATGTTTATGCACATCGTTGAGAACAAAACCTATGGCAACCGCGCCTTCACCAACCTCAGCGAGCAGATGGCGAAGATCCTGCGCATGGGGGCTAACGACCAGAGCGTGATCGAGCGCCTGAACTGGATGCGCGACGTGCTCGGCCCGATGCTGCGCGACGCGATGAAGATTATCGGCGAAATCGACCTGCGCCTGATGCTGGCCCAGGCGCTGCACATGGGCGACGAGTGCCACAACCGCAACAACGCGGGCACCACGCTGCTTATTCAGGCGCTGACGCCGGGGCTGATCCAGGCGGGCTATCCGGTGGCGCAGCAGCGTGAAGTGTTCGAGTTTGTCGCCAGCAGCGACTACTTCTCCGGTCCGACGTGGATGGCGATGTGTAAGGCCGCGCTGGATGCCGCCCACGGCATTGAGTACAGCACCGTCGTCACCACCATGGCGCGCAACGGCTACGAGTTCGGCCTGCGCGTTTCCGGCCTGCCGGGGCAGTGGTTTACCGGCCCGGCGCAGCAGGTGATCGGCCCGATGTTCGCGGGCTATAAGCCGGAAGACTCCGGGCTGGATATCGGCGACAGCGCGATTACCGAAACCTACGGCATCGGCGGCTTTGCAATGGCGACGGCCCCGGCCATCGTTGCGCTGGTGGGCGGCACGGTGGAGGAAGCCATCGATTTTTCTCGCCAGATGCGCGAAATCACCCTCGGCGAAAACCCGAACGTCACCATTCCGCTGCTGTCTTTTATGGGCATCCCGACCGCCATCGACATCACGAAGGTCGCGGGCAGCGGCATTCTGCCGGTCATTAATACCGCCATTGCCCACAAGGACGCCGGGATCGGCATGATTGGGGCGGGCATCGTTCACCCGCCGTTTAGCTGTTTTGAAAAGGCGCTGTTAACCTTCCGCGATCGCTACGTTCTATAAGGTATGCATCCATGAAAAACATGAAACTGGAGTGGAAAAGAGGTGACTGGGCAGCTTATTTCGGGTTGATGACCAACAACCTGACCAATTTGCTGACCATGATGGGGCTGCTCATTTTTGTCGTCGGCATCCCGAAGGAGATTGTTTATGGACGCATCGCGCCAGCCTTCGGGCTGGCGGTGCTGGTGGCGAGTCTTTGCTATACGTGGTTTGGCCTGCAAATGGCGCGCGCCACCGGACGAACGGACGTCACCGCGCTGCCGTCCGGCCCAAGCGCGCCGTCGATTTTTACCGTGACCTTCCTGGTCTTAATGCCGGTTTACCAGCAAACCGGCGATGCGGATTTCGCGATTCAGATTGGCCTGGTGTGGTGCTTTGTGGAAGCGATGATCCTCGCGGGCGGTTCCTTCCTGGGGGAAACCATCCGCAAGATGATCCCGCGTACCGTGCTGCTGTCGTGCCTGTCCGGTCTTGGCCTGCTGCTGCTGGCGATGAACCCGATGTTGCAGGCGTTCGAAGCGCCGACCGTGTCGTTTATCGTCCTGCTGCTGATCTTCATTAACTGGTTCGGTAAAAAGCCGATTTTCGCCAAAATCCCGACCGGCCTGCTGCTGTTAATTGCCGGTACTCTGCTTGCGTGGATCTCCGGCCTGCAAAGCCCGGATGCCATTAAAACGTCCATGTCATCATTCGGCTTTAACCCGCCAGAAGTGCACGTGGACAGCTTCATGCAGGGACTGCCGCACGCGCTGCCGTATCTGGCGTCCGCCGTACCGCTGGGGCTGGCG
Organism: Enterobacter cloacae complex sp. S1; assembly: GCF_014930525.1. Lineage (NCBI taxonomy): Bacteria > Pseudomonadati > Pseudomonadota > Gammaproteobacteria > Enterobacterales > Enterobacteriaceae > Enterobacter > Enterobacter cloacae complex sp. S1. The sequence continues at coordinate 27,360 of NZ_JADBRE010000016.1, forward strand.
AACTACATCTTTGACCTGGAGAACATCGAAAGCGCCCACGCGGCGGGGGATGAATACCCGACCCGCAAGGTAATGCTGGCGAACGGTCTGGCCTCGATGCTCGGCTGCCTGATGGGCAATCCGTTCCCGGTCACGGTATACGTCGGCCATCCTGGCTGGAAAGCGATGGGCGCCAGCATCGGCTACACCCTGGCGTCCGGCGTGACCATGTTCATCGTGCCGCTGTTCGGGCTGGGGGCCTTTATGCTCGCCATCATACCGATGACCGCCATCGTGCCGATTCTGGTGTTTATCGGCGTCGTCACCGCCAACCAGGTGGTGAGGGAGACCCCGAAAGTGGAGGTGCCCGTCATCTTCATCTGCCTGTTCCCGTGGATCGCCAACTGGGCGCTGACCATGATGAACAGCGTGATGAGCGCGGCGGGGACCAGCGCGGCGAAAATCGGCACCGACGTGCTGCACAGCAAGGGGATCTACTACGAAGGCCTGATGCATCTCGGCAACGGCGCGCCGCTCGCCAGCATGCTCTGGGGCTGTATCGCCATTTTCGCCATCCTCAACAAACCGCTGCGTGGGGCCGTCGCGGCAGCCGGTGGAGCGCTGCTGGCGCTGTTTGGGGTGATCCACGCGCCGGTGGTGGGCTTTGCCGAGGGCAGTTCCCTGATGTTCGTCACGGCCTACCTGATGATGGGCGGGATGTTTGTGGTGAAGCATGTGCTGGATACCTCTGTTAATCCCCCTCTCCCTGTGGGAGAGGGCCGGGATGAGGGCACCAGAACGCACCTTCTAAAGGAAACAAAATGAAAGAGCTTATGGTCGTCGCCATCGGCGGCAACAGCATTATCAAAGACAACGCCAGCCAGTCGATTGAGCATCAGGCGCAGGCGGTCAAAGCGGTGGCAGAGTCGGTGCTCGAAATGCTGGCCTCGGACTATGACATCGTGCTCACCCACGGCAATGGCCCCCAGGTGGGGCTGGATCTGCGCCGCGCCGAAATCGCCCACGAGCGGGAAGGGCTGCCGCTGACCCCGCTGGCAAACTGCGTGGCGGATACCCAGGGCGGGATCGGCTACCTGATCCAGCAGGCGCTCAACAACCGCCTGGCGGCGCGCGGGGAACAAAAAGCGGTCACGGTCGTCACCCAGGTGGAGGTGGATAAAAACGATCCTGGCTTTACGCACCCGACGAAACCCATCGGCGCGTTCTTCAGCGAGGCGCAGCGCGACGAACTGCAACTTGCGCACCCGGACTGGCATTTTATCGAGGATTCAGGCCGGGGCTATCGCCGCGTGGTGGCTTCACCGCAGCCGCGACGCATCGTTGAGGCAGACGCTATCAAGGCGCTGACGCAGAAAGGATTTGTGGTGATCGGCGCGGGGGGCGGAGGCATTCCTGTGGTGCGCAGTGAACAGGGCGATTACCAGAGCGTGGATGCGGTGATAGATAAAGATCTCTCCACCGCGCTGCTGGCGCGCGAGATCCGCGCCGACGTGCTGGTGATCACCACCGGCGTGGAGAAAGTGTGCATCCACTTCGGCAAGCCGAATCAACAGGCGCTGAGCACGGTGAACGTGGCGCAGATGACGCGCTACATGGATGAAGGCCACTTCCCGGCGGGCAGCATGTTGCCAAAAATCGTCGCCTCGCTGGAATTTTTACGCCATGGCGGCAGGCGGGTGATCATTACCTCGCCGGACTGCCTGCCCGCGGCGCTGCGCGGTGAAACGGGTACCCACATTGTTAATGAAGGAAGATAAGATGAGTGAGAATAAAAGCCGCCGCGAGTTTATCAGCCAGAGCGGCAAAATGGTTACCGCCTGCGCGCTGTTTGGCGCCACGGGTTCCGTCGCGTATGCTGCCGATTCAGCAAAGGCAACCTGCGAGACGGGTAAACCGATGAACATCACCCCTAAACATTACTATCTCGACAACGTGCTGCTGGAAGCCGGGTTTAACTTCGACGGCAGCGTGGCGACAAGTACCCGCACCGAGCTGAAAACGCTGGAAATCAAAGACGGGAAAATCGTCGCCCTGCGCGACAACAACAGCCACGCGGACGCGACCCTGCCGCACTTCGACGCGGGCAAAAAGCTGATGCTCCCGGCGATGCGCGACATGCACATCCATCTGGATAAAACCTTCTACGGTGGCCCGTGGCGCTCCCTGAACCGTCCGGCGGGCACCACCATTCAGGACATGATCCGCCTGGAGCAGAAGCTGCTGCCGGAGTTACAGCCCTACACGCAAGAACGCGCCGAAAAGCTGATCGACCTGCTCCAGTCCAAAGGGTCCACCATCGCCCGCAGCCACTGCAACATAGAGCCGGTTTCCGGCCTGAAAAACCTGGAAAATTTGCAGGCGGTACTGGCGCGCCGAAGCCCTGGTTTTGACTGTGAAATCGTTGCCTTCCCGCAGCACGGCCTGCTGCTGTCTCATTCTGAAAAGCTGATGCGCGAGGCGATGCAGGCGGGGGCGCATTACGTGGGCGGGCTGGACCCAACCAACGTCGACGGCGCGATGGAGAAATCCCTCGACACCATGTTCCAGATTGCGCTGGATTATGACAAAGGGGTGGATATCCATCTGCATGAAACCAGCCCGGCGGGCGTGGCGGCGGTGAACTACATGGTAGAAACCGTGGAGAAAACGCCGGCGCTGAAGGGGAAGCTGACCATCAGCCACGCCTTCGCCCTGGCGACGCTTAACGAGCAAGAGGTGGATGAGATCGCCACCCGCATGGCGGCACAACAGGTGACCATCGCCTCCACCGTGCCGATTGGCACCCTGCACATGCCGCTGAAGCAGCTGCGTAATAAAGGCGTGTTTGTCATGACCGGTACCGACAGCGTGATCGACCACTGGTCGCCGTACGGTCTGGGGGACATGCTGGAGAAAGCCAATCTCTACGCCCAGCTCTATATTCGCCCGAATGAGCAGACGCTTTCGCGCGCGCTGGGCATCGCCACCGGCGACGTGCTGCCGCTGAACGACAAAGGCGAACGCGCGTGGCCGAAAGCGCAGGACGACGCCAGCTTTGTGCTGTTGGATGCCTCCTGTTCCGCCGAGGCCGTGGCACGCATCTCTCCGCGTACCGCTACGTTCCATAAGGGGAGTCTGGTCTGGGGCTCTGTGGGTTAATGTGGTGCCGGGTGGCGCTGCGCTTACCCGGCCTACGGTTCGGAGATTTTGTAGGTCGGGTAAGGCGAAGCCGCCACCCGACAATGCAGTATACTGCTATGCACATTCTTAAAGAGGGATCTGCCATGGCACAAAACATCTACGACAATCCGGCGTTTTTCGAAGGCTACGCTCAGCTTCCGCGCTCGGTGCAGGGGCTGGACGGCGCGCCGGAGTGGCCTGCGCTCAGGGCGATGCTGCCGGATTTAACCGGCAAAGCGGTTATCGATCTCGGCTGCGGCTATGGCTGGTTCTGCCGCGCGGCGCGTGAGCTGGGCGCGTCTGACGTCACGGGCGTAGATATCTCCGAAAAGATGCTCGCCCGTGCAGCGGAGCTTACCGCCGATCCACAGATTCATTATCAGCGTAGCGATCTGGAATCTCTCAAGCTCAACGAGAACAGCCTCGATCTGGTCTACAGCTCGCTGGCGCTGCACTATCTGCCGGAACTGAACACATTATTTGCCCACGTTCAGCGCGCGCTTAAACCCGGCGGTTGCCTGGTCTTCTCAATGGAGCACCCGATTTACACCTGCGCCTCCCGTCAGGGCTGGCTGACGGACAACAGCGGCGAGCGGTTCTGGGGCGTGAACCATTATCAGGACGAAAGCCAGCGCGTCAGCAACTGGCTGGCAGACGGGGTGATTAAATACCACCGTACGCTGGGCACCACGCTTAACGCGCTGATCAAGGCCGGATTAACAATAAGCGAAGTCAATGAGTGGGGACCAACGCAGGCGCAAATTGACGCCTGGCCCGCGCTGGCAGAAGAGGCAGAGCGCCCGATGCTGGTGCTGATCGCCGCCCGTAAGGCTTAATAACCGACTTTATACACCCGCCCGCTCTGCACCCCTTCGACGCTGCGGCGGTAAGCCTGCGCAACGGTCGCGGCGGGAACGCTTTCAAAGCCCGGGAAGAAGCCGTCGTACACTTCGGCGGATTCGGTCAGCACCGTCGGGCTGATCAGATTAATGCGAATACCGCGCGGCAGTTCACAGGCCGCGGCGCGCACAAACCCTTCCAGCGCGGCGTTAACCGTGGTGGCATTCACGCCCTGGGCAATCGGCTCGTGCGCCACAATCCCGCTTATCAGCGTAATCGAGCCACCTTCGTTCAGGTAGTGCTGGCCGGTCAGCGCCAGACGAACCTGCCCCAGCAGCTTATCCTGCAAACCCTGGTTGAACTCGCCGTCGGTCATGGTTGAGAGCGGGCCGAAGTGCAACCCTCCGCTGGCGGAGACAATCGCATCCACCGGACCGATCTTTTTGAACAGCGCCTGCACGCTCGCCTGCGAGGTGATATCCACCTGATGATCGCCCTGCGTGCGACCCACGCGGATCACCTCGTGGCGACGGCTTAGCTCTTCTGTCACAGCACGACCGACGGTACCGCTGGCACCAATAATGACGATTTTCATAGCAGACTCCTTATGTTGTGAGCCTTCATTCTTTAATAAATAAAAATTCAGATAAACTGGGCTGATGTTAGAAGATTGCTAACCAGAGGTTCGTAATATGGATAAGCTTCGCGGCATGGAGACGTTCATCGCGGTGGTGGAAAGCGGCAGCTTTACCGGCGCGGCGGCCCGGCTGGAGATGTCGGCGGTAATGGTCGGGAAGTATATTGCGCAGCTGGAATCGCAGCTCGGTACGCGGCTGCTGGAGCGCAACACCCGTCGCCAGAGCCTGACGGATGCCGGACGCGTTTATTTCGAAGAGGCCAGGCGCGTGCTGGAGCAGGTCTCGATTGCTGAAAACGCGGTTGAGCGTCTGCGAGCCACGCCCGCCGGCACCCTGCGCGTGACGGCGCCTACCTCGTTTGGCGGCTGCGTTATCGCGCCTCTGACGGCCACGTTTTTGCAGCGTTACCCGGAAGTGCGCATCGAACTGGATCTCACCAACCGAATGGTGGATCTGGTAGAGGAAGGGGTCGATCTGGCCATTCGTATCGGTGAGATCCGTAATGAGGATCTGGTGGCGAAATACCTGTGTCCCTACAACATGGTGATCTGCGCCGCGCCGGATTATCTGGCGCGTCACGGTACGCCGCAAACGCCAGCCGATCTGGTGGATCACCTGTGCCTGTCGCACACGGTCTGGACGGCGCGTAACGAGTGGCGGCTGCCGGGAGTGGAAGGCGAAGTGCGCTGGAAGCGTGATGCCGTCTTACGATGCAATGACGGCTACGGCTTACGCATGGCGGCGCGAGCCGGGGCGGGACTCCTGCTGCAACCGGAAGTGCTGGTGGCGGAAGAGCTGGCGAGCGGCAGGCTGGTTCGGGTTCTGGAAGCGTTTACGCCCGCGCCGAGGCCGGTGCATTTACTGTGGCGTCAGGATTTGCGGCCGCTGCCTAAGCTAACGGAATTTATTGCCCATATTCTGCTAAGATTGGGCACAATATAAAAAAAGAAGGTAAGTAAAGAATGTCTGCAAACAAACTCGCCAGCAGCGCGCAGGGCCTGCAATCCTCTGCCATCCGTGAATTATTAAAACATAGCAAAATGGCAGGCGTGATTTCGCTGGGTGGCGGTATTCCAAATCCGGACCTGTTCGATCATGAGGGTTTAAAAATCGCTGCTGATGCCGTGCTGTCTCAGCATTTTGGCGAAGCGTTCCAGTATGGCCTGACGGAAGGCGTCCCGGGGCTGCGCGAAGAGATCCAACGCATCTGTCAAGGTCGCGGCATCGCCTGTAAAGCCGATGACGTGGTCATTACTTCCGGCTCGCAACAATCGCTTGACGTGCTGGCGCGGGCGTTAATTAACCCGGGCGATACGGTCGTCGTGGAGCGGCCTACCTACCTCGCCGCGTTGCAGGTCTTTGGCCTGGCGCAGGCGAATTTTGAATCCGTTGGCACCGACGGCGACGGCATGAAAGTGGATGAACTTGAAGCGCTGGTAGCCACCAAAACCATCAAAGCGGTTTATATCGTGCCAACCTTTGGTAACCCGGGCGGCGTGACGCTCTCCGAAGCGCGTCGTAAACAGCTGGTGGAATTATCGAAGCGCTATGACTTCGTGATTATCGAAGACGACCCGTACAGCGAGATCAACTACACCGACGAAGCGTTCCGCCCGCTGATTGCTCATGCCAAAGATATCGGCAATGAGGATAACGTGGTGTACACCTCCACCTTCTCTAAAATCCTCGCGCCGGGCACCCGCGTGGGCTGGGTGCTGGTGCCGGAGTGGCTGAAGCGCGCGGTGGTGAACCTCAAGCAAACCACCGATCTGCACACCAGCACGCTGTCGCAGCTGATGACGTACGAGTATCTGAAAACCGGTCGTCTGGCGAATCAGATTAAAATGATCCGCGAAGCCTATCGCCAGAAATACCAGACCTTTGCAACGGAACTGGAAGCGGAGCTGGGCGATGTGATGTCGTTCCACAAGCCAAAGGGCGGCATGTTCCTGTGGGCGAAAATGAACAACGGCATCAATACGACGAAATGGCTGGAAAAAACGTTGAGCAACGGCGTCGTGTTTGTGCCGGGTGAGTTCTTCTACTGCAACGAGCCGGACCATACCACGCTGCGCATGTCTTTCGTTACCCCAACGGATGAGCAGCTTAAAGAAGCGGTTCGACGCCTCAAAATTTCCCTGTAACAGGATGCGCATAATGGCAGATGCCGTTATGCGCTGTTCCCGTGCAGGGTAACGTCTGGCTTGCCGGATTTTCGCTTCGCCATGATTTCCGCAACGGTTTTTATCCGGCTTAACTCCTCCTGCGTGCGGGAGTTAGATTGCGCTTCCCAGATATCAACGTTTAGCTGTAAGTTCAGCCAAAATTCAATAGTGGTATTAAAGGCTTTTGCCAGTTTGATCGCCATATCGGCAGTAAGTTTGCGATTGTTATTGACCAATGCGCTTACGGTATTGCGGTGTACATTTAGCATCTCTGCCAGATCGTTGATTTTCAGATTGAGCGGTTCAAGATACTCATACTGCAACACCTCGCCCGGCGTGGTGGGTTTGCGGAGTGCCTGTTGAAGTGTCATAGGTGATGCCTCACTTGTGTTGCGTGTACTTGTGTGGAGAGAGATAGAGATCGTCTGCTTTTCCCTCTGACCAGCGAAATACAAGCCTGTATTGTCTGTTTACCCGGATAGAGGAATATCCCTTCAACGGAGGACTCAATGCTTCATACATATTGCCCGGTGGCGATCGTAAATCCAGGTGCGACATGGCCGCATTGATGATGTCGAGCTTTCTTGCAAGCGCTGTTTCCAGATTCAAAGGAATAACATTGCTCGATCTCCCGTAGAGAAAAAAATCCTCAAGCCATTGATCCCGAAAATGATTAATCATAATGCTGGTAAGCTCCAGTCCTTGAGCTGAGTGGATAGTAATGCACTCCTGCACTGTGCGCAAGTGCGTTTTGTCTGCGAGTAATATTACCCTGGTCATGGCTGAAGGGAAGTGTGATGCATGACTAAAGGTTAATTCTTCGAGGCGGATTCCACGTCTTGCGTACGGATTAATGCCCGGCGGCGCTGCGCTTGCGCGGGCCTGCGAGAATGTAGGCCGGGTAAGGCGCAGCCGCCACCCGGCGTTTGACTACCGCTCCCTCAGCGCCTCCTTCGCCCGGTTAAACGGTTTGATCATATAATCCAGCACCGTTTTCTCCCCGGTCTTGATATCCACCGTCGCTATCATCCCTGGCACGATCGAGAAGTGCCTGCCCGCCTTATTCACCAGATAATCCTGGCTGGTACGGATAAATACCCGGTAATAGAACACCTCCGGCTTCGCTTCGTCCTGAATGGTGTCCGGCGAAATGGTCTCCACCACCCCGTGTAGCCCACCGTAAATCGCGTAATCGTAGGCGGTGATTTTCACCAGCGCCTCCTGATTAGGGTGGATAAAGGCGATATCCCGCGGCGAGAGGCGGGTTTCAATCAGCAGGTGGTCATCCACCGGCACAATTTCCATCAGCTCACCGTTGGGCGGGATCACACCGCCAATCGTTGTCACTTTGATGTTTTTCACGATCCCGCGCACCGGAGACTTCACCGTCAGACGGGTAACGGAATCCTCGCGGCCTTTCAGGATCGCTGACACCATATCCACCTCGGCGTTGGCCTTCGACAGCGCTTCACGGGCCTGCACGTAATACTGGGAACGCACGTCGGTGAGCTTCAGCTCCAGGTCGCTTTTCTGCCGTTGCAGGCGCAGCACTTCCACGTGGCTGGCGGCCCCGGTTTTCACCAGCCGCTGGGTGATCGCCAGCTCTTTGTTCGCGAGATCTAACGCGGCGCGCAACTCCCGCTGGGTATCCTCAAGCTGGGCGCGGCGCGAGTTGTAGAGCCGCGTTTCAGCGGCGGTCAGGTCGGTCCATTTCGCCAGGGACGGCGGGAATTTGAGCGGCAGATCGTTCACCTCGGCATACAGACGCGCGCTGGAGGCCAGCGATGCCCGGTAACGCGCCGCGCTTTCGCCGACGTTGGATTCCGAGCGGGTAGGATCCAGCCGCGCCAGCACCTGTCCGGCCTGCACCTGATCCCCTTCGTGCACGTTCAGCTCGGTGAGGATGCCCCCATCCAGCGACTGCAAAACCTGCTCGCGTGAGCTGGGGATCACTTTCCCGGTACCGGTTGAGACTTCGTCCAGCACCCCGAACCACGCCCAGACGCCAAGCACCACAAACATCAGCAGGGAGAAGAAAACAATGCGCCGGGCACCGGTATAACCGCTTTCTGAGTCGAGCGCGTTATCCAGATCTTCTACTGCGGCAACGTCACGCTGACTGATTTTCATTTTTCCACTCCCGTCCGGTTGCCTGCTGCTGTTGCTGCATACGGCTGTTGTTCAGCGCCTGGGCTTTTGGCGCGTCCATCACCAGCATGCCATCTTTGAGTACCACCACGCGCTCCACCAGCTCCAGCACCGGCACGCGGTGGGTCGCGACAATCAGCGTACGGTTGCCAAGCCACGCCCCGAGGCGCTGAAGAAATTCCCGCTCGGTATGTTCATCAAGAGAGGCGGTCGGTTCGTCCATCAGCACGATATTCGGATCGCGCAGCAGCATCCGCGCCAGCAGAACAGACTGCCGCTGCCCGCCGGACAGCCCGACGCCGTTCTCCATAATCGGGTAATCCAGCCCCTTCGGCAGCTTCTGCACAAAGCTGGCCGCGCCGCACATCTCCAGCACCTCGAAGATCTCTTTATCGGTGGCGCGTGGCATGCCGAGCGTGATGTTCTCGCGCAGGGTGCCGTAAAACAGCCGGGCGTTCTGGGTCATAAAGCCAACGTTTCGCCGCACGTCAGCCACGTCCAGATGCGGCAGGCTGAGGTTGTCGAGCCGCAGTTCACCGCCCGCCAGATCCATCCCGCCTGCCATCGCCTGCAACAGGGTTGATTTGCCCGCGCCGTTGCGCCCGAGGATCGCCACTTTCTCGCCCGCTTTGATCTCCAGACGGTTAATGCGCAGCGCCATGCGCGGATCTTCCGGGTGATAGCGGAACTGCGCCTGCTCGAACAGGTAATGTCCGCGCAGCACGTCCTGACGGATCGGCGTCTCTTCGCGCTGATTCTCGGTCGGCAGCTGCATAATGCTGTCCAGCCCCTCTTTGGCCGCCTTCACCTGCTGCCAGCGGGCCAGCACGCCGCACAGCGTCGCCATAGGGGCGATCATCCGTGAGGCGAGCATTGAGGCGGCCACCACTGAACCGGTGGTTAAGGTGCCGTCGATCACCATCGGCGCGCCCACCACGATCACCCCGGCATACACCAGGCTCTGAATGGTCATCCCCCAGCTGATCAGGTTCTGGGTCAGCTCGCGGGTGCGCAGGCCGGATTCGGCGGTGATCTGGATATAGCTGTTCCACTGCTGCAAAAAGCGGTTCTCCGCCTGCATCAGCTTGATGTCCTCCAGCCCCTGCACGCTCTCCACCAGCACCGCGTTGCGCAGGGTCGATTCATGCGCCGACTGCTTCGCCAGCTCCGCCAGCTTCTTTTGCAGCAGCAGGCCGGGCAGGACCATGATCACCGCCGCCACCGGGGCGATCCACGCCAGCTGCGGGGCGATGATCGCCAGCACAATCACAAACAGGATAAAGAACGGCAGATCGACGATGGTGGAGATGGTGGAGGAGGTGACCATCTCGCGGATCTGCTCCAGCTCGCGCAGCTGGGAGATAAAGCTGCCGGTGGATCGCGGAATGGCGCTGTGGCGCAGCCGCAGCGCGTGGCCGAACACCCGATCCGAGACGCGCAGATCCGAGCGTTTACCCAGCAGATCCATAATGTGTCCGCGCGCCACGCGCAGCACAAAGCCAAACAGCGTGGCGATCAGCACCCCGATGGTCAGCACATAGAGCGTCGGATAGGACTGGGCGGGGATCACCCGGTCATACACCTGCATGGAAAAGACGATGCCCGAGAGGGAGAGCACGTTAATGAACAGTGCCGCCAGCATCACCCAGCTGTAAGGGCGAAGGTCGCGCATCACCAGCCGGTAGAGCCAGTCCGGGCGGTATTTTGAGATATAGGCATCCACGCGGCTGTCCTTCAGCGCCGCCAGCGGACGCAGGGCGATGACGTGGCGGATGGCAGGCAGCATCGCGCTCATCGACAGGCGGTTGGTGTGCGTGCTGTCGTCGAAAAAGCTGACCTCAAGCGTATCCTCGCCGTCGAAATTGTCGATCACGCCGATTTTACCGTCGTTCAGCTCCACTACTACCGGCAGACGCCAGCTGTTGATGGCGTGCTGATCGGCCGTCAGCAGCTGGAATGTCAGCCCGGCTTCACGGGCGAGCTGCGTCAGCGCGGGCACCATCGGTTTGCCTTTCAGCCACGGCGCGCCGGCGATCAGCGAGCCTGGCGAGCAGGCAACGCGATAGCGCGTCGCCACATAGCCAAACGCCTGCGCCCACTGCCCCAGCGCCTCATCCGTCATGTTTTCACCCTGCGGGATATCGCGTTGCTTCATGGCTGGATCTCCACGGTCTGGATGGTGCGGTTTTCAAGATCGAACGCGTGACGCAGGCGCCCGGTGTTGTACAGACAGTTGAGCTGAAGCTGATGCAGCTGTCCGGCGGTTTGCTGTTGGGTAAAGCGCGCCTGATACACCTCCTGCTCGGCGTTGAGCACGTCGAGCAGCGGGCGGGAACCAAGATCGAGATACTGCTGCTGATACAGCTCGCGGGTGCGGGCGCTGAGCGCTTCCTGACGGCCCTGGATCTGAAGCGTGCTCATCAGGCTCATCACCTGGCTGCGCGCTTCCAGCAGTTTTTGCCGCACCTCAAGACGGGTGCGCTGGATGGTGGACTGGGCGGATTCCACCGCGTGTCCGGCGGCGTTACGCCGGGCGGTGAGGCCGCCGCCCTGATAGAGCGGCATCTGCACTTTTACCCACGCGGAGTACTGGGTGCGGTCCCGCGTTTCGTTGCCGGCGTAGCGGTCGTTCAGGTAGTGACGAACTTCCGGCTCCAGCGAAACGGTAGGGGTCATTTGCGCGTTGGCATAGTCGAGATTAGCCTGCGCGACGTTGGCCTGCGCCCAGGCCGCTAATACCGAGGGCACCAGACGATCGTCCGGCTCGGCGATGTCGCAGCTGCGGGCCAGGCTCTGCGGAAAGTCATTGCTGACCGCGTTCAGGCTGTCCCAGCCCAGCAGGCTCATCAGCGTGGCGCGCGAGCTGTCGAGGCTGGCCTGATACTGCATCAGCTGCGCACGCGCCCCTTCGATGCGGGCGTCGGTCTGCACCACGTCAGAGAGTGACGTTGCGCCTTCATCATTACGTTGTTTCGTCAGGGTGCCGATGGAGGACAGGGCATCCAGCTGTTCTTTGGCGGTCTCGACCATCTGCTGCCAGGTCTGCACCTGCACCATGGCGATGGCGGTATCGTGGGCGATGGTGTCGATGCTCACCAGCACGTTGGCCTGCTGCTGGGCGACGCCCGCGTTTTCCGCGCGTACCTGGCTTGCGACTTTGCCGAAGTCGTAAAGCATTTGCGAAAGAGAAAGCACCAGCGAAGGGGTAAAGCCATTATCGTCGCCGTCGTGGCTATAACCGTTATCCATGCCGGCGTTAATTTGCGGATAATATTTCGATTTGGCGACATCCACATTTTCGCTCTGCTGATAAAGTTTGCCGACGGCTTCACTGATGGCCGGATGCCAGGTCACGGCGCGGTTAACCGCTTCATTCAGCTGTAGCGTGCCGGGGGCGGCTTTGCTGGCTACGGGTGCCACGCGACCATTTAAAGAGGGGAGTTCCTGCGTTTCGCTTAATTGTCCGGTATTAATCATCGCCGCAGGGTTTGCCGCGATAGCGGGCACAGATATCAGGCAGCACGAGAGCCACCAGTAAGGCATCTTCTTTCCCATGTCTTGTCCCTAATAAAAAGTACTGCTTTTTTGTTTATGCCCGGGCGCTGTGTGCGCCCGGGTCATTTCTTGCAGGTGCTATCAGGTAATGATGTGTTGCTGGTTTACAAGCTCGTCGTAGGTGGTCTGAACGTTGTCCAGCGTAACGAGCGCAGATTTAATGTAGGCGGCTCCCGTGCCGTCACGGTCGATGGAGATCACAGTATTGTTACCGCTTTGTGAAACAGAGACATAGTTCCCCAGCGTCGACGCGCTACCGTTCCAGCCCACCAGCAGATCGCCAATGTCGATCTTGTCTCCCTGCGTGAGGGAGAAGTTCGTCCAGTGGTCGCCCGTGCTGTTACCTGCGGTAGGGTTACCCGCCGTATTGTTCAACACCTGATAAATCAGCGTGTCGCCGTAGGCCGTGCCGCTAATCACATCGTTATGCTCCGAACTGACAAACTTCGGCGCCATGTCAATGGTCAGCGACGCGGTATCCGTGGTGCCGCTGGCGTCGGTCAGGGTGTAGTTAAAGACCTCCTTGCTGGTAATGGTAGAGAGCGAGATCCCCGGGTTAAGGGTATAGGTGTAACTGCCGTCAGCGGCAATCGCCAGCGTCCCGTAGTGGCCCGTGATGTTGGACATCGTGCTGCCGGTGTACGGATCCAGCGTGGTGGTAACGCCGTCGTAGCTGGTAATGCTCACGCGGGTATCAACCGAGTGCAGCTGGTCCATCGCCCCTGCGGAGCCGGTGCCGTCGAAGATATTGCCGTCAACGGTGTGGGTGCCCGTCGCGTCGAATTGCGACAGGGAGTAGGTCGTGCCGTTTACGCTTGGGGTAATGGTGATGTTCCCCACGCTCAGCCCCGGTACGCTGCCGGTAAAGTTCAGCGTATAGGTCCCGGCGTTGAGATCCAGCCCGGTCAGCGGAACGTCGATGCTGCCGCCCAGCAGTGAGCCTCCGCTGAAGGAGCCGCTGCGAATCACATTCGTCCCGTCAGTGATTGACCAGTTCACCGTCAGCCCGCCCAGTGCCAGCAGCGAGGCCACGTTAAAGTGCAGCGAGGCGTTATGCAGCGCGGTGTTTGCATCCACCACGAAGGTCCCGCTTCCGCTGCCCTGCGTTGACCCCAACAGGGCGGTAGTCCAGCTGGCGGTGCCGACGGAGGTATCCGTATAGGTTGACGTATGGTGAACCGACGTGACGTCCATCGCGGTGCTGACATCGTTTACCGCATCCATTGGGCGCGCGGTTGGGGTGATGTTCAGCGATGCCGTGTCTTTCGAGCCGTCAGGCGCGGTGATGGTGTAGACGAAGGTATCCGGCGTGCTGATATGGTCCGCGCCGACCCCGCTGTTCAGGGTGTAGGTGTACTCTCCGGCCGCGTTGATCCGCAGCGTACCGTACTCGCCGGTGATCTCCGTCAGACCGCTGCTGTTCACCGCCTCGCCGTTAACGTCGGAGACCACGGTACCCGCTGGCGCAATATCATCCGCCAGCACATCCCCGGTGGTGCTCTCGCTCACGCTTGCCACGCTGTAGACATGATCCTGCAAGACGTTCAGCGTGTAGGCCGTCAGCGCGGTGATCCCCGCCGCCGTATTGAGCAGGAACAGGTACTCGCCGGCGGGCAGATTCAGCGTCAGCTGCGAGGAGGTGCCGCCCAGCAGCGGCGCGCGCAGCCAGCCGGGTTCAACGCGCATCTGCTCGAAGGTCTGCGTTGCATTGTTGAACTTATAGATGTAGAGGTCGAACACCGAGGCCAGCGCCACGCCGCCCACGGACGCCTGAACGGTCATGGTGCGGGTGGTGCCTTCTTCCACGTTATAGATGATCGGGTTGGCCAGATCGTCCAGCAGGTTCAGCCCCAGCGTATTGCCAAGGTTGATCCCCACCAGGGTAAAGCCGCCCTGCGACGAGGTGCCGTTGTTAATCGCCTCCACGGTGGTATCGAAGGTCAGCGAGGCGGTATCGTCCACGGCCACGATACCGCTGCTGCTGGTGCCTTCGCCCAGCGACAGAACCAGATTTGCCGAGGCGCTGGTGCCGTTGTGGGTGATGGTGTAGGTAAAGTTCTCCGTGCGCCCAATGACGGCGGCGCTGGTGTTGGTCAGGTTATAGGTATAGCTGCCGTCCAGGTTGATGGTCAGCGTGCCGTACTGCCCCTGAATCACCGTGCCGTCAGCCGTGACGCTGGTGGTGGTGCCCTGGGCGTTGGTGACCGCGGTGACGGTGGTGCCCGCCGGGGCGTTGTCGCTGCCTGCGGTTGGGTCCACGTCGGTGATGACGTTCCCGACAACGCTGGTCTCGCCGGACACGGTGCCTGCGCTGGTCTCTTTCACCGCCACATCGAGGCTGGTGTAAGAGCCGGTTGCCAGCAGGTTAGTGTTGTAGCTCAGGACGCGATACTGACCATCCGCCAGACCGGTCAGGTTCAGCGACACCCCCGTCGCGCCGAGGGTCAGCAGGTCAGCGAACTGCGGCTGTCCGGTGTCGACCACGGTGGTCCAGGTGTTGTTGGCGGCGTCAAAGCGCTGTACCACCAGCTCAAGGGTATTGAGCAGGGAGAGTACGGCACCCGTGGCGTTGGCGTTCACGGCAATATCCGCACTGCCGCCGCTGCCGACGGTGAAACCTACCTGCGCGGTGTCGTTGCCGAGCAGCGTCAGCACGTTACCTACGGCGCCCACCAGCAGGAAACCATAGTCGCTGTACTGTGAGTTGGTCACCGTTGCGGTGGTTGTCAGCGCCAGCTCTTCAACGTTGGTGCTGGCTGAGAGCGGCACCACCGGCGCAAGGGCTGAGCCGGGCAGCGAGACGTTGCCTGCCGCGTCGGTGGCGGTGATTTGCAGCGTCTGGCCTTCCGTCTGTTTATTGAGGAAGGTGTAGCTCCAGGAGCCGTTGCTGTCTGCCGTGGCGGTGACCGTTGAGCTATCCGCCAGACGGATGGTGACGGTACTGCCCGCTTCGGCGCTACCGGTCAGTACACTGCCGTCTGCGTTGAAGGTCCCGGTCGGGGCCGTTGGCGCAGTGAGATCGACAATGACGGTGGTCGAGGTGGAAATCGGGCTGGTGCCCGAGCCGTTGCTCGCCGTGGCGGTGAAGGCATGCGGCCCTTCGCTCAGCACCGGCGTGGTGAAGCTCCAGTTGCCGCTGGCATTTGCGGTGACCGTGCCCATCAGCACCCCGTTGTTATAGAGGGTGATAGTCGCGTTTGGCTGCGCCGTGCCGCTCAGGGTTGGCGTGGTGTCATCGGTGGTTTTCCCGTTGGTGAGGTTGCCCGTCACCGTGCCAACGTTATCGTCGATGTTAGCGATAACCGGCGCGTTCGGGATCGTGGTGATCGGAGCAATCACGGAGGTGGTGATACCCGCGTTACCGGCCTTATCGGTAGCAAAGACAATCAGTGACTCCCCGCCGGTCTGTGGAGGGGTGAGGGTGGCGCTGAAGTTTCCGCTGCCGTCCGCGACGGCGGTACCAAGCACAGTTCCGGTGCTGCTGGTAATGGTGACGGTACTTCCTGCTTCCGCCGTACCGGTAACCTGCGTCCCGTTGGTGATCACCGCCAGCCCGGTTGGGGCTGGTGGCGGCGTCAGGTCAACGTTGATCGTGATAATCGGCGATGGCGCGCTGGTATTGCCCGCGGCATCGGTGGCGGTGGCGGTGAAGTTATGCGCGCCTTCGGTCAGCGTGGTGCTGGTTTGCGGCAGCGTCCAGTTGCCGTTGGCATCGGCAGTGACGGTTCCTACCAGCGTCGTGCCGTCGTAAATACGTACGGTGGCATTGGCTTCCGCCGTACCGTTTAAGGTCGGACGGGTGTCGTTGGTTGGGTTGGTGCCGGTGACAGGGCCGGTGACGGTTCCCACATCATCCACAATCGAGGTGATTGCCGGTGCGACAGGGGCGGTGGCATCCACATTGATGGTGTAACCCCCGGTCTGCGCGCTGGCGTTGCCCACGGCGTCGGTGGCGGAGAAGGTCAGATTATGCGGCCCGTCAGCCAGCGGGGTGGACGGCGTAAAGCTCCACGCGCCGCCGGTGGCGACCGCGGTGCCAATCTGTACCCCATTGTCATAGATGGTTACCGTCGCGCCGGCTTCTGCCGTACCGGTGAGCGTTGGACGTGCATCGTTGGTTAACCCGCCGTTGGCGACAGGCGTCGCAGCATTACCGACGTCGTCGGTGATGCTGGTCAGCACCGGTAGCGCTGGCGGCGTGGTGTCAATGGTCAGGCTGAAGTCGGCGGACGGCGCGCCGGTGTTCCCCGCCTGATCCGTTGCTTCTGCGGTAAAGGTGTGTGACCCGGTGCCCAGCGGCACGGTGATATCCACGGTCCAGTTGCCGTTAGCATCGGCAGTACCGGTGCCCACCAGCGTAGTGCCTTCGTAGATATTCACGGTGGCCAGCGGCTCGCTGGTCCCCACCAGGCGCGGGAGAGGATCGTTCGTGGTCTGGCCGGAGCCAATCGCCCCGGTGATGGTGCCAACATCGTCAATCGCCTGGGTGATAACCGGCGCGGCAGGCGCAGTCGTATCCACAACCAGCGTAAAGCCTGGTGAGGCAGGACTGACGTTGCCCGCGGCATCGGTTGCCGTGGCGGTCCAGGTGTGGCTGCCGTTTGCCAGCGTGCCGGTGGTGAAGCTCCATACGCCGTTGGCATCAGCCACGGCGGTGCCCACCTGCTGACCATTCTCATAGATGGTGATGGTCGCGTTGGCTGCCGCGGTGCCGTTCAGCGTTGGCGTGGTGTCGTCTGTGCTTTGTCCCGAGGCGACCGGGCCCAGCACGGGACCGGCATTGTCGGTTGCAGGGGTAAAGACCGGTGCGTCGGGCACCGACGTATCCACCGTCAGGTTGAACGGTGGCGAGGTGACCCCGGTATTGCCTGCGGCATCGGTGGCGTTGAAGGTAATGGTATGCGGCCCTTCACCCAGCGCGGTGGTCGGCGTGAAGGTCCAGTTACCCTGGGCGTTGACGACCGCCGTGCCGATTTCCACATCATCGACAATAACGTGCACCGTTGCGCCCACTTCCCCCGTACCGTTGAAGGTTGGACGGGTGTCGTTGGTGGAACCGTTGCTGGCGATGATTCCCGTTCCCGGGCTGACATCGTCTATCACCGTGGTAACCACCGGGGCCGCAGGGCCGGTGGTATCCACCGTAAAGGCGAATACTGGCGAGTTGGCGGAGACGTTTCCGACATCATCGCTGGCGTTGACGCGCAGGTTATACGTCCCGTCAGTCAGAACCGGATCCGGCGTAAAGGACCAGTTACCGTTGCCGTCGACCGTAGTGGTACCAATCTCCACGCCGTTATTCAGAACGTGAATGGTGGTGCCCGCCTGGCCGGTGCCGCTCAGGGTTGGCGTGGTGTCATTGGTGACCTGCCCGGCGGTAAGCGGGCCGGTCACGCCTCCCGGGACGTTGTCGCTGACCGTATCGATCGTCGGCACCTGTGGCGCCGTCAGATCGATATTGATGCTCCAGACGCCGGACGGCTGGCTGACGTTGCCCTGCGGATCCGTCGCTCTGACGGTAAAGTCATGCGTCCCTTCGCCGAGGGCGGTTTCAGGGGTAAATGTCCAGGCGCCGGTACCGTCTGCTGCCACGGTACCAATCTGCGTGGCGCCATCAAAAATGGCGACGACGCTGTTCGGCTCGGCGGTACCGGTCAGGGTTGGCGTGGTGTCGTTGGTTGGATCGCCGCTTGGGACAGGCGTTGCCGCATTGCCTGCGTTATCCGTCACGCTGGTAATCACCGGCGTGGTGGAGACGGTGTCGACCACAATGGTGATCCCGGCCGACGGGGTGCTCTCATTGCCCGCCGGGTCGGTGGCGGTCACGGTCAGGGTGTGGCTGCCGTCGTCCAGCGCAGGCGGCGTGTAGCTCCAGGTGCCGGTCGGACCGACAACAACGGTGCCCAGCGGGTCGCCGTTATTGTACACGGTAATGGTGTCCCCGGCCGTGCCTGTCCCGGTCAGGGTAGGACGGTTGTCGTTGGTGCTCTGCCCGTCGGCGATTGGGCCGGTGATCGGACCTACGTCATCAGTCACCGCACCGATGGCTGGCGCTGTCGGGGCGGTAAGGTCGACGGTCACGGTCGCGATCGGCGACTGTCCGCTGGTCTCGCCGGTGGTGGTATTCGTGGCGGTCACGGCAAAGGTGTGTGGCCCTTCCGTCAGCGGCAACAGCGGCGTGTAGCTCCAGTTGCCGTTATCATCCGCAACAACGTTCGTCAGCAGAACCAGCACCCCATCCTGATAAATGGCGATCACGCTGCCCGGATCGGCGGTACCGGTAAGGGTAGGCGTGACGTCATTGGTGGTTTTATCTTTCACGTCGCCCGTGACGGGATCGGCGTCATCGTTGATCGCCGTAATCACCGGCACCGCAGGCAGCTCGAGCGGAGAGTCCGGCACGTCAAAGGTGGTTGACGGGCTGGCATTGCCTGCGGGGTCCGTGGCGGTGAGCGTCAGCGTCGCGGCATCCAACTGGGCCGGGGAGAGGGCAATGGAGAAGGTGCCTCCCGTCGCGACCCCGGTCCCGATGACATTGCCGTTGGCGTCACGAACCGTCACCGTGGTTCCGTCATCCGCCGTACCGGTCAGCGGGGTGCCCTCCGCGGCAATGGTGATATTGGTTGGCGTTGCAGGCGGCAGGGTATCCACCGTCACGCTGAGATCGCCGGAGCTGGCGGAGGTATTCCCCGCCGCGTCACTCGCGGCTACTGAGAAGGTATGCGGCCCCTCGGTCAGCGCAGGGTCGGCGGTCCAGGACCATGTCCCGTTCGGCTGAACCTCCACGACCACCGGCGAGGCGACACCATCAACGGAGACGGTGACGCTCGAACCCGGCTCGCCAATCCCGGTGAGGGTTGGCGTACCGTCGCGGGTGTAAAGCACGCTGTTGGTCAGCTGGCTGTCAGAGACGGCGTCAATTTGCGGCACGGTTGGCGCCTGCGTATCAACCTCCACCGTAAAGACCGGGCTTACCGGGCTAACGTTACCGGCATCGTCCACCGCGGCGACGGTGATATTCAGCGGGCCGTCGGTCTGCGTCGGCAGGGTATAGGACCATCCGCCATTGACGACTTCAACGCGATCCACTTCCACGCCGTTGTTGTAGATGATCACCGTCTCGCCGGTGGTGCCGGTTCCGCTCAGGGTCGGTGTGGTGTCGTTAGTGGACCCGCCGTTCTGCGCGCCGGCGATGTCGCTGATGGTCGGGGTGTCCGGGGCGAGGGTATCGACCGTTATCGTGATACCGGCTGATGGCACAGATTCGTTCCCGGCTTCATCGGTGGCGGTCGCCGTGTATTCGTGCGTCCCTTCGCCAATGTTGTTCTCAGGACGCCAGCTCCAGTTACCGTTACCGTCCACCGTAACGCTGCCCACGGCCTGCGGCTCGCCTGTACCCACCTGGTCATAGATGGTAATGACGTCATTCGGCGTACCGGTGCCGCTCAGGACCGGACGCGGATCGTTGGTGGATTCGCCATCCAGCACGGGGCCGGTGATCTGGCTTACGCTGTCTGTCACCGTTGGGGTTCCCGGCTGGGCAGGCGCGTCGGTATCAATGGTAATGGTCACCGGCGTGGACGGGGCGCTTTCGTTCCCGGCGCTGTCCTGGTTGGTCACCGTCAGGGAGAGATCGTAGGTGCCGTCAGGCAGCGGAGTGGTGGGTGTCCAGCTCCAGTTACCGTCGCCATCGATCTCGGCTTCACCAATTTTGGTGGCGCCATCGTAAATGTTGACGGTATCGCCCGGCGTGCCCGAGCCGCTCAGGGTTGGCGTGGTATCCCGGGTGGTCTCCCCAGGATTCAGGGCCGTCCCCGGCGTGCCGCCGTCCGGGTTGACGGTGATCTCAGGAATATCCGGCGTTGCAGGCGCGGTGGTGTCGATCGCCAGTTCAAACGGCGGCGAAATGGTGGTGTTACCCGCCTCATCCGTTGCGTGGACCGTCAGCGAGTGCGGGCCGTCCGTCAGCGGCGTGGTTGGCGTAAAGCTCCAGCCACCGCTGCCGTCGAGCACGGCCGTGCCGAGCAGGGTGGTTCCGTCATAGATCGTGATGGTGGTGCCGTCCGGTGCGGTTCCCTGCAACTGCGGCAGCGTGTCGTCGGTGGTGTCCCCGCTGTTAAGCGGAAGCTGCACGGGCCCCACGTTATCGGAAACGGTGTCAATGGTGGCCGCTGGTGGCGGGGTGGTATCGACGGTAAGGGTAAAGCCGGCTGATGGTGCGCTGGCGTTGCCGGCCGCATCGCTCGCGACGACGGTGAACGTATGCTGCCCGTTCACTAATGGGGTAGTGGGCGTGAAGGTCCATGCGCCACCGCTGTTAACAACGGCAGTACCAATATCCTGTCCGTCCAGGCGGATCGTCACGGTGGAGCCCGGCTCGCCGGTACCGTTCAGCGTCGGGAGCGTATCGTTGGTGGTTTCATTGGTGTCGAGCGCACCCGTGCGGCCCGGTACGTCATCAATGACCTGCGTAATGGCCGGCGCGCCCGGGGCGGCGGTATCCACCGTGATGCTCCAGGTGTTGGATGTCCCGCTGAAGTTATTGTTGGCGTCAACCGCCGTCGCCGTCAGTACGTGCCCGCCGTCCGGTAGCGCGGTTTCCAGCGTGATGGACCACTGACCGTTCGCCGACACGACTGCGGTGCCAATTTCGGTAGTACCGCTGTAGAGGGTGATGGTGGTGCCAGGCTCGCCCGTTCCGTTGATGGTAGGCGTGCTGTCGTTGGTGAGACCGTTCTGGCTGACAGGACCGGTGACGCCGGGGGCATCATCCACCACGCCCGTGATGACCGGGGTTTGTGCCGCGGTGATGTCCGGCGCGTCAAACGGCGCGGTCGGACCGGTGTTTCCGGCGGTATCAGTGGCATCGGCAGTCAGGGCTTCGCCGTTGGCTTTCGGCGGGATCAGATCTACGCTGAAATTCCCCTGATCGTCGGCGACCGCTTCCCCGACCTTCACGCCATTTTCACGAATGGTGACGGTACTGCCCGGCTCGGCTGTACCGGTTACGGTGGTGCCGTCGGCAGAGATCACCACGTTTTCCGGCGCCAGCGGTGGGGTGCTGTCTGGCGCGTCGGCAAAGCCAGACGGGCTGGTGTTGCCGCTGCCGTCGGTGGCCGTCACTTCAAGGGCTTCGCCGTTGGTCTGGGCTGGCGAAATCGGGATGGTAAATGTGCCGTCCGGACCGGCGGTGGCCTGGCCGATGATCGTACCGTCCGGCGCTTTAATGATAATCGTGCTGTTTGGCTCGGCGGTTCCGCTGACGCTGGCCCCGTCTTCCGCCACCACCAGGTTGCCCGGTGCGGCAGGCGGGGTGATATCCGCTGCGTTAACCAGCGCCGGTGAGCTCTGGTTGCCTGCGGCATCGGAGGCGACCACGGAGATAATCTCACCGTTGGTCTGCGCAGGGTTCAGGTTGGCGACATAGTTGCCGTTGCTGTCGGCAGTGGCGGTCCCGATTTGCAGCCCGGCATTGTTGGTGATGACGATTTTACTGCCCGGCTCGGCGGTACCGGTGATCTGGGTGCCTGCGGAGTTGAGCGTCGCAACCGGCATGTCTGGCGGCGTAAGATCGACGGTAAAGTTGATCGGCTGAGACAGACCGCTCTGGTTGCCTGCCGCATCGGTTTCCCGCAGGGTAATCGAGTGTGTGCCTTCTGCCAGTGGACTCGTCGGCGTGATGCTCCAGGTACCGTTCGGCAGAACGGTGGTGGTGCCGATAACAACGCCGTTATCGTAAACCGTGATCGTGCTGCCCGGTTCACCTCTGCCCGTCAGGCGCGGCTCTGAGGCATCGGTAAATTGCCCGGCACCGATCGCCCCTTTCAGTACGCCCGTGTCGTCGTTAATGATAAATCCGGAAGGCGTTTGCGGCGCGGTGACATCTACCGTGACGGTAAAGACCGGCGAGGCCGGGCCAGTGTTACCGGCGACGTCGGTAGCGCGCACGGTAAGCTGGTGGCTGCCTTCGCTCAGATTCACCGACGGCGTAAAGCTCCAGCTTCCGTTACTGCCCACAACCGCTGTGCCAATGGCAATGCCGTTATCATAGATGGTGACCGTCGAGCCCGCTTCCGCCGTGCCGGTGAGCTGTGGCCGCGGGTCGTTGGTGCTGCTTCCACTCCCGAGCGTGCCGGTGCCAGGCGCAACATCATCGGTGATGCTGACGATCGCTGGCGCGCCAGGCGCGACGGTATCGACCACGAAGGTTACCGCCGTGGACGCCGGGCTGGTATTGCCTGCGGCATCGGTCGCGGTGGTGGTAATGGCGTGGTTGCCTTCAGACAGGTTGGTCGACGGGGTAAAGCTCCATTTCCCGGTGGCATCGGCTGTGGCGGTGCCAATCGGTTTCCCGTTGTCATAGAAGGTAATGACGGTGCCGGCTTCACTGATGCCGCTGAACGTCGGACGGGCATCGTCCGTGCGTTGTCCGTTGCTCAGCGGGCCTGTTTCGGCGCCCACGTTATCATTGACGGTGACAATCTCGGGTGCATCCGGCGCGGTTAAATCCGGTGCCGTGACCTGAACGCCCGGGCTGGTATTGCCGGACGGATCGGTGGCGGTAGCGGTGATCTGTTCTCCGTTGGTAAGCGGCGTACCGAGATCAATCGTAAATTTCCCGTCGCTACCCGCTTTGCCCGTTCCGATGGTGTTGCCATCGGCATCTTTCAGGGTAACGGTGCTGCCCGGCTCAGCGGTACCGGTGACGGTTTTGCCGTCAGGAGAGACCTCCAGATTGGCCGGGGCATCCGGCGCGGTGAGATCCGGTGCCGTAACCTGACCGCCCTGGCTGGTATTGCCGGACGGA
>NZ_JADBRE010000016.1:50785-146287 GCF_014930525.1 Enterobacter cloacae complex sp. S1
ACGGTTTTGCCGTCAGGTGAGACCTGTAGATTGGTGGGGGCATCCGGAGGCGTGGTATCTGGCTCGGAAGGATTTCCCGGATTGCCGGGATTCGGACTGTTGTTATCGTCATCTCCGCCACCTCCACCGCCGGTTCCCGCCGCAATGGCAATCCCACCTGCGACGGCCAGGCCACCCAGCACCCAGGGCCACGCTGCGGCGCCGCCGGTATCACTCCCTGACGCCGCCAGTAGGGCGTCCGTGGAGGCGATGGATTCATAGGTGGCGGCACCGGTTGGATCTTCAATCCACCACAGCGCACCGTCGCTCTCCTCAAGCACCAGCTGGCTCACGCCCTGCGCGTCGGTGACGTAGAAATTCTTGAGGGTAATCACTTCGCCCGAGTGGAGGGTAATCACCAGATCGTTTCCGCTGCGGGAGTAACCTGAGATATCGGCGCGATCCACGTTAAGTTTAACAATAGACGAATGGCCGAGTGTTACCTGTGTTCCCTCCGTGGTCGTTTCCACGCCAGTTAGTTTCGATATAACAGATATTTGGCTCATACAGTTATTACTCCAGCAGAGTTATTGTTTACGGCGTGTCAGACGTGGCCATATTTTCTGAAGGGATGAGGGCGCTCCCGGCGAAAATACTGTGAATAAAACAGTATTTACCGTTGCTTTCTTTAGAGCGACCGAGACCCGCCAGCAATCAACGTGGCAACATCAGGGCGAAGCTAATTATTTACATGAGTAACTGTTATTTATTTATATTTTCTTAATTTATAAGCCTTATTATTTGTGCGGGTATTATTTGTTTTGCTGTAAAAATGATATAGCTATAAATATCTGAATGTGCAAATTAAGTGTCTGTAAACCCTGCACTGTGATTGCAGAGAAAATTAATTGATAGCGCGAATATATTTTGTTGGCTATGCGGGCCGCGCCACAGAGGCGTTGGCGTACAGGCGGTCGGGATTAGGTAGTGGAAGAAATGAGAGGGGGATAATACTGAATACATAGGCTTTATTTATAATTACAGCGAATATTAATGACTGCTTAATAATGATTTAAGTTAGGGTGAATCATCTGCTGTATGATATATTTCGAAGAATTGCATTAATGAAATATATTTTCGGTTTGGGTTTGGATTCTGCTACGCATAAAAATAAACTGTCGACTTCACATATTTCATAAATAAAAAGGCCGCAAATGTGGCCTTTCTGAGGGGGGAGGTTTAGCCGAAAGAGATAATCCCCATTTCAATCAGTGCGGCGAGCGTCAGAAGAATAAAGAGGATAACGACTATGGGTCTGTACATTTGATTTTCCATCCATGTTTATCATGCAATCCGTTTTATGTGCATCATTATTGATGATGGTGCAGGCGATCCCTGCCCCCCTATTTTGCGCCACTTTGCCGTAAAAATCAGTTAGCTGCTGGCACTTTTTCTACTTTTTCTCCGGCCCGACGGGCCGTGGCTGGCAGGATGTCGGCATCCGCCACGTAGCCATCAGGATCGAGACAGCGATTGTGTTCTCTCGCCTGGTGCAGGATCGCTTCGTCCCAGTACAGGCGCTTACGCTGATCGCCCTGGGTCGTCAGAATAAACTCCACATTGCCATCAACCGCGCGGTAGCGGCGCCAGCTGTTTGCCGGAATGGAGATCACCGAACGTTCCGGGGCGATAATGCTGACTTCTTTACCCGCCTCGTTCCAGGTCACCTCCAGCTGTCCTTTAAAGACCATGATCACCTGAATATCCGGGCAGAGATGGCGACCGACAATGTGGTCGTCAGCAAGACGCAGCCATTCGACGGAAAAACCGTGCGGGCTCACAATAGCGGGAGCGGAATTCCGATCCTGTGAAATGCCGAAACCGATAACCGGCGCAATTTCGCCGCCGTGTCCCGGCAGCACCGAATCCAGCAGTCCCTGTGCTGACCAGCAGCGATCATCGCCGGTTACCGCACGCTGGCGCATCTCCTCAACGCTGTAGTCACGCAGACCGGCAATATATTGCTCTGACAGCGGCGTCAGCAGCGTGGCGGGATCGGGCATTGGTTCACCTGCCTCCTGCGCAATCAGCATATTATCCTTGCTGAGATACATACCGTACTCGCTGGCGGCCGCCAGCACTGACGGGTGCCAGATGATGCCGCCCGTGTTGTCCCCGCCGAGCACGGTAAATACCATGCCGCAGGTATCTTCTTTACTGACGTTGGTGAAACCGCGGAAGATCCAGGTCGGTATTGAGAGGATGGTGGGCGCGCTAAATTCCGCTTCATGCTCGCCGTTGGCGCCCCAGCGAAAACGCCATGTCCCTTCATGGATCAGGAACACTTCTGCGGTGAAATGCAGATGCAGGTTATTGGTTACCCCTTTCGGCATAGCCGCCGCGCCAATGTTAAAGCCGTGCGGCTCGGGGATATTAACAATCTGCTCGCTGGACTGAGTTACACCCGGGCCGATGAAGGAATAGTTTTGTTTGAGATGCGAACCGGGCAGCTTGCAATCAATAAAAGCAAGATTGCAGGAAACCATATCGTCGGGGGCGATTAACCGTGTTCGTGCCTGGCTCTGGCTAAGATGGATAGTTTTCATCATTTCTCCTTTTAATAACCGGATGCACCGGTGGTAGGGATGGCGTTGCCGCGGGCGAGAGCAATTGCTTCACGTGAGGCGCGACCCAGCTGCATAACGTCGTTTGCTGGGGTAACAAACTGGAAACCCTGCGCAATACGCGCTGCGGCGGCCGCGCCGGAAGTGCAGAAAATACCGGCAATCTTCTGCTGCTGGCGGCAGCAGTGAATCACCCGCTCAATAGCAGCAAGCATTTCGGGATGTTGGGATTCGGCGCTGGCGCTGCCGGTCAGCGTCAGCGAGAGATCGTTGGGGCCAATAAACACACCGTCCAGTCCTTCGGTATCAAGGATGGCGTCAAGATCCGCCAGCCCTTCGCGGGTTTCGATCATTGCCAGCGTCAGGATCTCGTCGTTAGCGTGCTGTGGATAATCACTGCCGCCGTAGAGTAGACCTCTGGCCGGACCAAAGGAGCGAACACCCAGCGGTGGATAGCGACAGGCAGCGACAAAACGGCGAGCCTGTTCCGCGCTGGAGATCATCGGACAGATTACGCCATACGCGCCGGCGTCTAATACGCGCATGATTTGCGCCGGATCGTTATCTGCCACCCTCACCAGCGGCACGGCAGGCGTGCTCGATAGCGCCTGTAGCATCGACAACGCGCTGGCAAAATCAATCATGCCGTGCTGCAAATCGACGGTGACGGCGTCGTAACCCTGATGGCCCATAATTTCCGCGCTATACCCGGACGGGATCGCCAGCCAGCCGTTAACGATCGGGGTATTTTCCAGAAATGCGGTCTTTAAACTGTTTTTGCGCACTGTATGCACTCCGTTATCCACTGACGCAGCAGCGGCGCGATCTCATCCGGGGTTTCCAGCGGAATAAAATGCCCGCCAGCCTCCACCGTATGCCTGGTCACGTTCGCGTTGCCTGCTGCCAGTAGCTGATGATGATGGGGCGTGCAGATAACGTCCTGCGCGCCGTTTAGAAGTAATGTGGGGCAGGAGAGGGCGTTAAACGCAGCCCGGTTGTCCTGCCGGTGAATGGCCATTTCCGTTTGCTCCGCAAAGGTCTCAATGCCGCACTCTTGCGCCATTCGGCAAATAGTCTCTTGCAGGATCCGATCGGACAGACGTGACGGGGCGACATAGCTCTGCCACAGCGAGGAGACCAGCCAGTCGGCCAGGCCCCGCGCCTGTGCGGTGTGTACCGCTTCCCGGCGTGAAGCAAGGGTGTCTGGCGCAACGGGCAACGGATTAACGGAAATCAGCGTCAGCCCGTTCACTCTTTCTGGCGCGTCGGCGGCCATTTGCAGCGCGACAATCGCGCCGAGCGAAAAGCCTGCCAGCAGAAAGCGCGGCGGCAGAACCTTTAACAACCGCCGTGACGCCTGCGGCGCGGACTCTGCGCCCGTCAGCGTGATGCACAGCACCGCTGAGACGTTCAGCCGTTCAATGACGGGCTGCCAGAGCCGGGCGTTACAGAGCGTGCCGCCAAGCAGCACCAGCGGCAGATCGGTATTGTCCAGAAGCGGATATTCCATTGCATCCCTCACGTAGCCGTCCAGCCGCCGTCAACCATCAGGGCGCTGCCGGTGATCAGCCCGGCGGCTTCAGAGGCGAGGAACACCACCGGCCCCATAATGTCCTCCAGCCTGCCTGGCCGGCGCAGTTTGATGTTGTCCAGCACATAGCGGCGAAATGCCGGGTCGGCGAGCGACGAACGCGTCAGGTCGGTTTCAATGAAGGTCGGGCACAGCGTATTGACGCGGATCCCCGCATCGCCCAGCTCCAGCGCCATCGTTCGGGTTAACCCTTCAAGCGCGAATTTGGAGGCACAGTACACGCTACGCTCGGGGCCACCAACGTGTCCCATTTGCGATGAGATGTGAATAATCGATCCCCCCTTACCGCCCGCCCGCATTCTGCGCGCCACGTGCTGGCTGATAAAAAAGGTGGCGCGCAGGTTAAGCGCCATCACCGCATCGAAATTTTCCTCGTTCACCTCAAGAAACGGCTGGTGGCGGGCCAGCCCGGCACTGTTCACCAGAATGTCGGGCGTGGGCAACGTCGCCAGCACACGCGCCACCTCCTGAGTGTCGGTAATATCCAGTTCCAGCGGGTGAAATGCGAGACTGTGTTCCGCTGCCAGACCTGTGGCATGCGCCAGCGCCTCGCGGCCCCGGGCGGCGATCCATACCTCTGCTCCCGCCTGTGCGAGGGCGACGGCGGCGGCGAAGCCAATCCCTCTTGACCCGCCGGTCACCAGCGCGCGTTTGCCGTGCAGGGTGAAAGAGGGCGTTTGCAAAAGCGTCATGGCTTACACCTTTTCCCTGACCGGGGCCGGTGTGGCGTAGGGAACTTCCGTCTGGCCATAACGGCGCACGCGAATATTGGCCTGCTCGGCATGTCCGGCGAACCCTTCCAGCAGCGACAGACGGGAACAATAGCTGCCGATTTCGGCGGTGGCTTCGTCGCTGAGGACTTTCTGGAAGGTGCAGGTTTTCATGAACTTGCCCACCCACAGGCCGCCGGTATAACGTGCGGCTTTCTGCGTGGGCAGGGTGTGGTTGGTGCCGATCACCTTATCGCCGTAGGCCACGTTAGTACGCGGTCCAAGGAACAGCGCGCCGTAATTGGTCAGGTTAGCCAGGAACCAGTCGTCCCGGTCGGTCATCACCTGAACATGTTCGGAAGCGATACGATCTGCCTCCAGCAGCATCTCTTCGTGGCTGTCGCAGACGACGATTTCCCCGTAGTCCTGCCACGACTGGCGGGCAATGTCGGCGGTAGGGAGCTTTTCCAGCAGCCGTTCCACTTCGCTGAGCGTCTCTTTGGCAAGTTGAAGCGAGTTCGTCAGCAGGATGGCAGGGGTGGTGACGCCGTGTTCGGCCTGGCCCAGCAGATCCGTGGCGCACATTTCCGCGTCAACAGTGTCATCGGCAATCACCAGCGTTTCCGTCGGACCGGCAAACAGATCGATACCTACCCGGCCGAACAGCTGGCGTTTGGCCTCCGCGACGAAGGCGTTACCGGGCCCGACCAGCATGTCGACCGGTGCCAGCGAGTCCGTGCCCAGCGCCATGGCGCCTATCGCCTGAATGCCGCCAAGGGCATAGATTTCCGTTGCGCCAGCCATTTTTTGCGCCGCGACAATCGCCGGGGCGGGCTGACCGTTAAACGGCGGGGCACAGCTGATGATTCTTGAACACCCCGCCACGCTGGCAGTGATGATCGACATGTGCGCGGAGGCGAGCAGGGGATATTTTCCGCCAGGCACGTAACATCCTACGGCGTTAATCGGAATATTTTTATGTCCGAGGATCACCCCGGGACGCGTTTCAATTTCCAGGTCCCGCAGACATTCTTTCTGCGCGCGGGCAAAATTCGCCACCTGCTGTTGGGCAAATTCAATATCCTGAATATCCTGGCGGCTTAACTGTTTTATGCAGCGGTCAATCTCCGCGGACGTCAGACGATAATCCTGACGGTCATAACGATCGAATTTAATGGATAATTCGCGAATGGCTTTATTTCCGCGTTTTTCAATATCCGCAAGTATTTGTTCAACCGTTTCTCTTATTTGCTGGTTGGCTTGCTGGCGCTCTTCGGTAGATTTACCGGTTTTTAATTTCCAGGACACTCGCTTCTCCTTACCTTTTTCAGATGTCAGTTGTCCTCCCGGCGAGCCGGGAAAGGGTGTTTACTTCAGAAAGAGTTATTGATCCGGCGCGGCAGCGTACGCACCGTTTTTTAATAATTGGGCTGAGGTTTGCGTTTTACGGGCATATACCCATCGAGCGGACAGCGGCGTGGCAATAGCGGCCACAACGGAAAGGGCGGCAATCAATATATAACCGGACGACAGGTTAATATGTTGCATCATTACGCCCATCATTACCGGCCCGACAAACATGCCGCAGGAATAAATGGTCTGGAATAGTCCCATTCGCGTGGATTGTTCATCAGACGAGGTATTCACTACGCTGAGCGACATGAATGCGGCAAAGGCCATACCGAACGAGAACCCCGCCAGCGCCTGCCACAGGTAAATCACATAGATATTGCTGGTAAAGGGAATGCCGAAAGTGGAAATCACCTGTAAAACGATGCCGAGCACGGCGGTTTTTACCAGCCCAAGGCGCTGATAAAACACCGAACTGCACAGGGCGATGGCCAGCCCGTAAAAAAGAAGGTGGATGTTACCCAGCAGCGCGAGGATCCCCGCCCGGGCGCCAAGCTGCTCGGCATAGACCGGCGTCAGCGTGTCACGGGTGGCGAAGGGCACCAGAATGACGACGGTCGCCAGGATGCCAATCAGCCAGACGGAACGGTCGGCCAGCTGCTGGCGCGCGCCGGTAATGCAGGCTTTAAGCGTGGGGGCCTGAACCGGGTCGTGCACGTCCTGAATGCGGGTCGTCAGGAATAACGCCACCAGGGCGGAGATGCAGGAGACAAAAAAGGCGATGTTATTGGCGAAATAGTGAATCAGCACCGCGCCAATACAGTTACCGAGAAACACGCCGATGGGCCCTGCCAGCGCCAGCAGCGCGACGGCGGCAGGCGCTTCGTTGCGACCGAAGTAACGCATGAACAGGATGTTGTACAGCACCCAGGTCGCCGCCGTGACACCGTCTGCCGCTTTCGCCAGATACAGCGTAATGGCGTTGGGTTCAAGCCAGGCAATCGGCCAGGCGATAATTGGCAGCAGCAGGCCAATCTGGATGAAGATCCTGCGGCTTTTAACCACGTCGGAAATAATGCCTAACGGGAAGCGTATCAGAAGGGTTGCCAGACCGGACGCGCCCATGATGATGCCCATGATCTGTGGCTCAATGCCCTGGTTGATCATCATGGGGGCCAGGAATGCATCAATGCTATGAATGCAGATAAAGAACAGGATGCTGATGATGAAAAAGAGCCGGGCTTCCCGACGGCGTAACAGTGCTTGAAACATGGTTTTGAACCTCTTAAGAATTAATGGGTTATAACCAGTCAGGGACGACGTTTACCGGTTCAATCCTTTGGGCGACTCCTGTTCTCTCCGGTACCATTGACGGTATGAAAACTCTTTGCATACGTATTCAAGATTTGAAGTTACGAAAAGGTTTCACATTTGTAAAGTGATCTCGATCTTGTTGTGAGAATTTTAATTTTTTGTGTTGCATACGCATGCAAAGGTGGTGTAAGTATAAAAAACACCCACTTGCTGAGGCGTTTGAAGCACGCGCAAATGGGCAGGACGTTGATAAGGAATCAGGGGTAATGAAACGTAAGACTTTTGCAGCAGTCACATCCCAACAGGTCGCTCAGCTGGCGGGGGTATCGCAATCTGCGGTGTCGCGAACGTTCACGCCGGGGGCCAGCATTTCACCGGCAACGCGTGAAAAAGTGCTGAAGGCAGCGCGCGAGCTGGGTTATCGCCCGAATGCGATCGCCCGTTCGCTCAACACGGCTCGTTCGCGCATTATCGGTGTCGTCATTTCTTACTTTGATAACCCCTTTTACTCGCAGGTGCTGGAGGCGCTGGCGCAAAAGCTGGATACGCTGAACTATCACCTGCTGCTGTTCGTTGGCGACCGGGAAGGTAACGTAGACCGTATTTTTGACCAGATTATGCAGTACCGGGTGGATGGCATTGTGCTGGCCTCGGTGACGCTGTCGCTGGAGTTATCCGAGGAGTGCCTTGCCGCCGGGATCCCGGTAGTGCTGTTTAACCGCAGCGAAGAGAGTGGCATGGCCTCCAGCGTCAACAGTAATAACGAAGCGGCCGCGCGGCAGATTGCCGAGTTTCTGCTGGCGGGGGAGCACAAGCGTTTTGCCTACGTGGGCGGCGTGGCCGATTCCCCGGTCAATATCGCCCGCCAGCGCGGGTTCATTTCCACGCTGGAAGAACATGGCATCACCGATGTCCGGGTGGTGCACGGGAATTACGACGCTCAGCAAACCACCCGGGCAGCCTATACCCTGTTTTCGACGTCGCCAGCGCCGGATGCGGTCTTTGTCGCCAACGATCATATGGCCGTCACGGTAATGGATGTGGCACGCTATGAGTTTGGTTTGCGCATTCCGGAGGAGGTCTCCGTTGTCGGGTATGACGACATCGGCCCTTCCGGCTGGCCCTCTTATGCGTTGACCTCGGCGTCGCAGCCGGTCGGCGCGATGGTGGATGCCACGGTGGAACTGTTAATGAAGCAAATTGACAGCGGAACCATAGAGCCTGAACAGATTACGGTGCCCGGTACGCTGGTGATACGCCACTCGGCGCGTCGCCCACGCAGCGGCGTTATCGAAACCAATGGTTTAACGCTATTCCAGTCTAAGGAGCGCACATGACCAGATTGCGGGGCTTCAGCCCTCAATTCGACTCTATCCAGCAGTTCATTTTGACGCTGACGCACGTGGTGTGGGAGCAGAAAGATATCGGCCAGCTGGCAGATTTTTACGCCACGCCGGTGGTTTTCACTACCCCCGAAAAACAGCTGCATGAGCTTTCCCAGTTTATGCGCCTGACGCTTGAGGCGATGCACAGCTTCCCGCAGCGAGCGGTGCTGACGGAGGATATTCTGTGCAGCCAGAACCCGGGGGACGAGTACTATGCGGCGCAGCGTACCGTAGCCCGCATTCAGCACCAGGGGGAGGGATTTTTTGGCCCGCCGACCGGGAAAAATGTCTGGGTCCGCACCTGGGCCGATCGCATCTGTGTTGATGGTGCCGTACGCCAGGAGTGGCTGCTTCAGGATCGTGCCGCGATTGTGGCGCAACTGGGGCTGGATGTCCGCGACTTTGCTTTTAACCTGGCGACCATGCGCCAGCAGCTTGGGCTGGAATCTGTATCTGCTGAGACGCTTGACGCCCGCTGGGCGGGTGGGCCTGAGGGCGACGACGTGGAAGGGGCGCTGGCCGGGGTCGTTGAGCGCTACTTAACGATGTGGGCGGGCGGTAACAGCGGCGTGGTGCCCGGTCTCTATCACCCGGCGGCGACGCTGTACGCGCCGGGGCACTGCCTCTGCACCGGCGAACAGGAAATTGGCGCACAGCTTTCCGGTTATCGCGCTTCATTTGCCGACAGCGAAACGCAGCTTCATCACCTGATTGTGCGTAAAGATCCTAATGAGCCGATTCGACTTTCATTGCGCTGGTCGTTGTTAACCTGGCATGACGGTTACGGCAAATTTGGTGCGCCGACCCGTAAACCCATATCAATTACCGGTATCAGCCAGCTTGAATTACGTGATGGTTTAATTTTCCGTGAATATCTGGGGATCGATGAATTAGCGATTTGGTCGCAAATATTTAATTAATGGGGCGGCAGCCCCCTTATTCCGGCTGCAAAAAATAACCGTGTTTAATTCACCCTCACTTACGGGTGCGGGTTCTTATTGTCTGAAAACAGAGCAGGAGTTTATATGTCTTCCACCGAAGCAACAAATAAAGCACCAGCCGTACCCGAAAAAAGCAGCGTGAAATCGCTGAAAGAGGAACCTGTATTACAGGTGGAGCGTCGTGATTTTGTCGATCTGGTACCGGAAAAAAGACCGCGCGTGCAATCATTACGCGGCTTTGATGACTGCTATACCGATATTGTCGATTATATCGTTCGCTGCACCCATAAAATATGGGACGAGCGCGATGTTGGCTTAATTTATTCTCACTATACCCATAACTGCGTGCTGTATAACGCGCTGGGGACACTCTATAACCGCGAACAGGTGGTGCAGGATACGCTGCAACGCTTAATTGCCTTCCCGGAACGGCGCGGAATGGCAACCCAGGTTATCTGGAACGGAAATGATGTTGACGGTTTTTATACCTCTCACCTGGTGACGGGAAGCGGGCGGCATACCCAGCACAGCCATTTAGGTAAGCCGACGAACCGTACGTTTGTGACGCGTACCGTGGCGGATTGCATGATCCACGAGAATAAAATTTATCGGGAGTGGGTGGTCAGCGACAATATGTCACTGATGAAACAGCTTGGCCTGAATACCGATCAAATCGCATTTAATATGGCAAAGGAGCAGTTCGATAAAGGCTTCCGCGTGATGGACATCGGCGAAAACGGCCGCATGCTGGGGCAATATCCGCCGGAGATGGAGTGCGATGTTTCCATTGCGCACACCGATACGGAGGAGCAGTGCCTGCGCTGGCTGCATGAGATCTACAACCGCCGGATGTTTGGCAAGATCAAAGAAGTGTATGCGCCTAACGTACAGTGGCACGGTCCGCTGATGAAAGAGCTGTACGGCACCGCGGCGGTAACCCATCAGACGCTGGCGCTGGTGGGGATGATCCCTGACGGCGCGTGGCTGCCGCAGCATATTTGTTCCAACCCGTGCGATGAAGGCGGCGTCAAAGTGGCCGTACGCTGGATTATCGAAGGACATCACCTGGGTTACGGCGAACTCGGCAAGCCGACCGGAGAACGACTGTTCGTGATGGGCATGTCGCACTACCACATCGTCAACGGAAAAATTGTTGATGAGTGGGTGGTTTATGACCATCTGGCGCTGCTGGCGCAGATCAAACTCGGCCAGATGGAGGACGCGTAAATGTTAAATCAGGTGAGCTGGATTAAGCGCCCGCAGGGGCAGGATGCGCAGGCCGATCGTTCCCTGACGGAGAAGGTCAGCGCCATTATCGAGCGCGTGAAAACCGAGGGCGATACGGCGCTAAGAGCCTTTTCGCAGCAGTTTGATCATGTCGTACCGGCGCAGTTTGAGGTGAGCGAGCAGGAGATTGCCGAAGCACTGGAGGGGATGGATGCCCAGACGCGCCGCGACAGTGAGTTTGCCATTAATCAGGTGCGTCGTTTTGCGCAGGCGCAGCTGGCGACCATGCTGCCGCTGGAGGTAGAGACGCTGCCTGGCGTGCATCTCGGTCACCGGATCATCCCGGTGCAGACGGTGGGCTGCTACGTGCCGGGCGGACGGTATCCGATTCTCTCCGCACCCGTGATGTCGATTGTTCCTGCGACGGTGGCGGGCTGTGAACAGATTATCGCCTGTCTGCCCCCGGGCGCCCATCCGGCGATGATTGCCGTTTGCCATCTGGCGGGCGCGCACCGCATTTTCAAAGTTGGCGGCGCGCAGGCCATTGCGGCTATGGCCTGGGGAACGGAGAGCATCCCGTCGGTGGACAAAATCGTTGGGCCAGGCAACGCCTTCGTTAACGAAGCGAAACGCCAGGTGTTTGGTCGAGTCGGCATTGATGCCCTCGCCGGGCCGAGCGAGATTTTTACTATCGCCGACGACAGCGCCGATCCGCGCATTCTGGCCGCCGATATGCTGGCGCAGGCAGAGCACGATATTCTTACCCGCGTCGGGCTGGCGACAACCAGCCGGGATATCGCTGAGCGTACCCTGGCGGAGGTTGAGCGTCAGCTTGCGACTCTGCCAACGGCCGCCACGGCGGGCGAGGCGTGGCGTCGGCAGGGTGAGATTGTGCTCTGCGAAGATGAAGCGCAGCTAATTGCGTTTGCTGACCATATGGCGACGGAGCATTTGCAGGTGCATACCCGCGATCCGCACGCGACGGCAGCGAAGATCCGCAACTATGGCTCTCTGTTTATTGGTCAGAACGCCAGCGTGGTGTTCTCCGATAAATGCTGCGGCACCAACCATACGTTACCGACGATGGCGGCGGCACGCTATACCGGCGGTCTGTGGGTAGGGGCATACGTCAAAATCTGTACCCATCAGTGGATTGACGAGCAGGGTATCCCGGCAATCGCAGAACCGGCGATCCGCCAGAGCCGTACCGAGGGGATGCAGGGGCACCGACGGGCGGCGGAAATTCGTCTGCGTCCGCAGGACATTGATGCCATTACTACCGGCATGCGGGACTAAAACGTATCCCGGGCAGCCTTCTGCCCGGTTTTCAGCACGGGGAGCCTGAGACTATGAAGCGCCTGATACCGCCAGACGACTGTCCGGAGGAAATTGCCCGCCGTCTCGACGTCATACAGCAGCACCGGGCGCTCAACGCGATCCTCGGGGTTAACCCTGACGCCATGTCTCAGGCGGAACAGCATCAGCAGCAGCGTCGGCGTGGAGAGCCGATCGGCCCCCTGCACGGCGTGCCGCTGATCGTCAAAGATAATATTGCCTGCGCGCCGATGCCGATCACCCTTGGCTGCCGTGCGCTGGCCTCACTTAACGCGACAGCGGATGCTCGGGTCGTGCAGCGATTGCGCAGAGCGGGGGCGATTATTCTTGCCAGGGCCAATATGTCCGAGTTCGCGTTCGATGTGCGCTCGCGTAGCTCGCTGGGGGGTGATGTGGCGAATCCACTTTGCCCGACACTCACCGCCGGAGGTTCCAGCGGAGGATGCGCCGCGGCGGTGGCGGCTGGAATGGCGGATGGCGCATTGGGTACCGATACCGGCGGCTCTATCCGCATTCCCTGTAGCTATACCGGGCTGGTGGGGCTACGGCCTGCCTTTCGCCGTTCACAGCTGGACGGCGTGGCGCCGCTCTCGCCCAGCAAAGATACCGTTGGGCCAATGGTACATAGCGTTGAGGATGCCGCCTTGCTGCATGCGGTGATCCATGGCCTGCCGCCGGTTGCGCTTCCTGTGCGTTCGCTGAAAGGCGTTCGCTTTGGCGTGGTGACCGCGTTACAGGGAGAGGATGAGGTACAGCTGGAGGTCTGGCAGTCGGCGCTGCACACGTTGCGCCGTGCCGGAGCGACGCTGGTGGAGGTTTCACTCCCCTTCCTTGAAGAGGTGAGGCAGGCCACCTGCCTCAGTCTGTATGAATTTCGCGTGGCGATTGACGACTGGCTTAGCAAACAGCCTGGCGCTCCCTCCGGGCTGACAAGCATTGTGGACTCCGGCGCTTTCCTGCCAGAGTTTGCGCCGTTTCTACGTCAGATGCTGGCGAGTAACACGCTGAAAACCCCGCTCTGGCTGGCGGGGCGTCGCTTTCAGCGCCTGTTGCGGCAGAACCTTTGCCAGGTGGCGGAGGTGCAGCGCATCGACGGATTTGTGTATCCCACCGTACAACGATTACCAGAAAGTATGGCGAAGATGCCGCCAGGCTGCGCGCCGGAACTGGCCGCCATCAGCGGCCTGCCTGCCATTACGTTGCCCTGTGGCGTAAGCCGTATCGGGCTGCCGGTAGGGATGGAGATGTTATCGGCGCAGGAGGATGAGACGATGCTGATGACGCTGGCGCTGGCGTGTGAGGGGGCGCTGGGCGGGATAAATGAGGTGCTGAGGTTTAAGGCAGGATATCGCCAGAGCGGTACCGTTTGTCAGAACCTCTCTTAAGGCGCCGATGGCCCCTTGCCGCGATACCTTATTGTGATTTCATTTTTCAGTATTGTCAGCGGCGGCGTCATTTCGCCGCGCGCTACCGACTGATACTCAAAGCGAAAGGGGCCCGCGGCCGGGAAACCCGCTGGCAACGGGATTTCGCCCGCCAGTTCCCTAAGTATCAGACAGCGCAGGTTGTTACAGACGCGAATGCGAAAGCCCGGCGGCGTGGGGCCGTCCGGTGTAATCTTCCACAGCAGATGCGTCGGCGTAACCCCTTTCGGAAGGGGGGCGGCGGGCTGAACTGGACGACTTTTCAGTACCTGCTTGCCGCGCGACAGCGTGCCGCCAAAACTATGGCTGCTCCATGAACCGTCCGCAGCAAACGCCGGTGGCGCAAGCAGCAGAACAAGCAAGGCGGCTCTTATCACGATTTACCTCCAATGAGATACGTCATTCTCACGTTGCGCTGAGTGTTTATCTCCTGGCTGGAGAGCACTGCAAGCTGAGGGAAGATGCGACGAAGATAGCGGGACAGCATCAAACGCAGCGCCGGGTTCACCAGCAGAACCGGCGGCGCACCCAGCGCTTCCTGATGCTGCAACGCCTGCTCGGTCTGTTTCATTAAATTCTCGGCAATTCCCGGCTCGATAGCGCTTCCGCTCTGGGTTGCCTGTACCAGCAACTGCTCAAGTGACATATCAAGGCCGATTATTTGGATATCGTCGTCGCCAGGGAACCACTGCTGCGTAATCGCCCGGGAGAGGCGAGCGCGCACGCGGGCCGTCAGCTCGTCAGCGTCAGACTGAGGAGTGGCATACTCAGCCAGCGTGTCGATGATGGTCCGCATATCGCGGATCGGCACGCGCTCGGAGAGCAGATTTTGCAGTACTTTGTGCAGCGTGGTCAGGCTGATTACCCCGGGGATCAAATCCTCTATCAGCTTCGGCGACTGTTTGGTGAGCTGGTCAAGCAGCTGCTGCGCCTCCTGGCGACCGAAAAGTTCGTCCGTGTGGGTGCTGATAAGGTGGTTCAGGTGCGTAGCGACGACGGAACATGGATCGACTACGGTATAGCCCAGCGTCTGCGCCAGCTCGCGATGGACTTCATCGATCCATAGAGCGGGAAGTCCAAAGGTTGGTTCTTTACAGGGCGTACCGGGCACTTCTCCCTCTGCACAGCCTGGATCGATCGCCATCCAGCGATCGGGCTGGACCTCGCCTTTACCAATCGTCACCCCTTTTAGCAGAATACGATAGTGAGTCGGCGGCAGGTCGAGATTATCGCGAATATGAACTGCTGGCGGCAGAAAGCCCATCTGCTGCGCGAACTTCTTACGAATACCCCGTACGCGGGTTAACAGCTGGCCCTGCTGTTCATGATCGACCATAGGGATCAGTCGATAGCCAACCTCCAGCCCCAGTACATCTTCCATCTGTACGTCAGACCATGTCGCTTCATTAACCTGCGCCACGTCAGCTTCAGCTCGGGTAGGGGCGGAGGGGGCGGCGCCCGTTTTTTTCGCCTTACCTTCCTGGCCCCGCAACCACCATGCAATCCCTAATAGTGAGGAGGTAAAGAGTAAAAAGACCAGATTGGGCATGCCTGGGATTAGCCCCAGCAAACCAATTACGGCCGCAGAGAGGGCAAGCACGCGAGGCGAGGTAAACAGCTGGCCGACCATCTGCTCGCCTACGTCCTGCTCGTTGACCACACGCGTTACAACGACACCTGCCGCGGTGGAGATCACAAGACCAGGGATCTGCGCAACCAGGCCATCACCGATGGTCAACAGCGTGTAGGCTTCTCCCGCTGCGCT
Organism: Enterobacter cloacae complex sp. S1; assembly: GCF_014930525.1. Taxonomy (NCBI): domain Bacteria; kingdom Pseudomonadati; phylum Pseudomonadota; class Gammaproteobacteria; order Enterobacterales; family Enterobacteriaceae; genus Enterobacter; species Enterobacter cloacae complex sp. S1. The sequence goes on from NZ_JADBRE010000016.1 coordinate 66,431, forward strand.
GAGGGTCATATCATGCTGCATTACGCCGATAATCAGGCCACCGATAATGTTTATTGCCATGATCAGCAGGCCTGCGATGGCATCGCCACGCACAAATTTGCTCGCACCGTCCATGGAGCCGTAAAAATCTGCCTCCTGAGTCACCTCTTTTCGACGGCGTTTGGCCTCCTCCTCGCCGATCAGACCGGCGTTCAGGTCGGCATCGATTGCCATTTGTTTACCGGGCATACCGTCAAGGGTAAAGCGGGCGCCCACTTCTGCAATACGCCCGGCCCCCTTGGTGATGACCATAAAGTTTATAATTATCAATATGATAAAAACGACAATGCCGATGGCAAAGTTGCCGCCTACCAGGAAGTGGCCGAACGCTTCGATGACCTGGCCCGCGGCGTCAGCGCCGTTATGGCCGTGCATCAGGATAACGCGCGTTGAGGCGACGTTTAGCGCCAGGCGAAGCAGCGTTGAGAAGAGCAGTACCGTCGGGAAGGCGGAAAACTCCAGCGTATTCTGGGTAAACATGGCGACCAGAAGGATCATGATCGCCAGTACAATATTAAAGGTAAACAGCAAGTCCAACACGAAGGTTGGCAGCGGCAGGATCATCATCGCAAGGATCGTCATGATCAGGACTGGACCGGCCAGTACCTGCCACTGGGTCTCCTTGATGCCGGGCAAACGTAATTTGGTGGCGATATTAGCCATTACTCTTTACTCTCTTGTGCAAAATCGAGCGCCGGGGGAACCGGCAAATCTTTAGGTTCTGTTGGGCGCAAGCCAAAGCCTTTACGCCACCGGCGCAGGCTATATACCCAGGCCAGGACTTCGGCAACAGCGTTATATAATTCACCGGGCACCGGCTGACCCGGCTCGCAGTGCCGGTAAAGCGCACGCGCCAGCGGTGGCGCTTCCAGCATCGGAACCCGATTTTCTTCAGCCATCTCGCGGATGCGCAGGGCAATAAGTCCACTGCCGCTTGCGACGACGATCGGTGCGCCCATGGTGCCTTCCTGGTACTTCAGCGCCACGGAATAGTGGGTCGGGTTGTTGACGACCACATCGGCGGTGGGCACCTCGGCCATCATGCGGCTTTGTGCCATCTGGCGCTGAATCTGCCTGACGCGACCCTTAATGTGCGGGTCACCTTCCTGGTTTTTAAATTCATCCTTTATCTCCTGGCGGCTCATTCTCAGCTTCTTAAAGTTGCTCCAGAGCTGATAAATCACGTCGAAGGCCACCATGGGGATCAGTGACAAAATCACGTACAGCATGCAGCCAATCAGCAGGTTGCTGATGTCGTTTAGCGCGCCGCCCAACGGTTCATACATTAGATTGATGAACCTGCTTTTATTGAGCAGTAAAAACAGTCCTCCCCCCGTGGCGGCCAACAGCACCTTGAGGATGCTTTTGATCATCTCTGATACCATTTGGGCAGAGAAAAGACGCTTGATACCGGTGACGGGATTAAGTTTTTTAAGATTAACCTTTAGCGCCTTACTGCTTGCGTTCAGGCCGCCGATAATCGACGGTGCCGTTATTGCGGTCACGTACAGCCCGCCGGCGAAGGGCAGAATGGCGAGAAAAGCCATGCTCAACAGCGAGGCTGCACGATGTAACATATTCTGCGGGTCGCGGATCAGCAGTCGATCAAAGGTCAGCCCGTTGTGCAGAATAGATTCAAGCTGCGTCGCCAGATGGCTACCTGCGCCGACGATAAGCCCCCAGCCCACCAGAAGCATGGCAAGGGTGGTCAGCTCGCGCGAACGCGGAACCTGACCTTCCTCCCGCGCTTTCTGTTTTCGGTGGGGTGTGGGGTCTTCTGTTTTGTCGCTCTCGCTCTCTTCAGACATAGTGTTGGCCTGGGGTCATCAAAAGCCCAGCGACTCCAGCAGGTCATCCACCTGTTCCTGAGAGGCGACAATCCCGGCGACGCTGGTATCAATCTGCGGGCCGTTCTTGAGATGGGCGTCACCGCTCTGTTCGATACCCGCGTCACGTTCGCGCATGTTTTCAACCAGCACGCTGATCAGCTCGGTTTCGACGGTCTGAATCACCTGCATCAGGCTTTGCAGCACCTGGCCGGTGAGATCCTGGAAGTCTTGCGCCATCATTATTTCGGTGAGCTGTTGGTTGGTTTGCTGAGCGGTGGCCGGCACGTCCAGCAGAAAGGTACGTGTCTCTTTCACCAGTTCTCGCGCCTCGTCAAGCGGCTGTGGCTCTTCAAACCAGGCGTCCCACCGTTCAGTAAGCTTACCGGCATTTTCACCTAATCTTTCCTGGAGCGGTCGTGCCACCTCGACGGCCGTCAGCGCGCGATCGGCGGCCTGAGACGTTTTGCCAACAACGTAGTTGAGACGGTCACGCGTGTTGGGGAACGCGTCCGCGACTTCTTTAATGGCCTGCTCCAGGCCAAGATTTGCCATACTGTCGCGCAGCAGCCGGGTTAATTGACCGATACGCAAAAAGAGATCCTTTGGCGGTTCCGCGATCTCGCCAGGCTGAGTGGTCATAGTATTCACCCGAGTTTTTCAAAAATTTTGCCAAGCTTTTCTTCCAGCGTGGCGGCAGTAAACGGTTTAACGATGTAACCGTTGGCACCCGCCTGCGCGGCGGCGATAATGTTTTCGCGCTTTGCTTCCGCAGTAACCATCAGTACCGGCAGCTTTGACATCGCCGGGTCGAGGCGAATGGTTTTCAGCAGCTCAAGGCCATCAAGGTTGGGCATATTCCAGTCGCTCACAACGAAATCAAACTCACCGGCGCGCAGCTTGTTCAGCGCGTCCTGGCCATCTTCCGCCTCTTCAATATTTGAATAGCCCAGATCCTGAAGCAGGTTACGTACGATACGTCTCATGGTGGCAAAATCGTCCACCACCAAAAAACGCAGGTTTTTATCCGACATGTGTGTTCTCTCCTGAACGTCGTGGTTTATGGCTGAAACTTTCCAGCAGACGCTGGCTAATTTTATTGAGATCGACGATTTCTCGGGCAGCGCCAAGGGCAATCGCTTCGCGAGGCATACCGAACACCACGCAGCTCGCTTCGCTCTGAGCGAGGGTAAACGCGCCCGACTCCCGCAACGCCAGCAACCCACGTGCGCCGTCGGCTCCCATTCCGGTAAGGATGGCGGCGCTGGCATGTGCGCCCACCAGCTGTGCAACGGAGTTAAAGAGAACGTCTACCGACGGGCGATGACGGTTGACGGGGGGCGCGTCGGTCAGCCTGACGGCGTACCCTTTTCCGTGACGGACGATCTCCATATGCTTGTCGCCGGGGGCGATCAATGCCGTACCCGGAAGTACCGGATCGCCGTCATCCGCTTCATGCACCTTTATCTGGCAAAGTGAATCAAGACGCTGGGCGAAGGAGCGGGTAAATCCGGCAGGCATATGCTGGGCGATGACGATACCGGGGACGCTGGTTGGCAGCGGCGTTAATACCTGGCGCAGCGCCTCCGTCCCGCCGGTCGAGGAGCCAATCGCCACAATGCTTTGTGGATCCACGGTAATGCCCCGCAGTATCGGCGAGGCCACTTCAGCCTGACGTCCCAGTTTTGCCTTCGCGGCAATGCGGATCTTCTCTGCGACCTGCACACCCCACAGTTCCAGATTTCCGGCGATACGCTGATCGGGTTTGGCCAGAAAATCGACGGCGCCGTGTTCCAGCGCGGCCATTGTCGCCTTCGAGCCTCGGGTGGTCATCGAGGAGATCATCACCACCGGCATTGGACGAAGGCGCATCAAACGGGAGAGAAACTCCAGCCCATCCATTTTCGGCATGTCGATATCCAGCGTCAGCACGTCGGGGTTCAACTGCTTAATCATCTCGCGTGCGATCAGCGGGTCTGGCGCGGTGCCGACCATCTCCATATCTGGCTGTTGATTGATCACTGCGCTCAGGATGTTGCGCATGAGCGCAGAATCATCAACTGTCAGCACCCGTATCCGTTTCACCGTAAGGCCTCCGTAAGTTCATACACCGACTGGCCGCGAAGCCTGAGTGGAATGTGCGGATGATTAAAATGTTCAGAGTGACCAACAAACAGCAGGCCGTCTGGCTTCAGCATGCGGGCAAAGCGCTCAAGCAGACGCTTCTGTGTCGGCGCATCGAAATAGATCATCACGTTGCGGCAAAAGATGGCGTCAAACGGTCCGGGCAGCGGCCAGCTGTTGTCCAGCAAGTTGAGCCGCTGATAGTGAATAGCGGCCAGCAGTTCTGGCTTTACCTTCACCCGATCGCTGTTCTCACCCGAGCCGCGCAAAAAATAGTGGCGTTTTTGCACCAGGGTCAGCGAGTGTAGGTCGGACATGCGGTATACCCCTGCCTCCGCTTTGGCCAGCACCTCGGTATCGATGTCAGAGGCCCAGACGCGTGGCCCTCCCGTCGCGCTCCCCAGAGTCTCGTCCAGCGTCATGGCGATGGAGCAAGGTTCTTCCCCGGTGGAAGCGGCAGTACACCAGACGCGGTAGCCGTTGGGCCGCTGACGGGCGTGTTCTGCGAGCACCGGGAAGTGGTAGGTTTCGCGAAAGAAAGAGGTCAGATTGGTTGTCAGCGCGTTGACAAAGTTCTGCCATTCCGGATGCTCGCTGTGGGATTCCAGAATGCTGATGTACTCAAGAAATGTGTCAATCCCCAGCGCCCGTAGCCGCCGTGATAAACGATTAAAAATCATCTCTCGTTTTTGTGCGTTGACTACAATCCCGGCGCGGCGATAGATCAGTTGCCCAATACGCTGTAATTCAGAATCGGATAACGTAAGCTTATTTGGCGATAAGCGCACGGGAATGTCTTTAAATTCACTCATAGACAGGGCGAGGCCTTATACCGGGGTATTCATGATTTCCTGGTAGGCACTGAGCATTTTATTGCGCGCTTGCACACCGAAGCTAAAAGAAATTGAGGACTTCTGCATTGCCAGCATTACGTCATTTAATCCAATATCGCTACTGCCAGACATCCACTGCTGCGTCATTTCTTTCGCGTTAACCTGAGTTTCATTAATTTCATTGATACTGTTGAATAAAATGTCAGAGAACGACGGCGTGTTTTTCAGCGCGGCAGGCTGGTTTCGGCTCATGCCGGCTATTTGCTGTGACTGAGTGTTAATTTGATCGAGTACGCCACGCATTAAAGTTGCTGACATTGTTGACTTCCTGAATTAATAAGGGAAAAGCACACATTTATTACATATCTTTTAAACGTTGATAGTTTAACACGTAGGCAAAATGGCCATAAAATCCAATAAGCGAACATTACTTTAAGCTTATTTATCCTTAAAAAATCGGCCTTTCAGACGATAATGCCCGCCTGAAAATTTCTCTTAATTTGAAATCGTCGTTATCAGCCCTGCGATATCACAGGCGCTGACGCGCATTATTGTGCGTGCTATTTCTTACAGGATCACGGCATGAGTGCCACATTAAATGATTTAACGAATAATCCGGCTGACCGAATTAAATCGGCTCTGTCATGGCTTCGCGCCAGCCCGAAGCTATCGCTGGTCATTTGCGCCGCGGCTGCCGTATCGGTATTAATTGCGCTTATGTTCTGGGCAAAAGAGCCAGGCTATCGCGTGTTGTTTAGCAATATCAGTGATGAAGACGGTGGGGCCATTGTTGCCCAGCTGTCGCAGATGAATGTCCCTTACCGCATCGACGCGCCGGGTGGCGCTATTCTGGTTCCTGAAGGGCAGGTCCATGAAGTGCGTATGAAGCTGGCCCAACAGGGGTTGCCAAAAGGCGGCTCCGTAGGGTTTGAACTGCTGGATAAGGAAAAGTTTGGTATTAGCCAGTTTAGCGAACAGGTTAATTATCAGCGGGCGCTTGAGGGAGAGCTGGCGCGTACTATTGAAAACCTGGGGCCGATCAGATCGGCGCGCGTTCATCTTGCCACACCCAAGCAGACGATGTTTGTGCGTGAGCAAAAACAGCCAACGGCTTCCGTTACCGTCAACCTGATTCAGGGGCGTACCCTGGATGAAGGACAGGTCATTGCCATTACCCATCTGATTTCCAGCGCCGTGACGGGGCTGACGGCAGAAAATGTCACTATCGTCGATCAGCGGGGTGAGCTGCTCACCCAAAGTGGTTTGCGCGGCCTGCAAACGTCACAGCTGAAGTACACCAGTGAGATCGAAAGTGATTACCAGCAGCGCATCCAGCGAATCCTGGCGCCGCTGGTGGGCAGCAAAAATATTCGCGCCCAGGTCACGGCGCAGATTGATTTTACCCAGCAGGAGCAGACGCAGGAGCAGTATCAGCCCAACGCCGATCCGCAAAAAATGGTGATTCGAAGCCGCCAGACGAGCCAGTCCGAGCAGGGTAACGGACGCGGCAATGGCGGCGTACCGGGCGCGCTGACGAATCAGCCGCCAGCGCCTGCCACTGCGCCACTTACGCAACCGCTTGACAAGCCTGCCGCTCAAACCAGTACCGCTGGTACCGGAAATGACCGCTCACAGCCCTACAACAATCACAACGATGAGACCACCAATTTTGAGGTCGATCGCACGCTAACCCACATTAAAAATGCCATGGGGCGCATCGATCGTCTTTCAGTCGCGGTGGTGATAAACCATCTGCCGCAAGGCGCTGAGGGCAAGCCGGGTCCGCTGAGTGAGGCTGAACTGAACCGTATTAATGCTCTGGTTAAAGAGGCTGTCGGCTATACGGCCTCACGCGGCGATAGCGTCAATATTTTGAACTCGCCGTTTAACGGGGTTGAGGAAGAGGAACTCCCGCCATTCTGGAAACAGGATAAGTTTTATCAGTTGATGATGGCGATTGCGCGTTATCTGGTTATCGCGATTATCGCCTGGGTTATGTGGCGTAAGCTTGTTCATCCGGCCTGGATCCGCCATCAGGAAACCAGCCTGCGCCGCATGGAAATGGAAAAAGAGGCGCGTCAGGAAGAGCTGGCCGCCCGCAAGAAAGCGTCCGAAAAGGATGCGCGTGACCGCGCTCAGCAGCGTGTGGATACGGAACTTAACAGTCAGCAGCTGCGCGAACTGGCGGAACAGGAGCCGCGGGTTATTGCGCTGGTTATTCGTCAGTGGATGAATCAGGAGCTCAAATCATGAATGCCGCAGAGAAAAGCGCCATCGTTATGTTGACGCTGGGCGATGTCCTGGCCGCCGAAGTCTTTAAGCACCTAAACGCGCATGAGGTGAAGACCATCAGCAGTTCTATGGTCAACATGGCGGGGTTTACCCACGATCAAATGGCCTCCGTGCTGCGCGACTTTAAAAATGACTCAAGCGAGTATGCCGCGCTGAGCCTTAACACGAACGAGTATCTGCGCAGCGTGCTGGTCAAGGCGCTGGGTGAAGAGCGTGCGTCAACGCTGCTTGAGGATTTGCTGGATACCCACCAGGGTGGAAACGGGATCGAAACGCTCAACTTTATGGATCCGCTGGCGGTATTCGATCTGATTCGTGAAGAACACCCGCAAATTATCGCCACGATCCTGGTCCACTTAAAGCGTAACCAGGCGGCGGACGTCCTGAGCAAATTCGACGATCGTGAACGTAACGACATTATGCTGCGTATCGCCACCTTCGGCGGGGTTCAGCCCGCCGCGTTGCAGGAACTGACGGAGGTACTCAACGGCCTGCTCCACGGTCAGAATCTTAAGCGCAGCAAAATGGGTGGGGTGCGCCCGGCTGCGGAGATTTTAAACCTGATGAAATCCCAGCAGGAAGAGGCCGCCATTGAGGCGGTTCGCGATTTCGACAGTGAGCTGGCACAGAAAATTATCGACGAAATGTTCTTGTTCGAAAACCTGGTGGATGTCGAGGATCGCAGCATCCAGCGTCTGTTGCAGGAGGTGGAAAGTGAAACCCTTATCATCGCCCTCAAAGGAGCAGATGAAGCGCTGCGGGCCAAGTTCTTCCGTAACATGTCGCGCCGTCAGTCGGATCTGATGACCGAAGATCTGGCATCGCGCGGTCCGGTGCGTTTGTCACAGGTGGAAGCCGAGCAGAAGACTATTCTGAACATCGTTCGTCGCCTTGCGGAGACAGGGGAAATCATCATTGGAGGCAGCGACGATGCCTACGTTTGATGCCAATAGCGCCGCTCAGTGGCGCAGCTGGCAGCCTGAGGATCTGTTAAACGAAACGGTTGAAGTACCGTTGCAGACGCAGGATACCGGCCATTCTGACGCGCAGTTTAAGGCCGAGCTGGCACGCCTGCGTAAGCAGGCTGAGCAGCAGGGTATTGCTCAGGGATTGGCGCAAGGCAAAGAGGAAGGCCGTCGCGAAGGCTATGAGGCCGGGCTGAAGGAGGGGCGTGAGGCGGGTCTGGCGCAGGGGCTGGAACAGGCTCGTGACGAACGGCAGGCTTTACTGCTCCAGGCTGGAGAATGGGTGACGCAGTGCAAGCTTGCGCTTTCGAATCTCGATAGCCTTATTCCCGGACGTCTGGTTCAGCTGGCGCTGACGGCGGTACAGCAGCTGTACGGCACCCTGAGCGTGGCGGATAACCATGCTCTGCTTGCGCAGATCCGCCAGTTAATGAAGCAGGATACCCTGCTCAACGGCCCGACAGAACTGCATGTGAACCCGCAGGATCTGCCCATGGTCTCCCAGGCGATCGGTGAGACGCTCTCCTCAATGGGGTGGTCCTTACAAAGCGATCCCCAATTGGCCGCAGGGGGATGTCGTGTGGTCACGCCGGACGTGGAGTATGACGCCACCATGGAAACGCGCTGGCAGTCTCTCTGTCAGCTCGCCCGAGAGGAATTGTCCCAATGAGCCAGCAGTTAAAAAACTGGCTCTCGGTCATGGATCGGGTGGAAGAGAAGCTCGGAGAGCTCCCGCGCTTTCGTCAGTACGGCAAGCTGACGCGTGCTACCGGGCTGGTGATGGAGGCCGTTGGCCTGAAGCTGCCGATAGGCGCGTTGTGCATTGTTGAACGTCAGACCGGGCAGGCTATTTTACCGGTCGAGTGTGAGGTGGTCGGGTTTAACGGTCAGACGCTCTATCTTATGCCGCTTGAACATGTTGACGGTATTCTTCCCGGCGCGCGCGCGTACGCGCCAGAGGCCGATAAGGGAGCGGGTAAACAGCTGCCGGTGGGGTTACACCTGCTGGGGCGCGTGCTTGACGCTCAGGGCCGCCCCCTGGATGGTCGTCCACCGGCGGGAAAACCCGTAGCCGGCCTGTTTACCCCCTCGTTTAACCCGCTTCACCGCGATCCCATCAAGTCCGTGCTCGATGTGGGCGTGAGGGCAATAAATGGCCTGCTGACGGTTGGCAGGGGACAGCGTATGGGCCTTTTTGCCGGCTCGGGCGTCGGTAAGTCGGTGCTGCTCGGCATGATGGCCCGTTTCACCACCGCCGACGTCATCGTCGTCGGGCTGATTGGCGAGCGCGGACGTGAAGTAAAAGATTTTATCGAGAACATTCTTGGCGAAGAGGGGCTCTCACGCGCGGTCGTGATCGCCGCACCTGCTGACGTCTCGCCGATCCTGCGTATGCAGGGTGCGGTTTACGCCACCCGAATTGCTGAGGATTACCGCGATCGTGGGATGAATGTCCTGCTGATAATGGACTCTCTTACGCGCTATGCCATGGCGCAGCGTGAAGTGGCGCTGGCTATCGGTGAACCGCCGGCAACGAAAGGTTATCCACCGTCCGTCTTCGCGCGTCTGCCCGCACTGGTAGAGCGTGCGGGTAACGGTATGCGCGGCGGCGGATCGATAACCGCCTTTTATACGGTTCTGACCGAAGGGGACGATCAGCAGGATCCGATCGCCGATTCGGCGCGCGCGATCCTCGATGGCCATATCGTGCTTTCTCGTCGCCTGGCTGAGGCGGGCCATTATCCTGCTATTGATATTGAAGCCTCTATTAGCCGCGCGATGACGGAGCTGATTCCGCATGTCCAGTACCGCAAGGTTCAGCGTTTTAAGCAGCTGTTGTCGACCTATCAGCGTAACCGGGATCTGGTCAGCGTAGGCGCTTACGTGAAGGGCAGCGATCCGCTGCTCGACAGAGCGATAGACCAGTATCCTGCGCTGGAAGCCTTCCTGCATCAGGCAATACACGAGCGGAGCGGTTACGACGAGGCTATTGCCGCACTGAGCCAACTTTTCCCAGACATCGTTGAACAGGCGGGATAAAACGTGAAAGTGAATAATCCAATGGTCATGCTGCGTGACATGGCTCAGGAAAAGCTTACGGAGACCACTCGCGCCCTCGGCAGCGTCCAGCAGACGCTTATGGCAGCCGTGGCCCAGCATGAACAGCTTCAGCACTATGAGCGCGAGTACCAGCAATCTTTGCGTCAGGGCTTGCTGGGCAACGGTATGTCGATGGCGGATCTGATTAATCAACAGTCTTTCATTTTGTCACTTAACCAGGTGGTGAAGCAGCACGAATCACATGTTTCCACCTGCGAACAAGCCGTGGATCGGGTCAAAGAGAAGTGGCTACAGAAAAAGCAGCGCCTTAATGCGTTTGAGACGCTCATCGATCGCCGCGAAGCGGCACTGGCTATGGCACAGAGCCGCCAGGAGCAAAAAATGATGGACGAATTCGCCCAGCGTGCCGGACAGAAAAGAGAAAGGCTATGAATATTGATATTACGGCTCTGCTGTCCGGCGGAGCGCCGACGAGAGCAGGCAAAGGAAAACTCATCGGCGAGGATTTTGCTCTCACGCTCGACGACAGGTTGGCGCAGATGGGACTGTTGTTACCTGGGCTGGACGTTCCGGCGCAGCTGTTGAGTCATGAAGGATACCCTCTCCCGCAGCCGGTTTTGCCGCCGGTAGCTGAGCCGGGGGAGAGTGACGACACGCTGGCGGAGGTCAGAATCAGCGCCTCTCCCGGTGATGAAAGCCCGCAATGGCAGCTTCAGCAGATAGTCACCCGCCAGGCGAGGGGCGCTACAGAGGCTTCGACCCTTGCTGATGCGAGTCTGCCACGTGAAGAGGTCGCTGGCGAAAAGGCGCCTTTAACGATCCCTGTTGACGATATTAAGCTGAAGCCCGCCCGACGCGAAGATACCCCTCTCCAGATGCAGGCACAGGCGTTAGGGGGAAAAGCCCCGGACGCCAGCGCCGTGATGCCAGGCTTAACGGCTCATCAGGGAGACGCATCGCAGCACGCTACGTGCGATCCCACGGTTCAGAGCGTCGTGATGGAGCCATCAACGGCGCGACTGGTCAGTCAGCCTGTCTCACAGCAGGTGGTCAACGTCCGTTATCCGCTGGAGTCGCCCGAATGGAAACAGTCGGTGAGCCAACATATTGCCCTGTTCAGCCGCGACAATTTGCACAATGCGGAGATCCGCCTGCATCCTCAGGAGCTGGGCTCATTGCATATCTCTTTGCGCGTGCAGCAGGACCAGGCGCAGATCCATATCGTCAGCGAACATGCCCAGGTGCGGCAGATGATGGAGACTGCTCTACCGCACCTGCGGGCGGCTTTAGCGGAAACCGGGCTTCAGTTGGGCCAGGCGAGCGTGAGCCCCGATCGACCACATACTGGCGGTGGCGAGCAGGGACGTCATCCTTCCGGAGAGCAGCATACCGCTCAAGGCGCAGATAACGTGTTCGTGGATGAAGACACTGTGGCGGAATTATTAACATCGACGCAAGGAAATATATACGGCATTAACACTTTTGCCTGAATTGCTGAATTGCCGACAGGAATGAAATTTTATCTCCTGATTATTCTGCTGATTAAATGGACTACAATGTCCGCCGTATTTATCGAGGGGCAGGTTGCTGCCTCTCTTATTTTATTGGGTTTACGTAATGGGTAACAAAAATAAAAATGCTGCGGCTCGCGGAGGGTCGCGCTCGCTTCTGTTAATACTAATGTTTCTGATTGCCCTCGCAGCCTGCGGTTTTTCAGGCTATCTGTTCTGGTCGATGAAATATGCACACGTGCAGACGGACAACAATTCGAGAAGTGAGCACGAAGCCCCGGCGGTACAGCAAGTTGAACCGTTATACGTGTCGATGAATACCTTTACCGTTAGCCTGACCCCGACACAGCACGAGTCGGATCGCGTGCTCTACATTGGTCTGTCCGTACGACTTGGCGATACGTCGTCCGTACAGGTGCTTGAGAAATTCCTGCCGGAATATCGCAGCCGATTGTTTATGCTGCTTTCTCAGCAAACGTATGAAACGCTCTCAACGGATGAAGGTAAACGCCAGCTGATTAGCAACATCAATAATGAGCTTAAAAAACCGCTGGCGTTCAACAAAAAGATTAACGTCACTGACGTTTTGATTAATGAATTTATTCTGCGGTAAACACAATGGCTGATAGTTTTTTATCACAGGATGAGATCGATCGCCTGCTCAATGCTGATACGGAGAGTCCCGATGACCTCCATGGAAGCATGGGAGATGCGGGGATAAAACCTTACGATCCAAATACTCAGCGACGCGTGATTCGCGAGCGGCTTCATTCTCTGGAAATTATTAACGAACGTTTTGCCCGTCAGTTCAGGATGGGGCTATTTAACCTGCTGCGCCGCAGTTCAGATATTACGGCGGGAAATATCAAGATCCAGCCGTATCATGAGTTTGCCCGCAATTTACCGGTGCCAACTAACCTGAACCTGCTGCACCTTAATCCCCTGCGTGGGACCGCGCTGATGGCATTCTCCTCCGGTCTGGTATTTATGGCCGTGGATAACCTGTTCGGCGGAGACGGGCGTTTCCCGACGAAGGCAGACGGGCGGGAATTTACCCCAACCGAGCAGCGGGTGATCCACCGTATGCTGACAATGGCACGCGAGGCGTATGAGTTTGCCTGGGGCTCTATTTATAAAATTAAGACGGAATACATTCGTTCAGAGATACAGGTGAAATTTACCAATATTACCTCTTCGCCAAACGATGTTGTTGTCACCACGCCTTTCTCCGTGGAAATCGGCTCGCATCGCGGGGAGTTCAATATTTGTATTCCCTTCAGCACGATAGAGCCTCTACGTGAACTGTTAAGCAATCCGCCAATGGATAATTCGCGCCATGAGGATTCTGAGTGGCGCAGCATGCTGGCAAGCCAGATGCGTGAAACCGAGCTGGAGCTGGTGGCGCAATTTGCCGACATCAACACGCGGTTGTCAAACGTCATGAAGATGAAAAAAGGCGACATTATCCCACTGGATAAGCAGGAGTTTATAGAAGCGAACGTCGGCAGCGTGCCGGTATTTACCGCGAAATATGGCTCTGTAAATAATCAATATGCTCTGAAGGTCGATCGGATGAATCAGCCAGCATTAAAATCTTTCAATAAGGAGTGATTTCCCCATGAGCGACATGAATAACTCGTCGGGATCTGAAGATAAGTCTATGGACAATCTTTGGGGTGAGGCGCTGAACGAGCAGAACGCTGCGGGAAGTACAGAGCAAACGGCGGTTCCTCAGTTTTCTGAAGAGATGAACCTGATTCTGGATATCCCTGTCAAAATGACCGTTGAGCTGGGCCGCACAAAAATGACTATCAAGGAGCTGCTGCGCTTAAGCCAGGGCTCGGTGGTTTCGCTTGACGGTCTGGCGGGTGAGCCGCTTGATATTCTGATCAATGGTTACCTTATTGCCCAGGGCGAAGTGGTGGTCGTGTCCGATAAATTCGGGATTCGTATTACCGATATCATTACCCCATCCGAGCGAATGCATCGCCTGAGCCGCTAATGAACGCAGTACAACCTCCTTTTGCCGCAGGGAGCACGAACGTGCTCTCTGGCGGGGCAATCGCGCTATCGGTTATCGGTACGCTCATGCTCATTATTATGCTGATGGTACTGCTGGCGTGGATCGCTCGCCGCAGCGGGTTGGCGCGTTGCACCCGCGAAAGCCAGGCTGCGGTATCGCTGGTGGCAAGTAAACCTCTCGGCTCGCGCGAACGGCTGGTGGTGGTTGACGTGGGCGAACAGCGTCTGGTGCTGGGTGTTACCCCAACCCACATTAGCTGTCTTACCGTACAGGTTAGGCCAGAGGTGCCTGAGCAGGCGACTCCTTCAGCGGCTTTCCCCGCCATGCTGGATAACTTTCTTCATAAATACCGTTCGGGTGGTGAGCAAAAATGAACCGTCTGTTGATTGCCCGTGCTGCGACGGGTGTTGGTCTGCTGCTGCCCGTCGCCTCTGCGCTCGCCGCTAACGGCGACATTACGCTGGCCAGCTCGCCGGGGAGCGCTGGCTGGACGCTACCCATCCAGACGCTATTGTTGCTCAGTGGATTCACGTTCATCCCTGCGGTACTGCTGATGATGACTGGCTTTACGCGTATCGTTATCGTGCTGGGATTGATGCGCAACGCGCTTGGTACGCCGACCGCACCGCCAAATCAGGTATTAGTGGGACTGGCTCTGTTTTTGACCTTTTTTGTGATGTCGCCAGTGCTCAACCAGATCTATGAACAGGCATGGCAGCCGTTGCAGGCCAATAAAATCACCATGGAAACGGCCCTGAAGGAAGGCGTAAAACCGCTGCGGGCCTTTATGCTTGAGCAGACGCGTGAAGCCGATCTGGCGATGTTTGCCCGCATTGCTAAAACGCCGACCCTTACCGGCCCGGAGGACGTGCCGTTGAGTATTCTGGTGCCTTCCTTCGTCACCAGCGAGCTGAAAACCGCCTTCCAGATTGGTTTTACCATCTTTATTCCGTTTTTGATTATTGATTTGGTGGTGGCCAGCATTCTGATGGCGCTGGGGATGATGATGGTTCCGCCAGCGACAATTGCGCTGCCTTTTAAGCTGATGCTGTTCGTACTCGTGGATGGCTGGCAGCTGCTGGTCGGTTCGCTTGCACAAAGCTTTTACTCATAGGAGCCTGATATGACCCCCGAAAGCGTCATGGTATTGGGCATGGAAGCTATCAAGGTTGGGCTAATGATTGCGGGGCCGCTGTTGCTGGTCGCGCTGGCAACCGGTCTGATTATCAGTATTCTTCAGGCCGCAACGCAGGTGAACGAAATGACCATGACCTTTATCCCTAAAATCCTGATGATCGTGGGTGTCGGCGTACTGCTCGGTCCGTGGATGATGAAAATCTTTATTGAATACACGCGCATGTTGTTCGCCAGCATTCCTTACGCCATCGGCTAATGATTTTTAATCTTCCCCTTGAGCAGCTTTACGCCCTGATAAGCCATTACTTTTTGGTCATGGTGCGTATCTCGGCGCTTCTGCATGTTGCGCCAGTATTTAGCGAAAAAGCGATCAGCGCCCGCCTGCGTGCGGCATTGGCCTTAACCCTCGCGCTGCTGCTGGGCGGGCTGGTTTCTGACGCGGATATAGGACTTTACTCCTGGGCGGGCGTCTGGACGATGGCTAAGCAGGTGCTCATCGGCGCCGCGATGGGGCTGACGATGCAACTGCTGTTTGCCGCCGTTCGCCTGGCGGGCGAGATCATTGGAATGCAGATGGGACTCTCGTTTGCCACCTTCTTCGACCCGGGCAGCGGTAACAGCCCGGTGATCGCTCGCCTGCTAAACATGCTGGCGATGCTGCTCTTTCTGGTGTTTAACGGCCATCTGTGGTTGCTTTCGCTGCTTGCAGAGACATTCGAGGCTCTCCCCATTAACTCAGAACCGCTGCATGCTGGCGGGATGTTTTACCTCGTTAATCATGCCGGACTCATCTTCAGTCAGGGACTGATCCTGGGCCTCCCGGTGATAGCCCTGCTGCTGAGCATAAACATGGTGCTTGCGCTGCTAAACCGACTTACCCCGCAGCTCTCGATCTTTGTAATAGGGTTCCCGCTCACGCTGACCTTTGGCATGCTGGCACTGTTGCTCATCGACGAAACGCTGGCTCCATTTTTTGAACGTCTTATGAGCCACGGCTTCGAGATCCTGAGCGGGTTACTACAGGCGCTGGTTTGAGGGCTTAATTCGTGCAGGCTATCCGTACTACCGTCTCCGTTCCCGATGCCAGGATGCTGTTTTCCAGCAAATAGAGGGAACTGGTGGAGGTTTCGCCGCTCTTAAGCTGCGGAAAAATATAATCCGTCACCTCTTTTTCGTTGCTTTGATCGCCCAGCCGACGGGCGTGGCTAAGCATCGTCAGATGCAGCAGGTTGCCGGAGAAGGACATGGTATAATTCACGCTGCGCTGTACGGGTGAAGCTTGCCCTACGCGTTTTCCGTCCTGAAAATGGCGGATGTTACCGATATAGGTCGTGTGTCCCTCATGAAGTCCATCGCGGTATGAGCGATAAATTCCTCGCGCCAGCGTCACGTTGTTTTCGTCCTTGATAGTGTAAAACGAGGCTGGGGCAAAGCACGTCTGTTTCAGCGGCGACGTGGCGATCGTGTACCCGATTGTTAACGCTAAACCTGTCATCAGGCCGCCAGCAAAGAGGATCTGCGGGCGTTTAATAAAGATGAAAATAGAACGATTCACAGTCATTCTTTTGCTCCTGAATGGGTTTTTGACAGGCAATAACTGCCTGATATTTATCTATCTTTCCCGTGCCGGTAGTGATGTATAAAATTTTACCCGGTCTGTAATGGACGCGTCTTTCCAGCACATATTCGCTATAGGTGTGCAGCGTTGCCTGGATAAGTTCTGTTTGGCTTATTCGGTTTTTTTGCACCATCACGATATGGCCGGGGGGGATCCCTTCTCCCTGCCAGAGGATAAACTCGATACTCTGCGGGCTGGGGACAAACGCATTTTTGACGGACAAGGCAATAAGAATACCGATCAGCATGCCGCAGACCGCGAACGCAGCGCTTCGCAAAAGCCTTTTTCGACGCGGTGCTGGCGTAGCGGAGGGGGGAGAAGGCGTAGCCTCCACCGGCATTTCAGGCGGCTGTGGTGGGGGGAGGATCTCAACGCTTTCAGCCGAGGGTTCCGGCGGGCTCTCTTCACGAATAATCAGGCGATAGCCGCTTCGCGTTACGGCAACCAGCGCAATAGCATCCTGCAACTCTAGCGAGGCCAGCGCTCGTCGAAGCTTGTTCACCATAACGCGCACGCTATTATCCGTGACCTCAACGCCAGCGCTACGCCAGCCGATATCCATTAACTGTTCCTGAGACAAAATTTGTCCCTGCGCTTCCACCAGGGCGGCAAGGCAGAGGCAGGCGCTGGCAGGCAGCGTCACGCACTCGCCGTCGCGCGTTCGTGTTAGTAACCTCGTGTGTAAATCCAGCGTCACTAACGATCCAATCGCAATGTAATTGACCATAATATCTTGATACTTCGTAATGAAAGATAAGGTGAATTGAATGGGTATTTATGTTAATTGGGTAAAGTCTTTTCGTTAACAATGCGCAACAAGTTCGGGCTACCTAAGGCTTATATCGCAACTATTCGCTGATCGCTAAAGGTAAATTTCAACGATATTAATGTTATTAATGCCGATGTTAAAAATGGCCAGGCCTCGGTTGGCGTATTTGTGTGATAAATAAAGTAAATGCCCTCCCATTTTGATGCGCATGCGGTGATTCCTCTCGCTGAACCTGGCGGCACGATAGCAGTGGGGTGACGCTTATATTCCTATTTTTCTGAGGCTTAGTACGTGAAGGGCAATGACTGACGGGCATTTGCTGACTGCTCAAGTTAGATAAGCTAAACGCTTAAAAATGTATAAGTAACAGGAGGGAATTTCTCCTTTTGCACGCTGTGCAGCGAAAACGATTTTAACATTAAATATCGGCAGTCGCTATAAATGAGTTGGTTAATTTTATCTCACTGGTCATATCATTTAAACAATGTTGAGATGAGCTGTTTAGCGGAAGGTTGCGTTCATAATAAATAAACGAGATGCGTTCGTTCTTTCATTTCGTATTCAATGGCCCTTTACGCATGCTATTTATGGTCGATTACCGATTGTCTCCAAATAGGATAAACGCGTTTTTATATTGTTTTGCGAGACCTTTTTAACCATATTATTTGTAATGTTTTTGGTTGGTTGTGACTTGCCTGACAGACGGTCAGGGCAGGGGAGAAGGATTGAGGACGATTAGCGAGGTTCAAAACGAAAAAAGCCCTCCGACAGGGAGGGCTAACGCGCAATAAATACGCGTAAAATGTTGAGGCTTTTCGGGATTAGCGCAGCAGGCTCAGAACGTTCTGAGGTACCTGGTTAGCCTGGCTCAGAACGGATACGCCGGCCTGTTGCAGGATGTTAGAACGGCTCATTGCGGACACTTCCACGGAGAAGTCAGCATCCTGGATACGGGAGCGGGCTTCGGTGGTGTTGATAACAGTGGTGTTCAGGTTCGCGATGATAGAGCTGAAACGGTTCTGAATCGCACCCAGGTCAGCCTGGAAGTTAGTCACTTCGGTCAGGGCTGCATCCAGGTTACCCAGCAGGTCGTCGGCTGCGGCAGCGTTAGCGGCGGTGTTGATGAACGCGGAGTTCGCTGCGCCTGCATCCGCGACGGTAGGGGCAGTTGCGTTATCTGCGAAGGTCAGCTCTTTCACCACGGTGTTACCGCTTGCGTCGGTGCTCTGCGCGAAGTATTTGGTGTTTGCACCGTCTTTCACGGAGAACAGCTGCATGTTGCTGTCAGCAGCGTCAGCGCCAAAGGCCGCGTTGGAGATCTCGTCCAGTTTAGCCTGATCCAGCGTCACTTCAGAACCATCCTGAGCTTTGAAGGTCGCGCCTTCTTTCAGCTTAGTGGCATCGCTCAGCGTAGATGGACCGTTCAACAGGATATCGGCATCCAGCGCGTTGACTTCCGTTACGGCGCCAGCAGGTACAGCACCGTCAATGATCGCATTGCCAGCACCATCATCCTTGAAGGTGATGGCAGAGGTGTCCAGTTTAAACATTTTGTCGGCAGTTTTATCGTAAGCGAAAGCTTCACCATCAGCTACGTACAGCTCGACGTCGCCTGCTGCTGCGCCCACTGCCGTTTCAATTGCGGTGATGTCAGCTGCGTCAACTTTCCAGTTACCGGCAGCAGTGCTGATACCCGTATCGTCGCCCGCTGCTTTCGCAGTGGCTGCCTTGGTGTACTGGCTGGTGGCGCCCGCAGAGCCGGCAATTTTATCGAATGCAGCAGTGAAGCCGTCCAGACCCAGAGAGTCGATGTCCAGTTTCTTCAGATCGATGTCGATGGTCTGGCCATCTTTGTCGCCAATCTGGATGGTCAGTTTATCTTTGGAGCCATCGAGAACGTTAACGCCGTTGAAGTTGGTGGTTTCAGAAATACGTTTGATTTCGTCCAGACGTGCAGAGATCTCTTTTTTAATGGAGTCACGGTCGTCAGAGGAGTTAGTACCGTTTTTTGCCTGAACGGTCAGTTCACGGATACGCTGTAAGTTCTCGGTTACTTCTTCCAGCGCGCCCTCGGTGGTCTGCGCCAGGGAGATACCATCGTTGGCGTTACGTGCTGCCTGGGTCAGGCCGCGGATAGAAGAGGTGAAGCGGTTAGAGATCGCCATACCTGCTGCATCATCTTTCGCACTGTTGATACGCAGACCGGAAGAGAGACGCTGAATTGCAGTACCCAGAGAAGTCTGAGATTTGTTCAGGTTGTTCTGAGCCATCAAGCTCAATGCGTTAGTATTAATGACCTGGGCCATATCAATATCCTTTTTAAATAAAGTAACGACGGCATTCGCCAGTTAAATATGCGATGTCTGTTGCGCATACTGAATTAATCGGATGAAAAAGAAATGACTAAATTATTTTTTCATAATTTTTTATATTCCAGAAAAAGCATTCACAAGTGATGGCAATTCTCCCGATTACCTCAGTCAATAGCCTGATAAGCGTGTAAGAGTGTATTAATGTGGTGGTTTCGTTGTCGCCTGAACTGTAAAAAATTAAACTTTATGGCCGAAACCCCGATGATATCGCTATATCTATCTTCACTGTAACAGGAATACAAATCATGGCTTCGTTCTCTATGTCAGGCCTCGGCGGCTCCGGGTTAGATATTGAAAGTATGATTTCGCAGCTCCAGGTAGCTGAGAATAAAAAATTAAACCCCTATTTGCAGAAGCAGAGCAATTATGAAGGACAAACTTCCTCCTGGGGTAAAATCTCCAGCAGTCTGGATGCGGTGAAAACGGCGCTGAAAAAACTGGAGGATGAAGGGTTCAACGGGGTCAGCATTGGCACCAACAAGGCATTTAACGCAACGGCAGGTAAGGGAGCGATCCCGAATAGTTACTCGGTCCAGGTTGAGCAGTTAGCAAAAGCCAATAAAGTGGGGACGGCACCGCAAAATGCGAACGACACCCAGCTGGGTGACGGCGCCGGTCCGCGTACGGTGACCATCACCGCAGGCAAAGGCAAGCCGATGGAGGTGGAGCTGAAAGATGATGAAACCTCTCTGGTACAGATTGCTAAAAAAATTAATGCTAAAAATGGCGATGTTACCGCGACGGTAATGCCTGCCGAAGATGGCAAATATCAGCTGGTCGTGACGTCGAAAAAGACCGGCGAAGATGGCGAAATTAGCATCAGCGTAAGCGGCGACAGTAAGCTGTCAAAAGTGCTGGATTACGACCCGGCAGTCACGCCGGGGGCAGATAATGCCCGGGAGATTACGCCGGCGCAGAATGCCATTGTCTACGTTGATGGTACGAAGATTGAACGCAGCTCCAATACCATTTCTGACGCCATTGACGGGATCACCCTCGATCTGCGCGAGGTCTCAGAAAAAGATCCTGACGACGCATCAAAACTGAAATCAGAAACACTGTCGATCACCGCCGATACCTCTAAGGTTAAAAGCCTGATTGAAGAGTTTGTGAATGTCTATAACGCCTATCTTAGCGCGGCATCCAGCGCCAGTGCATACAACGAACCGGAAAAGACGACCGGCGATGAACTGCCGCAGGCCAATGCGTCAAACGGCGCGCTTTTCGGTGACGGTACCCTGCGCCGTTTGACCAGCCAGATGAAGTCCGCTGTCGCCGGGAGCTATGGCGATGCCGACGATCTGTACAAATCTCTGGGTGCGCTCGGTATTGAGGTGAAGTTCAACGAAACCAAACCCGGCGAGGAGCGTACCGGGACCCTGGGCATACTCACCATCGACAATAAAAAGCTCGACGAAGCGCTGAAGAAAAATCCAAAGGAAGTGGAAGCTCTGTTTTTAGGCACCGGCTCAACGGGCGGGATCAAGGATCGCATGGAGGAGGTGTTCACCACCTATCTGGGCGATAACGATTCGATCCCGAAGGTTGAAGGGGCAATCTCCACCGCTCTCAAGGGGGTAAAGGAACAAAATACCCGCGTTGAAAAACAGATAGCCCGCATGCAGGAACGCATTCAGGACAGCCTTGACCGCAGCCGTAAGGAATTCCAGCGTCTCGACCAGGCCCTGACGCAAATGAACAGTACGAGCCAGCAGCTTCAGTCCGCGCTGCTTGGGATCATGGGTTAAACTTAACGCATCCGGGCAGGCCAACTGCCCGGCAGGAACCGAAGATGTACACCAAAACGGGCAACAGCGCCTATTCCTCCGTCTCTCTGGACAGCCAGATTGCTGGCGCCACCCCGCACCAGCTCATCGTTTTGCTCTACGACGGAGCAATCAATGCCATGCGTCGCGCCGAGATCTACTTCCAGTCTGGAAACATCGCTCGCCGGGGTGAGATGATCTCCCGTGCAATCAACATTATTGATAATGGCCTGCGCGCCGGGCTTAACCATGAGGTTGGGGGACAGATTGCCGCCGATCTGGAGCGACTGTACGAGTATATTTCGCGCTCTCTGCTGGAAGCGAACCTTAATAAGTCCGGGGAAATGCTCCCGCATCTTATCTCACTGATGGTGGATATGGCCGAGACGTGGAAAGCCATCGACCCACAGGTGCGTCAGGTGAAGCATGGCTGATAAACTCACGCGGCAAATCGCCCTGATGTTGCAGAGTAACGAACGTCTACAGCAGTTAGCAGACGAGGAGGCGTGGGAGTACTTTAATGAAGAGGTTGCAGCCTACGCCCGGGGTATGCAGGCGCTCTGTGAGTTCAATCTCTCGCCGCTTGCTGAAGACGTCCGCGCACAGCTTGCGCAGCTTCTTGCCCAGGACGAACGTCTGCGCCAGCGGATGTCTGTCCGGCTAGGTCATCTCAGCAATAACATTTCTGCTCTACTTAAATCAAACGCGTCTGCCCAGGCATACCACACTGTCTGACGCTCCCGCCCCTGAAGGCGGGAGCGTGTCCCGCCTCAATCCCTCTGCAAGATGACGTTAGCGCGTAAAAAAAGCCCGCCATGGGCGAGCTCGGTTACGGGTAAGCAAGAGGCGAATCAGATGCTGATATTGTATTTACGACCCGCAGGTGCCTGGCTGGATTCCCCGGCGGGGCCGTAGAGCGTGTTGGCGTGACCCACGCGGTCTACCACCTTCTGCATATATTGATTCTTCTTCATATGGTTTTGCAGAAGCGTTTCGACCTGCGCGTTCAGCGTTTTGGTGCTTTGCACCCGTTCTCTGATCAGCTTCCAGCTGGTGAACAGCCTGCTGTGATGGTGATAGGGCGCCTGAAGGGCGGAAAGCTGTTCCTGCTGGAGACGCATTTCATCATAGTACTGAATCGACGAAAGCAATTGGCTTTTATTATCCGATAATACCTGTAGCGAAACGGGATTTATTTGTACGCGGCTGAGCTGATTGACCTCTTCAATCATGATGGCTTCCAGCTCGTCCAGGGACGTTTTCATTTGCGTCAGTATCGGGTACAGCTTATCCATAATGTTAAAAAATCCTGCCGTTATTAATACTCAAAAATATGTCGCACCAGCGCCTGAGCAATTTTCTCTGGCTCGATAGTGAGTTCCCCGGAGGCCATTGCGGCACGGATCTTATCCACCCGAGCATAATCCACGTCACGGCTGTCATCGGTCTGAATTTTTTTTGTCAGCGCGCTCAGGGTCACTTCGGTTTTGTTTCCGCGCGCTTCGCCCGTCGCGACACTATTTTCCTGAGTAGTGCCGCGTGTACGCAGTTCCTGTCCGCCAGCCAGATTGCCAATCGGTGCGGTGGGTTGGGTGCTTTCGATGCTCATGTTTATCCTCGCCAGTAATCGTTACTGCTCTTGCCTATACACTAGTCTTCGGAAATACACGAAAAAACTAAAATTATTGTTCTAAAAAAATTGTCACGGCTCCGTCACGACCCACTTTTCCCGTAACGTTACGTCCACCCGTGGTTTTCACGCGCAGCGTATCGTCAACCGCCGCGTTGTTTAGCGCTTTGCCCTGGCTGCGGATAAAGAAACCCGGTCCCGACATGACCAGTTCTACCGTCTGCCCGGCGCGAAGACGCCACTGCTGGCGCAGCTGCTTTTGCAGCACCGGTTTGCCCGCGGAAAGGGGGCGCAAAAGGCGTTGGCCGACAATGTCCCTCGCCTCAAACATTAGCCCAACGGGCAAATCGTCTATGCTGCCGGTCATGGGAGTAATATCGCCCTGCTGCACAATTTCCCCGCCCTTCAGACTATGACTGGCGACCCAGAAGGTTCCCTGGGCGCTAATGCTAAACGGCAGATAGAACTTACGCATGCCGCAGCGCGCCACTGCGGTGCGTTTGCCGGTGAGGCGGTCATCATGCCCGGCCAGGCTCAGGTCAGGATTTTCGCACACCGCTGATAGCTGTCCGGGCGAGGCCAGCAGCGTAACGGTACGAACGATATTGCCTGGATTTTCCGTGAGCTTAACCAGCGCCTCCAGTTTCTGCACTAATCGAAGTTTCGCCGTTGTCTCGGATGGCACGCTGGCATACAGCGGGCTAGCGAAAAGGAGCGTTACCAGCGTTACGCGTAATAATGGAAGCTTCATCTTGTTGCCTTATTGTAAAACCAGTAAAGTAAACGGGTATGCTTATTCTGACTAAATTATATACGTGATAGAAACGCTTTTATTGCGTTAAATAATGACACTTCTGCTGCCGTTTTCATGAATCAGTTCCGCATGTTTTAAATATCTATCTTAATTTCGCTAATAGCGCCTATTTCTGTCAGGTCTTTGCAGTGTGATATTTCATCAGCGCTGTCTACACTATCGCGGTTTATATAAAGCAAGGCAGAGGCCAGAGTGCATGATGAATAAACTTGACGATGCGTTTCGCTTCCAACAGCAAGCGTTAGGTCTGCTCTCGCGTCGGCAGGAAGTCCTGGCATCGAATATTGCGAATGCCGATACGCCAGGCTATCAGGCGCGAGATATTGATTTTTCTCAGCAACTTAAAAATGCGTTAGGGAATAAACCTGCATCAGGGCCTGTCACAATGGCTTTAACGTCCAGCAAGCATATGCAGGGTAAAAAAATGCCTTTTGATGATGCTCAGTTGCTATATCGCGTACCGGATCAACCAAGTGCTGATGGTAACACCGTGGATATGGACCGCGAGCGAGTTAATTTCGCGGATAACGCCATGAAATATCAATCGAGCCTGACATTCCTCGGTGCAGATATTAAGAAAATGATGACGGTAGTCAGTCAGGGGTAAATAAATGTCGTTATTTAGCGTATTTGATATTTCAGGCTCGGCGATGGCCGCGCAGTCAAAACGTCTCAACGTGAGTGCCAGCAATATGGCGAACGCAGACAGCGTTGCCGGACCGGACGGACAGCCTTACCGCGCCCGTCAGGTCATGTTTGAAGCGGACACCTCTGCCAGCCAGGGCATCGGCGGCGTCAGAGTCAGCGACGTAGTGGAAAGTACAGCCCCCGATCGCCTGGTCTATGAGCCCGGTAATCCGCTGGCGGACGAACAGGGATATGTACGCATGCCTAACGTCAACGTGGTCAATGAGATGGTCAATACCATTTCCGCCTCACGCAGTTATCAGGCAAATGTGGAGGTGATGAACTCCGCCAGGGCCCTGATGCAGAAAACCTTAACCCTTGGTCAGTAAGGCAGGATATGACAGTTTCAACGGTAAACGACACCAGCGGCAATACCAGCACCTACGGCACGGGCAGCAGTGCAGCCGACCTCTCCGAGCAGTTTATGAAGCTGCTGGTTGCACAGATGCAAAACCAGGACCCGACTAACCCGATGGATAACAACCAGCTGACCTCCCAGCTGGCACAGTTCAATACCGCCGCGGGAGTGGAAAAACTCAACGCATCTGTCGGCAACGTTCAGGCGCTTATGGCGCAGTTGGGCAGTATGAGCGCCGCCTCCTGGGTTGGCCGTGGGGTACTGATCGAGGGCGATCCGAAAGTCGCCTTTGGTGACGCCACGCAGCCACTGGACGGGGAGGAGAAGCCATCAGACAGCTTTAGTTTCCTGTTATCGGGCGATGCAGAAACGGTCACCGTCACGCTGACGGATGATGAAGGCAATGCCTATACGGCGCAGCTGAAGGACGTGAAATCCGGTGTGAAGACTTACACCCTCGACGATCTGGAAAACTTCCAGCCGGAGCCGGGGCCGCCTCAGGACAGGGAATACACGCTCTCCTTTGAGGCGAAAAATCCGGAAGGCGATAACCCGGAAATATCCGGCCTGATTCAGGAGCAGGTGTCTGGCGTCACGATGACGGCCTACGGCGCGGTACTGCACCTGCTCAATCATGACTCCATCACCATGGGCGAAGTGGTTGTTATCCAAAAATAGCGAATAATTTACTCTCTGGAACTTCAATATGAGCTTTTCACAAGGTCTTAGCGGCCTCAATGCAGCCGCCAAAGCGCTGGACGTGGTTGGAAACAATATCGCCAACTCCCAAACAGCAGGTTTTAAAGCAGGCTCCGTGGCCTTCGCCGACATCTTCGCCGGAACGACGGGTCTCGGGGTTCAGGTTGCGGGCGTGACCCAGAACTTCGGCGACGGTGGCCTCACGGCGGGCAATAGCTCGCTGGATATGGGCTTACAGGGAAAAGGATTTTTCCGCATGGTGAGCGAAGGTGGCGCCGTCTATTACGGACGTAACGGCCAGTTTAAGCAGGATCAGAACGGCAATATCATCAACAGCACCAATGGATTGTACCTGACCGGCTACCAGGCGACCGGTACGCCGCCGACAATCGCCCCTGGCGCACCGGTAGGACCCATTCGTATACCGACGGAAGACATGCCCCCCGCGGCGTCCACCGCCGGATCCCTTACGGGTAACCTGAAGTCAGATGACACCACCATCATCACCGACTCGTTCGATTATAGCGATCCGAAAACCTACAACTACCAGAGCCAGATTGAGGCGACCGACACGCTGGGCAATAAACACACCGTAAAGGTCTACTTCGTGCAGACCGCGGCAGGCGAGTGGAAAGCTTACGCGCGCGATGAAACCGCGCCCGGCACGCCTGATGTGACCTCCCTGGATTTAAAGTTCGATAGCAACGGCAATATGGACACGGCGGCGATGGCCAGTACCAAAATGACCATTAACGGGGCCGCGTTTAATGGCTCCGCGCCGCTGAGTATCGACATGGATCTTTCCAGCTTGACCCGCCGGGCCACCGATAGCCTCGTGAAAGTTGACACCATCGACGGTCAGGCCCCGGGTAAATATCAGAGCTTTGTTATTGGCGACAGCGGAGAAGTGGTCGCGACCTACAGTAACGGTCAGCGTCAGACCGTGGCACAAATCGTACTGGCTGATTTCGCCAACAGCGGTGGGCTGGCGGCTGAAGGTAATAACGTCTGGAGCGAAACGCCGCAGTCCGGCCAGCCTTTCCTTGGTACTTCCGGCTCCGGCAGCTTCGGTACGATTAACGGGAATATGCTTGAGCAGTCTAACGTCGATCTGGGTCAGGAGATGGTCAATATGATTGTCTACCAGCGTAACTACCAGTCGAATTCGCAAACCATCAAAACCCAGTCTGAGCTACTCCAGACGCTGGTTAACCTGCGATAAGGGCGGCGGATGGATCGCGCAATATATACCGCATTGAGTGCTGCCAACGCGGCGCTCAACCGCCAGGCCGTGACGTCGAACAATATGGCTAACAGCGCCACGGCGGGCTTTCGTGCTCAACTGGCCGCGTTTCGCGCTGTGCCGGTTGAGGGGCAGACCCTGAAAACTCGCGCGCTGGTAGCGGAATCGACGCCGTATAACGACGACACCATGGGACCGATTACCCACACCGGACGCAGTCTCGACGTTGCACTTCCGCAGAACGGCTGGCTGGCGGTAGCCTTGCCAGACGGTAGTGAAGGGTACACCCGTAACGGCGGCATTGAGATCGATCGGGACGGCGCATTGCAGGTTGGCGGGAAGCCGCTGATGGGCGATGGCGCACCGCTGGTGGTTCCTCCCCATTCGCAGATCACCATTGCGGAGGACGGTACCGTCTCTGCACTTGGCGCGGGTGATGAGCCAACGGCCGTCGTGCCGGTCGGAAGACTGAAAATGGTTAATGCTCCCATGAGCACCCTGATCCACGGCGACGATGGGCTGTTTCGCCCGGCGGCGGGCAATGCGTTGCCCCAGGATGACGCCATGCGTCTGAGTCCTGAATCCCTTGAGGGAAGTAACGTGAGCCCGGTGAAGGCCATGACGGAGATGATCGCCACCGCACGCAGCTTCGAGATGAACATGAAGGTGATCCGCACCGCGGATGAAAACGCGCAAAAGGCCAACCAGCTATTAAGCGTGGGCTAACCCGCGCAAGGAGTACAGATGATTCGGTCATTATGGATCGCAAAAACCGGTCTGGAAGCACAGCAGACCAATATGGACGTGATTTCAAACAACCTGGCGAACGTCAATACCAACGGCTTTAAGCGCCAGCGAGCGGTGTTCCAGGATTTGCTTTATCAAACCATGCGCCAGCCCGGTGCACAGGCTTCCGAACAGACAACGCTGCCAAGCGGCCTCCAGCTGGGTACCGGCGTGCGTCCGGTCTCTACCCAGCGCGTGCATACTCAGGGCGGCCTGAACATGACCGGCAACGATACCGATGTCGCTATCGAAGGCAAAGGCTTCTTCCAGGTGCAGTTGCCCGACGGCAGCACCGCGTACACCCGTGACGGACATTTCGATAAAAATGAAAACGGTCAGTTGGTAAACGCAGAAGGCCATCCCATTCTGCCGGGCGTCGTAGTACCGCAGGACGCCAAAGAGATGCAGATAAGCCCTGATGGTATCGTCAGCGTGACGCTCCCGGGTCAGGCTCAGCCGCAGCAGGTGGGGCAGTTGACCCTGGCGACCTTTGTCAACGATGCCGGTCTCGAAAGCATTGGCGGCAACCTCTATCGTGAAACGCAATCCTCCGGCGCACCGAATGAACTGAATCCGGGCCTTGAAGATGCGGGTACGCTCAAGCAGAAGTACATTGAGACGTCTAACGTCAACGTGGCTGAGGAGCTGGTCAATATGATCCAGGTCCAGCGCGCCTACGAGATCAACAGTAAGGCCGTTTCTGCATCCGATCAGATGTTGCAGAGGCTTACCCAGCTTTAATTTCCTCTCTCTTACCGCTCCGGGCGCAGGCTCGGGCGGATAGATGGTTTATCGACACGTAAATGAAAACACTTTTTACATACAGTCCAACAGGGCTATCGCGTCCTGCACTGCTGGCGGGCGTGCTGCTGCTAAGCGGCTGCGCGCATATTTTGCAAAAACCGCTCGTGGACGGACCAACGTCGGCAGAACCATTACCGATGGCACCGGTCACAACCGGCGGCTCGCTGTTCCAGGCAGGACAGGCCATGAACTATGGCTATCAGCCGATGTTTGAAGACCGCAGGCCGCGCAGCGTGGGCGACACGTTGACGATCCTGCTTCAGGAAAACGTTAGCGCCAGCAAGAGCTCCTCCGCCAGTGCCAACCGTAATGGATCGGCCGGAATGGGATTACTGGCCATGCCGGGCAGCTCGAACAGCTGGCTGGGTAACGGCAAAGCTGACTTTAACGCGGAGGGCAAAAGCGACTTCTCCGGCAAGGGCGGGGCGGCGGCGCGCAACACCTTTACCGGCACCATCACGGTGACGGTAAATAAACTCCTGCCGAACGGCAATTTACAGGTGGTTGGTGAGAAGCAGATAGCCATAAACCAGGGGACCGAGTTTATACGCTTCTCGGGTGTGGTGAACCCTCGCACCATCAGCGGGGCCAACACCGTGCCCTCAACTCAGGTGGCGGATGCGCGCATTGAGTATGTCGGCAACGGCTACATCAACGAAGCGCAGACGATGGGCTGGCTGCAACGCCTGTTCCTGAACCTTTCTCCTTTTTGATACGACGATGAATACAAAATCCATTCTGTTATTTCTCGGCCTGCTGCTCAGCATTCCGATGCTGTACACGCCGGCGCAGGCCGAGCGAATTCGCGATCTGGCCACGGTGCAGGGGGTACGCTCCAACTCGCTAATGGGCTACGGGCTGGTGGTGGGGCTTGATGGCACGGGCGACCAGACGATGCAGGCGCCGTTTACGGGCCAGAGCCTCAATAATATGTTGTCCCAGCTTGGGATCACCGTACCGGCGGGCACCAACATGCAGCTGAAAAATATTGCCGCGGTGATGGTGACGGCCGAACTGCCGCCGTTCGCCCGCTCAGGGGATAAGATCGACATCGTGGTCTCTTCTCTGGGGAATGCGAAGAGCCTGCGTGGCGGTACGCTGCTGATGACGCCACTTAAAGGGGCGGACAACCAGATCTACGCGATGGCGCAGGGCAATGTGCTGATCTCCGGGGCTGGCGCGCAGGCTGGCGGCAGTCGCGTGCAGGTTAACCAGCTTAACGGCGGTCGCATTAGCGGTGGGGCGACGGTTGAACGCGAAGTCCCAAATGACTTCGCCACGCAAAACACGCTGCGCCTACAGCTTAACGAGTCAGATTTCTCGCTGGCGCAGCAGATCAGCGACGAGATTAATCGTCGCTATAGCGGTGGGGCGGCAATCCCTGAAGATGCCCGTACTGTACGTTTGTTTGCACCGCCGGATGGTCCTTCCCGGGTGCGTTTCCTCGCCAATATCCAGGATATTCCGCTGCGGGTGGGGATACAGGATGCGAAGGTCATTGTTAACTCTCGTACCGGCGCCGTGGTGATGAACCGCCATGTTTCCCTCGATGCCTGTGCCGTAGCTTATGGATCGCTGACGGTAGAGGTTACACAGAATAATGTTGTGAGCCAGCCGGATACTCCCCTCGGGGGAGGGCAGACCGTCGTGGTGCCGCAAACCGATATCTCAGTACGCGACCGCGGCGGCTCGCTGCAAAGCGTGCGCAGCAGCACGGATCTGAACGCGGTGATCAGGGCACTCAATACGCTTGGCGCGACGCCAAATGAGCTGATGTCCATTTTGCAGTCAATGAAAAATGCAGGCTGCCTGCGTGCGAAGCTGGAGGTGGAGTGATGAATGCTTTCGATCGTCTGGATAAGCCAGCCTTTGACGTTCGCTCTCTCGACGCGCTGAAGCGTGATGCACGCCGCGCTGAACCCGGGGCGCTCAGGGCGGCGGCGCAGCAGATGGAGGGGATCTTCGTGCAGATGATGATGAAGAGCATGCGCGATGCCACCATCAAAGATGACCTCATGCACAGCCAGTCCA
Organism: Enterobacter cloacae complex sp. S1; assembly: GCF_014930525.1. Taxonomy (NCBI): domain Bacteria; kingdom Pseudomonadati; phylum Pseudomonadota; class Gammaproteobacteria; order Enterobacterales; family Enterobacteriaceae; genus Enterobacter; species Enterobacter cloacae complex sp. S1. The sequence goes on from NZ_JADBRE010000016.1 coordinate 96,819, forward strand.
CCGATATGTTTACCGCGATGCACGACCAGCAGGTGGCGCAAAATATTGCGGGGAGCGGACAGCTTGGGTTTGCGGATATGATTGTGCGCCAGTCAGGCGGGGAGATCGATAGCCCATCGGTGTCGACGCCCGGCAGCGGTCCGCTTAATTTGCCGGGACTTTCCTCCTCCATCAGATCCGCCACCGGGCCGCTGGCGCCGTCTGCGTCGGTCTCCTTCGGCAAAGTAGCGCAGGGGGCTCAATCCTTTATTTCTCGTCTGCTGCGTCCAGCACAGATCGCCGCCAGGCAGAGCGGGGTTCATCCGCAACTGATCCTCGCGCAGGCGGCGCTGGAGTCAGGATGGGGGCAGCGTGAAATCCCCACCGCTGACGGCCGCCCCAGCCATAACCTGTTCGGTATTAAGGCCGGAGGTGACTGGCAAGGCAAGACCACAGAGGTGATGACCACCGAATACATCAACGGCGTGAAGCAAAAGATAAAGGCCTCGTTTCGCGTTTACGATTCCTATGAACATGCGCTCGCCGATTATACGAAGCTACTCACTAAGAACCCGCGCTATGCGGGCGTTGCGCATTCCCGTTCGCCGGAGCAGGCGGCCAAAGCGCTTCAGGCGGGGGGATACGCAACCGATCCTGCCTATGCGAAAAAACTGATCGCCATTATTCAGAAAGTAAAAGGTGATATTAAGCAGGGTGTAGAAGCCTATAAAAACGACCTCGCGAAAATATTTTAAAAAAGTTTTTAGATAAATTCGCAATCACCGATGAATAAAGCAGAGCAATAATTTTGACCCTGCCCGAATATCGGGCTGGAAATAACGGAATATCCAGGTGCCTTATGAACAACCTCTTTAGTCTCGCGAAAAGTGGCCTTAGCGTAGCGCAATCCGCTCTTAGTGTGGTAGGCAGCAACCTGACCAATGGCATGAGCGATACCTATAGCCGCCGCAGCCTTGTGATTGGTGAGCTCGGTGGCATGACCACGGGAAACGGATTTTATGGCTACGGTGCGACGGTAACTGGCGTCGATCGCGCTTACGATGCTTTTGCCAACAAGCAGCTACGCGGCTCCGTCTCAAACTGGGCCTCGCTTAACGGCCGCATGGAGCAATTGAGCGACATTGATAATATGTTGGGCGATGAATCCGACAACGTCTCTGTCTCCATCAATAACCTGTTCAAGTCGATGGCGACGCTGAGCGCAACCCCAGATGACGGCCCGGCCCGTTCCGCAGTATTCAGCTCACTCGGCGTATTGACCCAGCGCTTCAATGACAGCGGCAAGCGCCTCACCGCGCTGGAAAAGAGCACCAACACCAATATCGAAACCAGCGTTAAAGAAATTAATAGCATCAGCGACCAGCTGGCAGAAGTGAATAAACAGCTGGAACGCGTACAGGCGCAGAACGGTACGCCGCCTGCGGACCTGCTGGATCAACGTGATGCATTACTGGAAAAACTGAGTGAGCAGATCGGTATTGATGTAACCGAGAATAGCGTATCTGGCCGCGTCGACGTAACGCTTCAGGATGGTCGCCCCCTTGTCTTTGGCGAAAACGCCAGCAAGCTACAGGCCACAGCGTCTGAAAGCGATCCTGACAGAATCGTTGTCTCTTACGTTGATAGCAACGGCACTACCACGCCAGTTAACGAAGCGAGCATTACCAAAGGCCGCCTGGCCGGGTTGTTTAAGTTCCGCAGCGAAGATCTTGAGATCGCTAAAAACGAGCTAAACCAGATCGCCTTTATGATGGCGAGCCGCATGAACGAGCAGCACCGTTTGGGTGAGACGCCAGCGGGTGTGCCGGGGGGCGATCTTTTCTCTCTGCCACCTATGAAGGCGGTGGCAAATGCAGGCAATGCCGGTGGGGGAACGCTCGACGCTATCAGCGTGACGGACTACACCAACGTAAAATCTGAAAATTACAGCATCGACTTTGATGGAACAAACTGGAACGTAATGGGGGAGGACGGACGCCTGGTGAAGCAGGTGCCGGCCGGTTCCGCCACGCTTGAGTTTGACGGCATTGAGATTGATTTCTCCGGTGTGACCGCAAGCGCCGGGGACAGTTTTTCCTTTAATCCTATGGCTGGGGCTGCGGAGGGTATTGGCCGCGCGATCAACAGCGCACAGGATTTTGCCGCAGCGGATGCCTCCGGGGGCGGGGTGGGAAATAATCTTAATCTGGAAGAGATGCTTAAGATCCAGAATGAGAAACTGATTGGCGGCAGCACGCTGACGGAGGCTTATTCAAGCCTGGTGGGGACCATTGGTTCTAACGCGCGGGCGGTAAAATCGGGCATTTCCTCGGCTGAGATCGACCTGCAAACTAAATATGATGCGAAGCAGGCGCTTTCAGGTGTGGATATGAACGAAGAAACCGTCAATATGCAGATGTTTATTCAATATTACCAGGCCAATGCGCAAATTCTACAGACCGCAACCACCATGTTTGATTCGCTGCTTTCGATTAAATAAGGAGCTATCCGATGCGATTAAGTACGCTGTATATGTTTAAACAGAGCGCCGAGAGCATGTCAAAGCGCGTGAGTGATAATAATAATATTTATCTTCAACTCTCTGCTGGAAAATCGTTGCTGCGAGCCTCGGATGATCCAAAGTCCGCTACCGATGCGGTAAATTATCAGGACGCACTGGCGAAGCTTGAGCTTTACAGCAACGTACGTTCAACGGTGCGGAGTTCACTTGAGCATGAAGATAATATCCTGAACGGTGTGGGCAATTTGCTGACCACTACCCTCACCGAAAAAATCGTAGCGGCGAAAACGGAAAGCTACTCTGATGAAGATCGTCGGGCGCTGGGTGCAGAGATTAAAGGTATTCGCGGCAATCTGATGGATCTCGCGAATAATCGCGACGGGAGCGGGCGCTATATTTTTGGCGGATTTAAAAGCGATACGGCGCCGTTTGACGATGCGGGTAACTATGTCGGCGGTGATACCGCTCGTCGACAAACCGTTGCCGATGGTACGGATATGCAGACGGGCCACCTGGGCAGCGATGTTTTCGGGGATATATTCTCTGTTCTTGATAAAGCGGTAGAAGAACTTTCTCGCGATCCCATCGACAGTGATGCGCTGAATGCTGCGTTGAGCGCCGCCAGCGAAGCGGTTTCCGGCGGCATCGATCGTCTGGGTAAGGCGCAGGCGGAACTGGGGACCAACCTTCAGCAACTGGACGCGCTTGATATGAGTGGCGACGTCATGATCAACGACACCATAACCAAGGTTCAGACGGCCATTGGCGCTGACTATAGCACGATGACCTCGCTCATTATGGATTCTAAAATGTCAGAATTTGCACTGAACGCATCCATGATGGTATTTCAGTCAATGCAAAAAATGAATTTATTTAATAAATAACATTATCTTTCCATCTTATTTCTGAAAGTTTTAGCCGCATATTTATGTGCGGCTTATGAGGACCTATGTTAAATAAACTTAAAATCTATACCGTAATCAGCCTGATTATCGGCATGATCTCTTGCATGCTGTTTGGCGTTACGGCTTTTTCCGTTTATAACTCGGTGACGATTAATAAAAATTTTAAACGCGTTGTGGACGTTAATGACAGCAACGCCTACATGACTAACGCCGCATATAACATTAACTCGGTGGTGGCGAATACGAACGGGATGATGCTTCAGACGTCGCTGCATAAACCGCTGTCGCCAGAGATGATCAAACATACCCACAACCTGCTGAAAGAGGCGCGCAAGGAGATGGATGCTTTCGCGCAGGTGAAATTCAACAGCCTGGCAGAGACAAGGGCTGCTGAGGAGCTTCGCGCCAAATTTGACCTGGTTTATAACACCGTCCAAACCAAGCTCGGCTATCTTGAGCGACCGGAAGGATACCCGGGCTCGATGAACGGTGATATGGAACTGCGTACCGAGCTGCGTCAAAAAATTGAGAAGTATTCAGAAATCTCATCTGACCGGGGGTACGAATATGTATCAGTAGCTGAAAGCAGCTACAAGATGATGATTTGGGTAAGCGTGGTGATGATGGCTATCGCGATTTGCGTATTGTTAGCCGTTCGTTACTGGTTGCGTATTGCGCTGGTGCGCCGGATGGAAACTACCGTTGAGATGCTTCAGCGCGTAGCGGCAGGCGATCTGAGTCATGCCATAGAGACTGGCGCTGATAACGAAATTGGCAAAATGCTCAGGGAGCTTGAGAAGATGCGTGTCTCCCTGACCAACACCATTACCGGTATCCGTGAAGGGGTAGTGAATATCCATTCTAACGCCCAGGAGATTGCTCAGGGCAACAGCGACCTTTCCTCCCGTACCGAAGAACAGGCTGCGGCCCTTCAGGAGACGGCTGCCAGCATGGAGCAAATTAAAACCACCGTACGCCAGAATGCGGATAACGCACATGCGGCGCGCAGTCTGGCAGAAGGGGCAAGCATGAATGCCCAAAATGGCGGTGAGGTGATGGTAAACCTGGAAGCTATCATGGCGCAGATTACCGAAAGCTCCCGTCAGATTGCTGATATTAACGGCGTCATCGACAGTATCGCCAATCAGACCAACATTCTGGCCTTGAACGCGGCGGTTGAAGCCGCTCGAGCGGGAGAGCAGGGGCGTGGCTTTGCGGTAGTTGCGGAAGAAGTGCGTAACCTCGCCAAGCGCAGCGCCGATGCAGCGAAAGAGATTAATCAGCTGATTAATACCAGCGTTAACAATATTGATACAGGTTCGCGCCAGGTAAGCCAGGCGAGCGGCGTCATGCAGGACATCGTGACTTCGGTTGCTGAGGTGACGCAGATTATGGGCGAAATCAGTTCGGCCTCTGACGAGCAAAGTGCGGGTATCAATCAGATTTCGCAGGCCGTGAACGAGATGGATCTGGTGACTCAGCAGAACGCGGCGATGGTGGAAGAAGCGGCCATGGCGGCAGGCAAACTGGAATCTCAGTCGGACGAGCTTGAGCAGCTTGTTGCCCAGTTTACCCTGCGAGATGAAAAAGCTGAAAAACGCCATACGCCCGCGCCGGAAAAAATGACGTTGCGTCACGTTGAAAATGATAATGCGCAGTGGGAAACGTTCTGACATCTGCGGAAAGAGAATAATTGGCGTCAATAGTGCCGCCAATTATTCCTGTCAGGCAGCGCGATGATTAAATTAACAGAATGCGCATTTTTATAAAAGCTTATCGCACTTTTTGATTATGTGGTTTCAACTGATAATTGAGAATGTGAAGATTAGGTGGAAGAAATGCGTGGACGGTATATACACAGCTGAAGGGCTGGAGAATAAAACGGCATTGTGGTCAAAATACCATTTTATCGTCAGGCAAGAAGCGCTGCGTTTGCATAAGAGACTGCCTGCCAATGTCGAATTAGACGATCTCATTCAGGCGGGCTCCATGGGTTTTTTGAGTGCCATTGATAGCTTTGACCCTAAAAAAGGGGTGGCCCTTAATGCCTGGATCTCACAGCGTGTGAAATGGGCATTAATGGATGAGCTTCGGGAAAGTGATTGGGTTCCACGGCGCGTGCGATCGCATTCGCGGGAAATTGTGTCACTTATTCAGCAGATCGAACAGGAAAAGGGGGGAGAAGCGACCGAAGCTGATATTGCTGAACGGATGGGCGTTTCGCTAAAGGAATTTCAGCAAATGCTGGCTGATAATAATAGCAGCCAGATGTACTCTATTGATGAGCTTCAGGAAAACTATTCTGACAGTTGGGAGAGTAATGACGGCGAAAATGCACAGCTTAATCCGTTAAATGAGGCCATTCAGGAAAATTTGATAGCCAACATTGCTGAGCATATCCGAATGATCCCCAGGCGTGAACAGCAGATATTGCAGTTTTATTATCAGCAGGATCTAAACATGAAAGAGATTGGATTAATTTTGGGCGTTACAGAAACGCGCGTTAGCCAGTTGCACAGTTTAGCGATAAAACGTTTACGAAGCAGAATGGATCGGTTAAGGAAAGAATAACATAGCGATAACATTAACAAGATTAACAATATTTCCTAAGTAAAGTTAATTACGTTGCGTGATAATTAAGAATGTTTAACAATGCGTGTTTTTATAAGTAAATCATTTAGTTATGATAATTTTTTGGTGCGCGTTGTTTTCTTAAAGCTTGCTAGGAAAATTCTTAATGAATATGATTTCGTCAGATTTGTGATGTAGCCATCCTTTGGCATTGAAAAGCTTTTCGATAATTTATTGAATCAGCTTGACTGAATTCAGCGATTATCAATGCCAAAAGACTCTCTGCATCGACCGGGTAAACATTTTGCCTTAACTATTTAGCCTTGTTTGTGGTTGAAAAACAGTGGGAGCTTTTTGTGTCCAATTTTGACGAGTATCTGCAAAACATTCACGATATTAATCTTTCTTATTTATTACTGGCACAGCAGCTGATCAGACAGGACAAGTTTGCTGCCAGTTTTCGTCTCGGCTTATCCGAAGGCACGATTGATAATTTAAAAGAGTTGTCTTTACCACAGTTGATGAAACTGGCTGCGACCAATCAGTTGATTTGTCGTTTACGCGTCGATGACGAAGTGGTCATCGAAAATTTGACGAAAGATTCGCGTATTGAAGCTCTTCAGCAAATTCATACCGGCATCATTTTATCGACAAACTTACTTAATTCATTAAGCGAGTCCGATGCTGCTGTGACGGGAGAGGCATAAAATGTGCGAGAAAAGTTTATTGCAAGAAATTGAAGAGGTAAATATTGCCATGGGGTTAATTAACCTTGGGGCAAGAATGCAGGTTCTGGAATCTGAAACTTCTTTAAGTCGTCGGCGTTTACTGCGCTTGTATAAAGAGTTACGCGGCTGTCCGCCTCCAAAAGGGATGCTCCCTTTTTCTGAAGACTGGTTCATGTCATGGGAGCAGAATATTCACTCTTCCATGTTCTATAACATTTACCTTTATCTTCAGAAAACTGGGGGCGGGCGTCCTATTGAAATATTGATGAAAACCTACCGTCTTTATCTGGAGCAGTGTGGTTCTTGCTGCGACGATAAACCTGTCCTGGGGCTAACGCGTGCCTGGACATTATTACGCTTTATCGACTGCGGTATTATTTCCCGTAAGGCCTGTAGCGTTTGTTCCGGTGGTTTTGTGGTCACGACGGAATTCATCAAAAACCCGTTCACCTGTAGTTTGTGTAGCCCTCCTTCGCGGGCATTTAAGAAATCGCAGGTCAACCTCAGCGGAATCGCAGGCAATTATGCCACGCCGGAAATTATGACAGCCTGACGGATGTTCGATGGCAATGCACAGGATGGCGTTTTATTCGATGCCACGGCACTCGACATCGGTCAGCGAGTAAAAAGGAGAGAGTGTGTTAGTTATCTTTGGCTATCTTGTTGTTATTGCTACCGTATTTGGTGGGTTCGTACTGTCTGGTGGTAATCTGCTCGCGCTGTTCCAGCCTTTGGAATTGTTAATTATCGGCGGTGCCGGGGTCGGCGCTTTTATTGTTGGTAATAACATGAAATCCCTTAAGGCGACGGGTAAAGCTATCGTGAAGCTGTTCGTGGGGAAACGCTACAACAAAACGGTTTATATGGACCTGATGGCGCTTATGTTTTTGCTGTTGTCAAAAAGTCGTGTTCAGGGACTCATGTCACTTGAGAAAGACATTGAAGATCCGGCGGGCAGCGAAATTTTCAGCGCTTATCCTCGTCTGATGAGCGATCCGATGTTAAGCAACTTTATCCTCGATTACTTCCGCCTGATGATTGGCGGAAGTATGAACTCGCATGAAATCGAAGCGTTAATGGATGAGGAAATTGAAACCTGCGAAGAGGAGCTTGAGGTTCCGGCCCACAGTCTGAATACCGTCGGCGATGCCTTTCCGGCCTTTGGTATTGTGGCTGCCGTCATGGGGGTAGTGAACGCGCTCGGTGCCGCGGACCGACCCGCAGCTGAGCTCGGAATGCTGATTGGCCACGCGCTGGTGGGCACGTTCCTCGGAATTTTGATTGCCTACGGGTTTGTATTACCGCTCGCAACCCTGCTGCGTCAGATGAGTTCCGATCAGGTCAAAATCCTTCAGTGTATAAAAGTCACGCTGCTCTCCAGTCTAAACGGCTATGCGCCACAAATTGCCGTGGAGTTTGGCCGAAAAACCATTTTTACCAGCGAACGGCCTTCCTTTGAGGAGCTTGAAGAGCATGTGCGGGAAGTGAAATCCAGCGCCAGCCTCAAGTCTAAGTCTGCGGATGCCACGGCATGAAAAACGATTCCCCGATAATCATTTCGCGTAAGCGAAAGAAGAAAAAGCATGCTCATCACGGTGGTACGTGGAAAATCGCCTACGCCGATTTTATGACCGCGATGATGGCGTTCTTCCTGGTAATGTGGCTGATTTCTCAGTCCAGCACGGTGCAGCGGGAGATGATCGCCGATTACTTCCGCATGCCGCTTAAGCCATCTATGGCCAATGGCGACAAAACCAGCCTGAGCGACAGCATCATCCCCGGCGGCGGTGACGATCTGATGAAGCAGGACGGAGAAGTGGCGAATCATAAGCGGGTACAGAGCGAGCGGCAGCGCTGGATGGAGAGCCTGAAACAGGCCAGAGATAAATTGCAGCAGATGATCGAAACCGATCCCCGGCTCAATAACTTTAAATCCAACATTATGCTGCGTCTTACCAACGACGGGCTGCTCATTCAGATCACCGACAGCCAGGATCGCCCGATGTTTAGAGTAGGCAGCGAGCTGCCGGAATCCTATATGAACGGCATTTTGCAGGCGCTTGTGCCGCTGTTGCAGGAGTTGCCCAATAAAATCAGTCTCACCGGCCATACCGACTCGCTTCCCTATGCGGGCGGCACCTCCGGATACAGTAACTGGGAACTTTCTTCCGGACGCGCCAACGCCGCGCGCCGCGTGCTGGTTAAAGCAGGTCTTGACGATGAGCGTTTTCTTCGCGTGATCGGCACGGGAAGCCGTATGCCTTTAGAAAACAGTGATCCCTCAAGTCCGGCGAATCGCCGTATTAGCATTTTGGTATTAAGTAAAACCAAAGAACAGGATATCCGTCTGGAAGACACGCGCATGCATCGCCCAGAAAACGTCCTGAACAACACTACGCAGCAGGAGGTAAGGGGGTATAGCGATGGACATGAATGATTTCACCGAGATCTTTTTTACCGAAGCGGAAGAACTGCTGGCCGAGATGGAGAAGCATTTGCTGGAGATTGATGCCGCATCGCCGAATCCTGAACAGGTAAATGCCATTTTTCGCGCAGCGCATTCTTTGAAAGGCGGGGCAGGGACTTTTGGCTTTAATGCCCTGCAAGAGACCACGCATTTACTTGAGAACCTGTTTGACCAGGTGCGAGCCGGAGAACGCTCGCTTAACCGAACGACCGTTAATCTATTTCTGGAATGTAAAGACATTATGCAAGCGCAACTGGAAGCCTATCAGTCTTCGCAGGAACCTGATGAAGCGAGTTATCGCTATATTTGTGAAGCCCTGCGCAAGATTGCTCTGGAAGACAAACATGCCCAGACGGCAGTCGAGTTGCAAGACAAAGCCGCGACGCAGCAGGGGGCAGCTGATGGTGAGCCTTTACTCTGCGTGACGTTGAAGAAAATTCCTGAAAGCGAGCGGGCAATGCTTCAGGAAGAGTTATCCCACATGGGAGAGATTGTCGCTACGGAGAAGGCTGATGATGGCATGGTGGTTCAGCTGCGCACGAGCGCCTCTGCCGACGATATCTCCGCGGTGCTGTGTTTTGTGCTTGAAGAGTCGCAAATACTTATCGAGCATGTCGTTCAACCAGCGTCGGTTGAAGTGACTTCTCCTGTTACGGACAAAGCTTCTGTAGTCGCGGACCATTCAGAACCGCCTTCACGACCTGCCGCGCCGGTGCCAGCCCGTAGTAATAGTCAGGAATCGGGCAGCATCCGTGTGGCGGTCAGTAAAGTCGATCAGATCATTAACCAGGTGGGTGAGCTCATCATCACCCAGGCGATGCTATCTCAGCTTTCCAAAAAACTTGATCCAGCAAGCTACGATATGCTCTCCAGCTGCGTGGCGCAAATGGAGCGTAATACACGCGAGCTTCAGTCATCAGTCATGTCAATTCGAATGATGCCAATGGATTATGTTTTTAGCCGCTTCCCGCGGCTGGTGCACGATCTGGGTTCACGCCTGAACAAAGAGGTAGAGCTAACTCTTCGTGGCGGCTCGGCCGAGCTGGATAAGAGCCTGATCGAACGCATTATCGACCCACTGACTCATCTGGTGCGTAACAGTCTCGATCACGGCATTGAGCAGAAAGAAGAACGTGCCCGTAAGGGGAAGTCGGTAGTGGGCAATCTTATCCTCTCGTCGGAACATCATGGCGGCAATATCATCATTGAGGTGACTGATGATGGTGCCGGACTGAACCGGGAGAAAATCCTCGCGAAAGCCCGCTCCCAGGGAATGAATATCAGCGACACCCTCAGCGATGAGGACGTATGGATGCTGATTTTCGCCGCGGGATTTTCCACCGCAGAAAGCGTGACGGATGTTTCCGGGCGCGGCGTGGGTATGGACGTGGTCCGTCGTAACATTATGGCCATGGGCGGCCATGTCGAAGTCCTTTCAAAGCCGGGAGAAGGCACGACGATACGCATTATTCTGCCGCTGACGCTGGCAATCCTTGATGGCATGCTGGTGAAAGTTGGACAGGAGATCTATGTTCTGCCGCTCGGCGCGGTAATGGAATCGCTGAGGCCCGGCGAGGATATGCTCTGCCGCTTCGTCGGGGAGGAACGCCTGCTGCAAATTCGTGGCGAATATCTTCCGCTGGTGATGCTGCGTCAGCGCCTATCGGTGCCCGGCGAGACCGCACCTGAAGATGGCATTGTGGTGATCGTCCAAAGCGCTGGATGCCGCTACGCCCTGTGGGTCGATCAGCTCATTGGTCAGCAACAGGTTGTGGTAAAAAACCTCGAACAGAACTATCGCAAAGTACCGGGCGTTTCAGCCGCGACCATTCTCGGTGATGGCAGCGTTGCGCTAATCCTCGACGTGGTTGAACTGTCGACGATGAACGGACAAAAGGAAAACCATGTCAGGCCGACGTTCGGCAAGCAAGGAGTAACAGCATGACCCAAACAACGACAAAGCCTGCGGGCGCGGACGCCATTGCGCAGGAGTATCTGGTTTTTCGTCTCGGTAACGAAGAATATGGGATCGACATTCTGAAGGTACAAGAGATACGTGGATGCGATAGCGTTACTCGTATCCCGAACGCGCCAGGTTTTATCACCGGCGTGACCAACCTGCGCGGTGTGATAGTGCCAATAGTTGACCTTCGCGTGCGCTTCAGTCTCCCTGACGTTCAGCAGGATGACAGTACGGTGGTGATCATCCTTAACCTCAATAATCGCGTTGTAGGAATCGTGGTAGACGGTGTGGTTGACGTGCTGTCGATGGACATGGATCAGATTAAACCGACGCCGGACTTCGCGTCCATGCTATCAAGCCGCTATCTTCTTGGGCTTGGCGTGATGGAAAACAGAATGATCATCCTGGTCAATATCGAAATGCTGCTCAGCCGTGAAGAGATGGATATGGTGGATTCGATGCTGGAAACTAGCCTGGCCTAGCCTGATATATACCCACCGCCATTATAAAATCCCCCTGCGATTGCAGGAGGGATTGATTAAGCATTCTATGACCGCAGGCGCTTACCGGTCTGGGCATCAAACAAGAACATTTTTTCCGCGTCTACGGTGAGGAAGACCTTCTGACCCACGTTAATATCCAGCTTTTCATGGGACACTACGATCAGCTCCTGATCGTTGATACGCACCCGGATCTCCTGTCCTTCCCCGGTCATTTCTATCAGCACGATTTCCGCAGGCATCCCTGACTCGCCGAGCCGGATATAGTGCGGTCGGGTGGCGCAGATGATCTCCATCCCTTCAATATGTGAGCGGAGGGGGCAGGGGAAGCGGTAGCCGTTGTTGAGCACAATCTCGCCGTGCTGAATCACGCCTTTAAGGGTGTTAATTTCCGGCGTGCCGATAAAGCCCGCGACAAACAGGTTATCCGGGTTACGGTACAGCTCTTCCGGGGTGCCGACCTGCTCAATATGTCCGGCATTCAGCACAACAATCCTGTCCGCCATGGTCATCGCTTCCGTCTGATCGTGCGTCACGTAGATGGTGGTGCGCCCCATCCGCTGGTGGATCTTACGAATTTCGCCGCGCATTTTATGGCGCAGTTTGGCGTCCAGGTTGGAGAGCGGTTCATCAAACAAAAAGGCCTTCGGGTCACGCACCAGCGCGCGTCCCATCGCCACGCGCTGACGCTGGCCGCCGGAAAGATCCCGCGGGAGGCGATCGAGCAGATGCGTCAGGCCGAGGATTTCCGCTGCCTCTTCCACGCGCGCCATCCGTTCCGCTTTTGAGACGCTGGCAAGCTTCAGGGCAAAACTCATGTTGTCCCGCACCTTCATGTGTGGATAGAGCGCATAGCTCTGGAACACCATGGCGATATCGCGTTTTTTGGCGGGCAGAGTGTTGACCACCTCGCCGTGCATCAGCAGTTCGCCGGAGGTGATGTCTTCCAGACCCGCAATCATGCGCAGCAGGGTGGATTTCCCACACCCGGACGGGCCGACCAGTACAATAAATTCGCCTTCGTGAATGCTCAGCGAGATCCCTTTAATGATGCTGACGTTGCCGTAGGATTTGCCGAGATTATTTAAAACGATTTGGCTCATGTTACTCTCCTCGCCCGGCGGTGTGGCCTGGCTGCAATAATGGCATGACGTGCTGGCGGTAAAGCGCCGCCGCAGCGAGATCCTGCTGGATAATGCTTTGTGCTGATTCGCTGAAGCGCAGCGCGGCCGTACGCAGATCCAGGCGGTTGGCGCTATCAATACCCGCCAGCACCTCAGGTTCGACAATGGCTTCCCCGTGCAGCGCGCCTAAAATCGCGCCGCTCATCACCCCGATAGAGTCGGTATCACGGCCTGAATTGATGGCGTCTTCCACCGCCCCGCGAAACTCGCCTTCGCGCAGCAGGCAGAAGGCCAGCGCCATTGGCAGTTCCTCAATCGACATCAGGCGCGAGGGCTGGTAGGCCATGGTCGGGACGCCCGCTTTTTCCGGGCCGTGCATCAGGTCATCTCCCATCGGTGAGAAGGGCAAAAGCGCATCGTGCAGGGCGTCAACGACCTGTTGATAATCCCATGCGGTTCCACGGTAGCGATGCGCGACCTCAAGCGTTGCCGCGATGGCCTGGCGGGTGCCGTCTTTAGCCAGTTTCAATGCGATGTTGGTGATAGCCTCAATGGTGATGCCAGGAATAAATGCCGCTGCAACGCAGGCGGCGAAGACCCCGGCGGCCTCCAGCCCATAGCTCTGCTGATGCCCCTGGGTGAAATTAATGGCTTCCTGGTAAGCTGCCTCAGGGTTGCAGGCATTAATAGCTCCGATGGGGGCGGCATACATGGCTGCGCCGCAGTTCACCATATTGCCCACGCCGCCCTGGCGCGGATCGCAGGCGGCCAGTTGCAGACGATGGAAGATCCATTTTTCCGGATAAAACAGGCGCTCAATAACCAGCGCTTCCCGATCCAGTTCCGGCACCCAGCGCGGTTCCCAGGCAATCTTCCGCACAAAAGACTCCCCCATATCCCACGCATCAACGTGACGGCCCAGCTCGCTGTAAACTTCCATCAGGCAGAGTGTCATCAGCGTATCGTCGGTGATGATACCGTTGCCGCGTACGCGGTTGTTGCGCCGTGCGGACGGCTCGTCCATCCGGTGCCAGCGCTGGTGGATGGAGGTGACGCGGCCATATTTCTCCGCGATTTGCCGGGCGGAGAGTTTCTCAACCGGTCCGCCTAAGGCATCACCGAACGCCACGCCATACAGCATGCCCAGAATGCGGGACGTGAACGATAAATCAGCGGCTTGAGTAACGGTCATTTTAATTTTTCCTCTGCATATTCGGTCATGGCGTTTCCACCTGCGGCTTTCCAGGCGCTGACATACTGATCCCACTGATCAAATGACGCTTTGCCAGAGACAAACTGGTACGCCCACTGGTTATAAATACTGCTGGTTGAGTCGATGGCGGCGGCAAACGACGCCGGGAAGATAAAGGCGTTATCCGCCGTAAAATAACGTTGTGAATTGTCGATATAGCGCAGCATCGCGGGCGTCCGCCACTCCACCGGCGGCTTCCAGTTGGCGGCCTGGATAAACCGCGGATACCAGGCATTAATTTTTGGCGTCACGTTTATCGTGTTGCCCTTACGAACGTAGTGCGTGTTCTCGAAGCCCATCTGCTCCATCATTTGCCCTTCCGGGCTTGCCAGAAAATCGAGCAGGATCATCACTTCCTTTTTATGTTTCGAGAGCGAGGACATGGCAAAGCCGCGCGTTTCCATGGAAACATCTGTCGCCGCCAGCCCTTTACCTGCCGGGCCTTCGGGTGGGTCGAGCAGGGTGAGGGTGGCGTCAGGATGGATCTGACGCATCTTTTCCTGGTACACGCCGACGTTGCCTGGCGATGAGACGGATACCACGCCAACCTTGCCGGTATAAAACTCATCTTCTTTTAGCTCCCAATTGGTGGTGATGTACTGGGAGGAGAGCAGTCCTTTCTGATACAGAGAATGGTAGAACTCCAGCTTGCTCCGCTCCTGCGGGCTTATCTGGGCGTTGATCAGCTTGCCCTGGTCGTCCTTGAGCCAGGTGGCGTGAATGCCAAACGCCGGGTTCATAAAACCGTCGAGATCGCGCAGGTCTTTCTCGGAGGTGATCCCCCAGCTATCCGTCTTACCGTCGCCGTTGTAGTCGCCGGCGTGGATCGCATTGAACAGCGTGACGTACTCCGCCAGCGTTTTGGGTGATGCGCTGAATCCGCTCTTCTGTAACCAGTCCTCACGGATCACCGGCTGGCGCGCGCGCAGGGGAAAGACATACAGCAGGGTCGGATGGTTTTGCAGGCGAAGCCGGTTGTGCGGCCACAGCGCCTCTTTCAGATAGCGGGTTTGCGCAATCCACGGACGCCAGTCTTCAAGAATGCCCTGTTCAACCATCTTCTGGTCGCTGCCGTTGAAATAGATCAGGTCAGGGATGGTGGCGGAGAGCAGCATCACGTTCAGCACGTCGGAGTAGCCGGAAGACGACAGGTTGACGATCTCAATGTGGATATCGTGTCCCTGGCGTGCCAGCGCCTGCTCGATTCGCTGAATATGCGCGACATCTTCGCGGTTGGTGGTCAGCAGATCTTTTTCCACAATCCGGATAGTGACCGGCTCGGCCCAGACGGCCTGGCATAACAGCAGGCCGCAGGCGATTGCTGTGAATAATTTCATCGTCATCGCTCCTGTTAACCCTTCACCGCGCCGGACATGGTCCCTTTGGTGAAGAAGCGCAAAATAATCGGGTAGATGGCAATCAGCGGGGCGATGGTTAAGGTGATCATCCCGGCTTTCAGCGCCTTAATGCTGATCTGGCTGGCATCGGTGTAGTTCGACATGCTTTCGACGCCTACCATCGCCAGCTTATCGCCCTCGACGACAAACTGACGCAGCACCACCTGCAACGGCCATTTGTCCGGGTCGTTGAGGTACACCATGGCGCGGAAAAACTCGTTCCAGTGCAGCACCATGTAAAATAACGTGATCATGGCAATGGACGATTTGGCGACCGGCATAATGACGTACCACAGCGTCTGGAACGGGTTCGCGCCATCGAGTTCGGCGGCTTCCAGCAGCTCCTCCGGGATCTCTTCGAACAGGCGAACCAGAATAATCAGGTACCAGGCGAAGACGGCGCGATACAGGATGACGGACCAGTAGCTGTTCAGTAGCCCCAGCTTTTTCATCACCAGAAAATCGGGGATGATGCCCGGCTCAAAGACGATGGTGAACAGGACAAACATAAACAGCCAGCGGCGTCCCGGCAGGCATTTTTGCGCCAGCGCCCAGGCCAGCAGCACGGTGAAAACTACGTTGATGATGGTGCCCACCACGGTAATCAGCATTGCATTGCCAAACCCGCGCAGCACGGCTTCGTTGGTCAGCAGCAGCTTCCAGACGTCCAGCGAAAAGCCCTGCGGAATAATTTCCAGGCCGCTCATGCCGGGCACGTTTGCCGGGCTGGAGAAGGATATCGCCACCAGGTTGAGGATCGGTTGTAGCGTCACGACAACCAGCAGCATCAGTACCGAGAGAATGAGCACATATTCGATGCGCTCAAAAGGGGTGCTTCGTGATGAGATGCGCATTACCAGACTCCTTTACCCGTCAGGCGTTTTGAAACGTTATGTGCCAGCACGATAAGGACCATGCCGATCACGCCTTTGAATAACCCTGCGGCGGTCGCCAGCGAGAACTCCCCGGTGCGCAGGCCCATGCGGTAGACGTAGGTGTCGATGATGTCTATCTGACCGTTCACCACGTCGTTGGTCATGTTGAAGACCTGATCAAAGCCCTGGCTCAGGAACAGCCCGACGTTGAGGATAAACAGCGTGGCGATGGTCGGGGTGATAGCGGGCAGGGTGATGTGCCAGATTTTGCGCCAGCGCCCGGCACCATCCATTTCCGCCGCTTCATACAGCTGTGGATCGATGGCGAGGATCGCCGCGATGTAAAGTAATGAATCCCAGCCCGCGCTGCGCCACATTTCAGTGAACACCAGCACCCAGCGGATAGAGCCACTGTCGGTCATAAAGGGGATCGGATCGTAGCCCATCGATTTAATGATGTCGTTAACCGCGCCATCAACCGGCGAGAGCGTGGCAATCGCGATACTGGCGATCACCACCCAGGAGAGATAGTGCGGCAGATAAATCACCGACTGGACAAATTTACGGTAACCGGATGAGCGCACTTCATTGAGCAAGAGCGCCACGATAATGGGAACCGGAAAAATAAAAATCAGCTTCATTGCGCCGATAATCACGGTGTTCTGTATCACCTGCCAGAAAACAGGGGATGACATCAGCGTGGCAAAATACTGCATCCCGACCCAGATATTCGGCGGGATAATACGGTACTGCTCAAACGCAATTTTGGTTTCCCAAATGGGTAAATAGTGCCAGATAAAAAAATAGATAACCCCAGGCAGGGCCATTACGTAGAACGGCCACCACCGGCGTAACGTCTGGCGGCAACGTGCCATGCGGGAAAGTGTTTGCTGGTGAGGCATGTTATTTACCTGCGGTATCGCGCCGCCGGGTTTAGATTCTGTCAGGGCTTTCATCGGACATACTCCCATTACTGAAATGGTTGTCGTGAATATAATCTGTTTTTGCAGAAATATGCGTGCGTTAAATTTTCTCGGTGAGAATGTTTTTATCGTTATATTGCGCGAGGCGGGTCAGGACATCTTTATATTCGGGCATATTTGATGCGCCTTCTTTTTCGACGGCCAAAGAGGCGAAAGCACAGGCAAATTTTGCTGCCTGAATAATGGATTCCCCTTTCGCCATCGCGGCGGCGAATGCGCCGTTGAAGGCATCGCCAGCACCGGTGGTATCCACACATACGGCTTTCAGCGCCGGGATATGAATGAATTGCTCACCGTCATAAATAAGCGCGCCTTTCGCTCCCATGGTGATGATGACGTGACCTACCCCTTTCGCTTTAATGGCTCTGGCGGCTTCCTTCGCGCTGGCAAGATCCACAATATGAATGCCGGACAGCAATGAGGCCTCAGTCTCGTTTGGGGTCAGAAAGTCCACGTTCTTCAGGCAGCTAACCACATCAGATGACCAGGGGGCAGGGTTCAAAACCACCTTAATCCCGTTACGGCGGGCAATTTCAATGGCCCGAAAGGTAGCGGGTAGATTATTTTCCAGCTGGGTTAAAAAAATATCTGAGTTTTTCACTTCAGGGGTAATCGCTTCAACTTCATCGGCTGTAATGGACCGATTGGCCCCAGGGCTGATGGCAATCATATTTTCACCATCACTTTGACAAACATAAATAAGCGCGGTGCCGGTTTTCTGATCTTTATCCTGATAAAGCGTGAAGCTGTCGATAGCAGAAGATGAAAGATGTTCAAAGGCCATCTGACTAAACTGATCGTTACCCACCTTACCGACAAAATGGGTTTTAACATTGCATTTGCTTACGGCCAGCGCCTGATTGGCGCCTTTGCCGCCGGGTCCAATAATGGTATTTTCGGAGAAAATAGATTCTCCGCTTTGCGGGAAACGATCGACATTAGCAATAATATCAACGTTGAATGAACCCAGAATACAGACTTTACCTTTCATCTTTCGCCCTTTATGTCGGGATTTGATCGTTTTTCTTGACTGCGCGGAGTCAAAAAAATGAATGATATTGCTATCTAAATTATTGACTGATTGGGTATGAAAAATACGGCGTTTGATAATTGCCCCACCGTGGCATCGTTCAATGCCGCCTTCCTGCGCTAATAAGTTCAGGTCGCTGCGAATCGTTTCCCTGGTGACGTTAAATACTTTCGCAAGCTGATTCACCGTCGCCCGTTCGTACCTGTTAAGCCAGGTCAAAATTGCATAATGCCGTTCTTTATTGAGCATAAGGTCACCTCTGTAGTTATATTATTGTTTCCTTGTTGTTAATGTTTTGGTGTTGTTCACAGATCGTTCGACAAAACAAAAGAAAACGGAAATATATGAGGCATTAAATGTTTTATATCAATGACTTATGTTCTGTATAGGAAGGGTGTTTGGGCTTTGTTTTGCAGTACGGGGATTTCAACGATGGCATGGGCCATGACGCAACGTTAGATCTTTCTCGGGCGCTTTAGCACGCAGAACGTTGGTGTTGGTCTGGGGGCTGTGGCTGATCCGGCATGAACTGGAATACCTGAACGTATAGCGATAATCGCCGGACTAAGTCGAATGGCTCGGAGAACAACAGACACAAAAAAGCCCGCAGGGCTTGCACCGTGCGGGCTTTCAGGACTTCATCGGATGACTCTGGTAATCACCGATGGAGAATTTTGGTGGAGCTGGCTGAGAGCGACACCAAATACTAACTGTCTGATTCCTTGAGCAATGTAGCGGGAATCAATGTCACAGCAGTATGGCACATTTATAAAAGGCTCTTCAAGTGGTTCACACTAGCTTGTTCATATCAATGTCAAATCCAGCTTGTTTCATTTCTTTAGCCAACTGAAAGTGCCATGCGTTTGCCTCATCCATCTTTATGTAGACGACCCCACTAATATCGTTTGGAAGCTCTATTGCTCCATCAACCAAAGCCACTACACGATCTCTTCCTAACTTACTTATTAAAAAGCCATGTTCGAAAACAACATTTTGACGAGCACGTAGCTGTAGGTTGTCTGCATTGCCTTTGGAATTACCTATATCATCCGGTGTGTAGAGGACAACAGCAAATCCAACATCAGTATATTGCTCGATTTTCTCGATTATTGTTCTACCTGAGCTTGCTTGTTCATGCAGAATGATAGCTTTGTAATCCAATTGTTCTACAAATCGAGCAGTCTTGGTCTTCGCAGCATCATCATGCCCATGGACGATGAAAACCTTGTTAGAGTTCGAATTAGCTATTGATTTAGACGGTTTCTGGGACGAAGTCGATTTTTTGCTACCTGCGGGACCCGTGATGAACTCATCTGTTACATCAGTGGCTCGATATATTGCACGTTCTAAGTAAGATGGTCCCCCGATCATAAACACGCTGGAGTTTTGATCTTCTGCCTCTATTGCAGGTATTAAGGATTCAATGCTGGATTCAGTAGCCTTAACAGTTAATCTGTTAATTTCTGATGTTTGAATAGTCGTACCGTTTACTGTAATTGGATTGCCCTGCTCGTAAGGTTCTATGAAGCGAGCTATTAGCTGTTCTTTCGTGAGATCGGTTTTGTTTTCTTCAACGCCGGCTTTCCCGGTTTTTGCTGGTTTCTTTTCAATAACAACGTGATACAACATTTCATTTTCCTTGTATGGCACGATGATTATTTTAATCTCGCTGCGGTTTTTTAAGTACCTTGCTCTGATAGCTTTTTCGCGGTTTTAAGCTGCTGTGTGAAAAAACGAGCTTTATCTTTCTGTCTGGAGTCAACTTGACCAGCTGCATGCAGCTTACCTGCTAGCTTTTCTAGATGGATTATTTTTGCAGCGTTGTCTTTTGCTTCAGCCAAAATAGCAAATTCTTTTCCGATTGAATCATTGTGTGCCCAGCGTACCTTGAGTTCTCCATCCTGAATCACTATCCCTGTAAGTAGCTTTCCCTCTGATGACGAATAAAATCGCTCTTTCTTGTCTTTAGAGGTGAGACCATGAGAACGAATACATTTTTTAGCTTGGGCGGCAAATCCTTTTGGGATTTTCGAACCAGAGAACGCTACATCGTCAACATATGCCGTAAATACCAAGCTGTTTGAGGCTGCAAGGTTGCTAAGCTCGTCAAACATATCCTTATTGGCCCAAAACGCTATAGCCATGCTTATCGGGCTGCCTGTGGGCACTTTTCCTGCAAAGGTTGCGAGATTGGTCATTACATAAGCCACATCAGGTGACATCTCAAATTTATCAACAAATGCCTTATAGACCTTCGCTGCCCTAGTCGAGGGGAAAAACTTGTGAATGTCGAGCTTCAGAAGTTCAGTTGCTTGCTTATGTGATTCTGCATTAGTCAGGGTTGAATGCTTCTTCCGACCCGAGTGAAGATATGGAGGTAATTCGATTCTGCTCAATAAAAAGCCGATCTTCCTGTGAACTGCTTTGAGTTGGGCAATTGGTTCCTGAATCTTCCTCCCAGCGTCGTTTTCGAATTCTTTGAAAGCTGAATCAAGCATTAACTTATCTGCTTGTTTCTTTGATAAGCCAATGACTTGTAGGAGTTTTTTCTTGTTTTTAAGCTTGAATAGAGGAGATTGATTTAGGGGGTAGAGTTTGAGGGATTTTTGAAGACTAGGGGTACGTTTTGTGCTTTTCATTGTTGTTTATCCTATCTATTACGGCCTCCATTACAGGAATCCCTTGATGGAAGCTAAGATGAAGGCAACAGTATCAGAGTGAATAATCGCTGTGAAAGCCTCGTTGGCAACACAGCTCAAGAAAAACATGCCTAAGCCTTTAAGGTTTTTCTTTAACTCATCACTCACACAAAACGTTTGCTGAACACTAGCCTGGCATTTTTTACGTGTCTTTCGACCCATAATACATCTCCTTCTCAGTTCCCGGTTACCACTATGGTTACCGGCCTCGCCTGAACTGACAGGAATAAGAGATGTTCAGCAATTAACCCCAGTTTTCGACGTCACTTAGTGACGTCCCCTCGCCACAATCCCGGCAATACCAACTGTCACAGCAAGTACCAGAGCGTTGGTGATGCGTTAGCATCGTAACGTTGGAACATTGAGAACGTGTGGCATGCGTCGTGTGGGGAGAGAATAGAGGCCGAAGCCTCCACGATGGCTGACAAGCAGACCATCAAGCTTTTGCGAGGAGCTCTCTCCTAGGTACTAGCAGGATCATTTTATGATCAGATTCATGTGGTTAGCAATAGCGAAGAGGGGGTATGTTTCGAAATGTGAGTGAAAATGATTATGGGTTTTAGGGTGCGAATTCTACTCCCTAACAGGAAGCTGAATTCGTTGATTGAACAACTCTACTTATAACTACAAGGATGCCAGTTGCCCTTATCCCACAGGAAGAACTGGATTAAGTTGTTCTGCACTTTAGGAAGAATTTTGGCTCTGACATTGCCGTTACTGAATATGAGGATACCGCCCAAAATAATTGCTCTGGTATCCTGCAAGGATTTGACCTTGGCTTGTGCCACCATGCGAGCAATGACCTGGTAATCGTATTCACTGAGAGTAGCTTTGAGGTGTGGTAGTTCGTCCAGAACTGTACTTGCTTCGGCCCGGTGCAGAGATGGTTTATCATCGTAAGCGATGCGTTCTTTCAAATCAGAGACAGCCATATCTAATGTCTCAAGATAATCGTTCAGATCACCTTCATTACGTGCAGAGCCGCAGAACCAATGTTCTGTTTCCTCGGCGGTCCATTCGGCAATTTTTGCTCGAAGTTTTGCTCTGATTTGCTCTTGTGCTGATTTTTCCATCACGCCATTCTTCAGTTTCTTGGGGGCCCCCAAAGAAGCAACCATCTATTGGCAAAGTGTCTGTAAACGAAGGGCAAGAAGACGAGCACGCTGAAAGCTTGCTGTTTGCAGGCTCAGTCTGTATTCGATGGCATTGCCGTCAGATACGAAACGCTTCCTGAACCACCAGGTGTGGGTACGCTTATAGAGGTAATGGGGGATGCTATTTGATGGCATATGGTACACTCCTGAGTCACAGTTGTGCCACACGCCCAAAGAAAAACGGCCTGAAACTCTAAGAGAATCAGGCCGTTATATTTGGTGGAGCTGGCGGGAGTTGAACCCGCGTCCGAAATTTCTACATCCTCGGTACTACATGCTTAGTTTGTCTTTACATTCGCACGCCAGCTGCGGACAAACACGCCACTGACGAACTAGCCTGATTAGTTTTAACGCTTCAACCCCAGGCAGGGTTTCCACGCGATCTCTTTTGGGTTTGACCTCTCTTTGATCCCCGTCTTAAGAGCGGAAGCTAGGGAGAGAGGGCTCTTAGCAGGTTATTAAGCTGCTAAAGCGTAGTTTTCGTCGTTTGCGACTATTTTTTTGCGGCTTTTTACGAGGCAAACCGCCCCTCGGCATGCACCTTGGGTTTCGCAAATCCCGTCGAATCCAGAATCAGCCCCAATAGTGTTGAACTGAGTATACCAGATTTCACTTCCTGGATACCAGCCCGAAACGCTAACTTATTGAATAGTACAATAAGTGCGCAGAATCAACGTCCTGCGTTTTTCATGATACGTGCTTTGTCGAGCTGCCACTCGCGTGCTTTCAGGTCAGTACGTTTGTCGTGCTGTTTCTTACCTTTCGCCACGCCGATTTTCACTTTGCACCAGGCATTTTTCCAGTACAAAGAGAGCGCCACCACGGTGAAGCCTTCGCGGTTGATGCGTCCGTAGAGGGATTCCAGTTCGCGCTTGTTCAGCAGCAGCTTACGGGTGCGGGTAGGATCGCAGACGTAATGTGAAGAGGCGACGGTCAGCGGCGTAAAGTTCGCGCCGAACAGGAAGGCCTCACCGTCTTTCAGGATCACGTAGCTGTCGCCGATATTGGCTTTCCCGGCACGCAGCGATTTTACTTCCCAGCCCTGCAACGCAAGGCCTGCCTCGAATTCTTCTTCGATGAAATACTCGTGGCGAGCACGCTTGTTAAGCGCAATGGTCGCCGAACCAGGTTTATGTGCTTTTTTCTTCGTCATAAGTGTCGTAAAGCCGTCGGTAATCTGATTTTAAAAAGTCACCTCATTGCGTCCTGTGAGGTCTAACGCGCTATCTTAGCACGAGATAAGGCTTAGCGTTTTTTTAACAGGTGATAAATGTTATTATTTGTCTGTTGTGTGACCATGGAAAATGCTATGCCTCAGATTAGCCGTACCGCGCTTGTTCCCTACAGCGCGGAACAAATGTATCAGTTAGTGAACGACGTTCAGTCCTATCCGGAATTTATTCCGGGATGCACCGGTAGCCGGGTGCTGGAATCCGGCCCGACGCAGATGACTGCGGCCGTGGATGTCTCCAAAGCGGGGATCAGCAAAACGTTCACCACGCGCAATACCCTGACGAGCAATCAGAGTATTTTGATGCATCTGGTGGATGGTCCGTTTAAAAAACTGATGGGGGGGTGGAAGTTTACGCCGCTGAGCGCTGACGCCTGCCGCATTGAGTTTCATCTGGATTTTGAATTTACCAATAAGCTGATCGAACTGGCGTTTGGCCGTATCTTTAAAGAGCTGGCCTCGAATATGGTTCAGGCGTTCACCACGCGCGCCAAAGAGGTTTACAGTGTCGCATAAGATTGCTGTTGAGGTGGTGTATGCGCTGCCGGAGAAGCAGTATTTGCAGCGCGTGATGCTTGAAGAGGGTGCCACCGTTGAGGCGGCTATCCGGGCCTCCGGCATCCTTGAACTTCGCCGTGATATTGACCTGGCGAAGAATAAAGTCGGCATTTATAGCCGTCCGGTAAAGCTTGCTGATGCGCTGAAGGATGGCGATCGGGTTGAGATTTATCGCCCGCTGATTGCTGACCCGAAAGAGCTGCGCCGTCAGCGAGCGGAGAAATCGGGTAAGTAACGCTTTCTCCCCCGGTGGCGCTTCGCTTACCGGGACTACGATTCTGCGTAAGAATTCAGATACAAAAAAGGTGCTCAATGAGCACCTTTTTGCGTTGCTGACGCCTGCTTATTTGGTCAGGGCAGGCTTGTTGTCGATGTTGGTCAGCACGCCGGCACTGCTGAAGGTCAGCGTCAGGGTTTGCTGGGTCACATCTTCATGACCAGGCTGCTGGCGGAATACATAGAACCAGGTGTTTGTGCCGAACGGATCGGACATCATCGGGGTTCCCAGGGCATAAGCGACCTGCTGTTGTGTCATACCCACGCGGATTTTGGACACATCGTTAGGGGTAAGGTAGTTCCCCTGGTTGATGTCAGGACGGTAAACCACTTTCTCCAGAGTGGAACAGCCTGCGGTCAACATCAGAAGAACCGCTGCGGCAGCGGTCAGCGTTTTACAGCGCATAGTGATTTGATTCCTTTTCGGGCCCGAGCAGTACGCGGCTCATATGTAATATGCCGATGATAATAGACCTTGCCCCACTTTGAAACCGGTCTGGCGGCGTTTTTGTTGTTCTGTATGACCCTGAGATCCCGAAAAAGTTTATGCCGCCAGCAGTTCTTTCGCATTCGCAAGCGTATTGCGGGTGACTTCACTGCCGCCGAGCAGGCGTGCCAGCTCCTGCAAGCGTGAGCGTTTATCCAGCGGCTTCATGTGCGTTTCCGTCATTTCGCCATCGGTTTCCTTGCTGACGATAAAGTGGTGATGACCACAACCGGCGACCTGCGGCAGGTGAGTCACACACATGACCTGCGTCGATTCACCTAACTGACGCAGCAGTTTGCCGACAACGGCCGCGGTCGGGCCGCTGATACCCACATCCACTTCATCGAAAATCAACGCCGGGGTTTCCATTTTACGGGCGGTAATCACCTGAATGGCCAGGGCGATACGCGACAGTTCACCGCCGGAAGCCACTTTCGAAATCGCCTGCAAAGGCTGGCCCGGGTTGGTGGTGACGCGGAATTCTACGCGATCTGCGCCTTCCGCCGTCAGGTGATTCTCTTCAAAGCGAACATCTATGGTGAACACCCCATGCGGCATCGCCAGCGTATGCATGCTGTCGGTAATGTGCTGGCTAAGCTCCAGCGCATAGTGTTGCCGCACGTCATGCAGCCGTTTCGCCGTTTCCAGCGCCTGCTGATGATGCAGATTAACCGCCAGAGACAAGGTTTCAAGGGAATCGGCCTGATCGTCCAGCTGCTGCTGTTCCTCCAGCAGAGACTGATAGTAATTCGGCAGCTCTTCCGGGGTTACGTGATGCTTACGCGCCAGTGAAATCTGCCGGGAGATGCGTTGCTCAAGCTCGAACAGACGGTTCGGGTCGAGATCCAGACGTTCACAGTAGTGGCGCAGTTCATCCCCGGCTTCTGAAATCTGAATCGCGGCCTCTTCCAGCATTTCCAGTACGCCAGAAAGCTTATTGTCCATGCCGGTCAGTTCGGTCACAAGCTGACGCACGTTATACAGCTGGCTCTGCAAATTCACGTCTTCGCCATCCGCCAGCATGTTAAGGGCAGTCTGGCTGGTGGAAAGCAGCTGACCGCTGTTGGCCAGACGCTTGTACTCTTCGTCGATTTGCTCAAATTCACCCACCTGTGGGTTAAATTCGTTCAGCTCTTTCAACTGATATTCCAGCAGCTCGGCGCGCGCGGTACGCTCCTGGCTTTGCTGCTGATGCTGCGCAAGTTCGCGGCAGCTTTGATGCCACTGACGATAGTGCTCCGCCATGAGTTGAGTAAGCGCGTACTCACCTGCGTAGCCATCAAGCAGGGCTTTCTGTTGTTCGGGTTTGATTAACTGCTGGTGCGCATGCTGACCATGGATCTGGATGAGCAGCTGGCCCAGCTCGCGAAGCTGGGAAAGGGGAACCGCTGTACCATTGATAAAACCGCGGGAGCGGCCATCGCTGCTGATGACGCGGCGAAGTAAACACTCACGTCCGTCTTCGAGCTGGTTCGCTTCCAGCCAGCGCAGGGCGGCAGGCGTGTCTTTTAACGAGAAGCGGGCGCAGAGATCGGCACGGGCGGCGCCTGTGCGCACCATATCCCCCTCAGCACGACCGCCGAGGCACAAGCCGAGGGCATCAATGGCAATGGATTTACCTGCACCGGTTTCTCCGGTAATCGCCGTCATTCCGCTATGGAAGTCGATCTCAAGCTCACGAACAATGGCAAAGTTGCTGATGGTCAGTTGTGCCAGCATAATTGTTTTCCTGTATGAAAAACCATAACTGTGTTTGTATACAGTATAAACTGGTTTTATATACAGTAAAGTGCTGGATGCAAAATCAGAACAATTTTTTTGACCAGCCGAGCTTGGAGCTTAATGTGTTGAAATAGCTGTAATCTTTCGGGTGAATCAGGTTCAGATGGTAATCGCAGCGGCGAATGAGGACATCTTCACCTTCCTGAATGGGGAGCGCAATCTGGCTGTCGCAGCTGATCTCCAGGTCGTTACGGCGATGGGAAAAACGCAGGCGGATGGTGCTGTCGCCGTTGATCACCAGCGGACGCGCCGAGAGCGTATGCGGGAACATCGGCACCAGGGTAATGGCATCCAGCGATGGCGTCAGGATTGGCCCTCCGGCTGAAAGCGAGTAGGCAGTTGACCCCGTCGGGGTTGAAATAATCAGCCCGTCAGAACGCTGCGAGAAAGCGAATATTTCGTCGATATAGACTTCGAACTCGATCATGTGCGCCACTTTACCGGGATGGAGAACCACCTCGTTAATGGCGGTGCTGATGCGCTTCTGGCAGTCCTGCTGACACACCTGGGCTTCCAGTAAAAACCGTTTTTCACTGATATAGTGGCCTTCCAGCACGTCCGCCAGCTGCTGCTGCGCATTGTCCGGGTCGAGGTCGGTCAGGAAACCGAGATTGCCACGGTTAATACCAATAACCTTAATATCATAGCGAGCCAGCGTTCGCGCCGCGCCCAGCATATTACCGTCGCCACCGACCACCACGGCGAGATCCGCCTGCTGGCCAATTTCCGCCAGCGTGCCGGTTCTGACGCTTTTAAGCTGCAACTCCTGGGCGATCTGCTGCTCGACCATCACTTCATAGCCTTTACCACACAGCCAGCGATACAACATTTCATGTGTCGTCAAAGCGGTAGGGTGACGCGGATGGCCGACGATCCCAATACACCTGAAATGATTATTCATTTTCTGGAGGTCCTTGTGCCTGATGAATGATGACAATCTGCCTTGTTCCCTTGAATCCAGGAAACTGATCCCCATAATAAGCGAAGTTAGCGAGATGAATGCAGAAAAACGCGGAGAAATTCATGAGTAGTAAAGAACAGAAAACGCCTGAGGGGCAAGCCCCTGAAGAAATTATCACGGAACAGCACGATGAAGTTGAGGCAGTAGAGCCAGACACGTCTGCTGAGCAGGTGGACCCGCGCGATGAAAAAATTGCCAACCTGGAAGCTCAGTTGGTAGAAGCGCAGAATCGCGAACGCGATGGCGTACTGCGTATCAAAGCGGAAATGGAAAACCTGCGCCGTCGTACCGAGCTGGACGTTGAAAAGGCGCACAAATTTGCGCTGGAGAAATTCGTCAACGAACTGCTTCCGGTGATCGACAGCCTGGATCGCGCGCTGGAAGTGGCGGATAAAGCTAACCCGGATAACGCGGCGATGATTGAAGGCATTGAGCTGACGCTGAAATCCATGCTGGATGTGGTGCGTAAGTTCGGTGTTGAAGTGATTGCCGATACGGATGTACCGCTGGATCCAAACGTTCACCAGGCCATTGCGATGGTGGAATCCGAAGACGTTGCCGCGGGTAACGTGCTGGGCGTGATGCAGAAAGGGTATACCCTGAACGGTCGTACTATTCGCGCTGCGATGGTGACCGTGGCGAAAGCGAAAGCGTAATTTGCCGACCCGTAGTGCCGGGTGGCGGCTTCGCCTTACCCGGCCTACAACATTACTCGGCGATACTTTCGCGTAAAGGTTTAACGGGCAGGACCTTCACCTGCTTAATCATGTTGTCCTGAACGTCCAGAATATCAATATCATACTGTTCAATACGCACGCGCGTGCCTGCCGCCGGGATCTCTTCCAGCGCTTCCAGGATCATACCGTTCATCGTCCGCGCTTCGTCTTCCGGCAAATGCCAGTTGAACGCTTTATTGATTTCACGAATGTTGGCGCTGCCGTCGATAAGCACTGACCCGTCGTTTTGCGGGGTGACTTCTTCCGCAAGGGAAGGCGACATCGACGTGGTAAAGTCCCCAACAATCTCTTCCAGAATATCTTCGACCGTCACCAGCCCCTGTATGTCGCCGTATTCATCCACCACCAGGCCGACTTTCTTCTTGTTTCGCTGGAACTTCACCAGCTGCGTGCTGAGTGGGGTGCCTTCCGGCACGTAGTAAATTTCGTCGGCGGCGCGCAGCATCACCTCTTTGGTGAACTCGTTTTTCTCAGTCATCAGACGATAGGCCTCGCGCACGCGCAGCATGCTGATGGCATCGTCGAGGGAATCGCGATAGAGGACGATACGCCCGTGCGGGGAGTGTGTCAGTTGGCGGACAATGGCCTTCCAGTCGTCGTTGATATCAATCCCGACGATTTCATTGCGCGGCACCATGATGTCGTCAACGCTGACCTTTTCCAGATCCAGCACCGACAGGAGCATGTCCTGATTGCGGCGGGAGATCTGCGAGCGGGATTCATTCACGATGGTACGCAGTTCGTCTTTGCTGAGCGCGCTACTAATGGTGACGTCTGCCTTTATACCCACCATGCGCATCAGCACCCGTGTCACCATATTCAGCAGCCAGACCAGCGGCATCATCAGAATAAGCAGCGGTGCTAACAGGAAGCTGCTCGGGTAGGCGACTTTTTCCGGGTAAAGCGCGGCGATGGTTTTGGGCAGCACTTCCGCAAACACCAGCACCACAAACGTGAGCACACCTGTGGCAATCGCCACGCCTGCGTTGCCGTACAGACGCATCCCGACGATGGTGCCCAGTGCAGAGGCGAGAATATTGACCAGGTTGTTACCGATAAGCACCAGGCTAATCAGACGGTCCGGCTTACGCAGAAGCTTTTCGACACGACGCGCGGCACGGTTACCCTGCTTGGCGCGATGGCGTAACCGGTAGCGGTTCAGCGTCATCATGCCGGTTTCAGAGCCAGAGAAATAAGCGGAGATGACCACCATGATGACCAGAATGACGATCAGCGTGGTGGTAGAGATGTGTTCCAGGGGGAACTCCTTTTGTTACTTAGCCAGCAAATTGCTGTATGAAGCGGCTACCAAAATAGGCAAGCGTGAGAATGCCCGCACCCGCTACGTTGAACCAGACCACGCGACGACCGCGCCAGCCTTCATGATAATGGCCCCATAACAGGACAATATAGACAAACCACGCGATGATGGAGAGGACCGCTTTATCGATATTCTCCACGCTGAACAGGTTCTTCATATAAAACAAGCCCGTGCACAGCGTCAGCGTCAGCAGAACCACACCGACCTGGGTGATGTGGAACATCTTACGCTCAATCACCATCAGCGGCGGCATTTCGTGGTTAAACGCCAGCTTTTTATTTTTCAGCTGGTAGTCAATCCAGGCGAGTTGCATGGCGTAAAGGGCGGCGATGATCAGCGTCGCGTAGGAGAACAGCGACAGGCCAATATGCACCAGCATCCCCGGCGTGGCTTCCAGGTGAGTAATAAACTCATTGGGCATGAACGTGGCTAACGCCAGGTTGATCAGCGCAAAGGCGTAGACTATCGGCAGCAGCAGCCAGCCACGGTTTTTAGACGCGACAATGGTCATGACCGTACAGATCATCAGGCTGACCAGCGAGCCGACGTTCAGTACGCTCAGATTTTGCACGCTGCCGTCGCCGGGAATGATGCGTGATTCCAGCGCAAACGCGTGGCTAATCAGTGCGATCACTGCCGAAAGAATAGCCATGCGCCGCCAGCCGCTGTTTTTTTGCAGCAGGCCAGGAATGATCAGCGCGAGGCTGACAGAGTAGGCAACAAGGGCGATCAGTGCGAAAACAGGCATATAGGCGTCGACAGTTGTCTTAATAAGAAAGAGAAGCAGTATAACGTTACGTGACGCCTGCTCCAACCGTTGCATAACAACAAAGGCGCCTTCATGTTATACTCCGGCAAAATTCTGTGTATGTGTCGCCCAGGCGACCTAACGTTTCTACCCCAGGCGAGAGACAATGTTTGATAATTTAACCGATCGTTTGTCGCGCACGCTGCGCAACATCAGCGGCCGTGGACGCCTCACCGAAGAGAACATCAAGGAAACGCTGCGCGAAGTGCGCATGGCGCTGCTGGAAGCAGACGTCGCGTTGCCGGTCGTGCGTGATTTTATCAACCGCGTGAAAGAGAAAGCGGTTGGCCATGAAGTGAACAAGAGCCTGACTCCGGGTCAGGAGTTCGTCAAAATCGTCCGTAACGAACTGGTTTCGGCGATGGGTGAAGAGAACCAGGTGCTTAACCTGGCGGCTCAGCCGCCGGCCGTCGTACTGATGGCGGGTCTGCAAGGTGCGGGTAAAACCACCAGCGTTGGTAAGCTGGGGAAATTCCTGCGCGAAAAGCATAAGAAAAAGGTGCTGGTGGTGTCGGCGGACGTGTATCGCCCGGCGGCGATCAAACAGCTGGAAACGCTGGCCGAGCAGGTTGGCGTAGACTTCTTCCCGTCCGACGTGGCGCAGAAGCCTGTCGACATCGTTAACGCGGCGCTGAAAGAAGCGAAGCTGAAATTCTACGACGTGCTGCTGGTGGATACCGCCGGTCGTCTGCACGTTGACGAAGCGATGATGGACGAAATTAAGCAGGTGCATGCCTCTATCAATCCGGTAGAGACCCTGTTTGTTGTTGACGCCATGACCGGTCAGGATGCGGCGAACACCGCAAAAGCGTTTAACGAAGCCCTGCCGTTAACCGGCGTGGTGCTGACCAAAGTCGACGGCGATGCCCGCGGCGGTGCGGCGCTCTCTATTCGTCATATCACCGGTAAGCCAATCAAGTTCCTCGGCGTGGGCGAGAAAACCGAAGCGCTGGAGCCGTTCCATCCGGATCGTATTGCCTCCCGTATCCTCGGCATGGGCGACGTGCTGTCGCTGATCGAAGATATTGAAAGCAAGGTTGACCGCGCGCAGGCGGAAAAACTCGCCAGCAAGCTGAAAAAGGGCGACGGTTTCGATCTGACCGACTTCCTTGAGCAGCTGCGTCAGATGAAAAACATGGGCGGCATGGCAAGCCTGATGGGCAAACTGCCAGGCATGGGCCAGATCCCGGACAACGTCAAATCCCAGATGGATGACAAAGTGCTGGTGCGTATGGAGGCCATCATCAACTCGATGACGCTGAAAGAGCGCGCGAAGCCAGAAATCATCAAAGGTTCCCGTAAACGCCGTATCGCAGCCGGTTGCGGCATGCAGGTGCAGGACGTTAACCGCCTTCTGAAACAGTTCGACGACATGCAGCGCATGATGAAGAAAATGAAGAAAGGCGGCATGGCGAAGATGATGCGCGGCATGAAAGGCATGATGCCGCCCGGTTTTCCTGGGCGATAATCGCTTTTGAGATTGCTTTTTGCCCGGAAATGAGTAAAATTTTCGGGCTTTTAATATGACACCCGGGCTCCGTTCCTCGATGGGGCCCGGTTGTTTTATTCACACAAGAGGATGTTATGGTAACTATTCGTTTAGCACGTCACGGCGCTAAAAAGCGTCCGTTCTACCAGGTTGTTGTGACTGACAGCCGTAATGCACGCAACGGTCGCTTCATCGAGCGCGTTGGTTTCTTCAACCCACTGGCCGCTGGCGCAGAAGAAGAAACTCGTCTGGATCTGGATCGTATCGCTCACTGGGTTGGCCAGGGCGCTACTGTTTCCGATCGCGTTGCTACGCTGATCAAAGCAGCAAACAAAGCAGCTTAATCTGTCACGGTGGTCATGATGAGCAATAAAGCACCTGTTGAACCGATCGTATTGGGAAAAATGGGTTCTTGCTACGGTATCCGTGGTTGGCTCAGAGTGTTTTCCTCCACTGAAGACGCTGATAGCATTTTTAATTACCAGCCCTGGTTTATCCAGAAAGCCGGTAAGTGGGAAGAGGTCGAGCTGGAAAGCTGGCGTCACCACAATCAGGACATCATCATCAAGCTGAAAGGCATTGACGATCGTGATGCCGCGAATGCGCTGACTAATTGTGAAATTGTCGTGGATTCGTCGCAGTTGCCACAGCTGGAAGAGGGTGACTACTACTGGAAAGATCTTATGGGTTGCCAGGTAGTGACCACTGAAGGCTACAGCCTGGGGAAAGTCATCGACATGATGGAAACCGGGTCAAATGACGTTCTCGTCATTAAGGCAAACCTGAAAGATGCATTTGGCATCAAGGAGCGGTTGGTTCCGTTCCTCGATGGACAGGTTATCAAGAAAGTCGATCTCACTACTCAAACCATTGAAGTAGATTGGGATCCTGGTTTTTAAATTCTCCGGATAAACGGTAAAAGACGGCGCTATGTGGATTGGCATAATTAGCCTGTTTCCTGAAATGTTCCGCGCGATTACCGATTACGGGGTAACTGGCCGGGCAGTAAAGAATGGCCTGCTGAGCATCCAGAGCTGGAGTCCTCGTGACTTCACGCACGACCGGCACCGTACCGTGGACGATCGTCCTTACGGCGGCGGACCGGGGATGTTGATGATGGTGCAACCCTTACGGGACGCCATTCACACAGCAAAAGCCGCGGCAGGTGAAGGCGCGAAGGTGATTTATCTTTCACCTCAGGGACGCAAGCTTGATCAAGCGGGCGTGAGCGAACTGGCGACGAATCAAAAGCTGATTCTGGTCTGTGGTCGCTACGAAGGGATAGATGAGCGTGTAATTCAAACCGAGATTGACGAAGAATGGTCTATCGGCGATTACGTTCTCAGCGGTGGTGAGTTACCGGCAATGACGCTGATTGACTCCGTCGCCCGGTTTATTCCGGGGGTTCTGGGCCATGAAGCTTCGGCAACGGAAGATTCCTTTGCCGATGGATTGCTGGACTGTCCACACTATACTCGTCCTGAAGTGTTAGAAGGGATGGAGGTCCCGGCAGTGTTACTGTCTGGAAACCATGCCGAGATACGTCGCTGGCGTTTGAAGCAGTCGCTGGGCCGAACCTGGCTTAGAAGACCTGAACTTCTGGAAAACCTGGCTCTGACTGAAGAGCAAGCAAAGTTGCTGGCCGAGTTCAAAACTGAACACGTGCACCAGCAGCATAAACATGATGGGAATGCGTAATACGCACCCGAATATCAGTTTACCCAGGATAAGAGATTAAATTATGAGCAACATTATTAAGCAACTTGAACAAGAGCAGATGAAGCAGGACGTACCTTCCTTCCGTCCAGGTGACACCGTGGAAGTGAAAGTATGGGTTGTTGAAGGTTCCAAAAAACGTCTGCAGGCATTCGAGGGCGTGGTTATCGCTATTCGTAACCGCGGTCTGCACTCTGCATTCACTGTTCGTAAAATTTCCAACGGCGAAGGCGTTGAGCGTGTCTTCCAGACTCACTCTCCGGTAGTTGACAGCATTGCTGTTAAACGTCGTGGTGCTGTACGTAAAGCTAAACTGTACTACCTGCGTGAGCGTACTGGTAAGTCTGCTCGTATTAAAGAGCGTCTGAACTAAGATTCGCTTAAGCGACATCCTGTTAGAAAGGGCTGGCCGAAAGGCTGGCCCTTTTTTTATCCCATCGCACCTCTCATGTTAACCCTTCCGTCATAAATCATTTACAATGTTCACCTCTTGGGTGGAGGGTAAGTGGATAACGTACTGCATCAGCGTAACTGGAAACGCGCAGCGGCATTGACCGCGCTGTTTGCGATCCTGCTGATCGTCGTGGCGCCGCTGATCTCCGTCTCGCTGCAAAAAGATCCCATGAGCGCCATGCCGGGTATGCACCATGACATGAGCATGATGTCGATGGACGAGCATCATGGTGATATGCCGCATTCTATGCCAGTTGACCATGCGGAAGCATGCGGCTACTGCGTGCTGTTAGCGCATGTGCCGGGCGTGATGCTGGCGCTTATCGTTCTGCTCAGCGTGGTGTTGCAGCGGCTGCGCGTGAAACCGCCTCGTCAGGCGGTCAGCCACTGGCACTTTTTCCCCTGGCTTTACCCCGATACCCGCGCGCCGCCGCGTCGGTCTGCTTTCTCCCTTTAAAACAAAATCACTCACTTTTTGCCTTAAAAAGGAAAAGTATGACTACCTGCACTCCGCGCGCGGCATGGGGAAACCTGCTGCGTCGCCTCCATTTCTATATCGGGCTGTTTGTCGGTCCGTTTATCTTCTTCGCAGCGCTGACCGGAACGCTGTATGTCGCCACGCCGCAGCTTGAAAAGGCGCTGTACCATCATGCACTCCACACGGATGCCGTGGGTGAGGCGCAGCCTCTTGCTGAACAAATTGCCGTGGCGGAAAAGGCCGTGGGTTCAGCGCTGCGTTTACATGCTGTACGTCCGGGGCTGGAAGAGGGCGAAACGACCCGCGTGATGTTTGCCGACCCGGCGCTGGGTCCCTCCGAGCATCGGGCTATTTTTATTGATCCCACCAGCCTTGAGATTCGAGGGGATATGACCGTGTACGGCACCAGCGGGATTTTACCGCTGCGTCAGACTATCGATTATCTGCATACCTCGCTGATGCTGGGCAACATCGGGCGCCTCTATAGCGAGTTAGCCGCCTCGTGGATGTGGGTTGCTGCCCTGGGCGGGATCGCGCTGTGGTTCTACACCCGTCCGAAGCGCCGTATTAACAATCGTTTCCAGAATCGTCGTCGCCTGCATGTGATCTTAGGCTGGACGTTACTGGCGGGAATGCTGCTGTTCTCAGTCA
The DNA here is from genome assembly GCF_014930525.1 of Enterobacter cloacae complex sp. S1. NCBI lineage: Bacteria > Pseudomonadati > Pseudomonadota > Gammaproteobacteria > Enterobacterales > Enterobacteriaceae > Enterobacter > Enterobacter cloacae complex sp. S1. Next base: position 131,915 of record NZ_JADBRE010000016.1, read on the forward strand.
CCGGGTTAACCTGGTCACAATGGGCCGGTGGCAACGTCGATAAGCTGCGTGCAGAGATGAACTGGCTGACGCCGCAGGTAAACACCACCCTTTCCGGTGCGCCGGAAATGAGGGATGAACACGCCGAACATCGTGGTCATCACGGGGGAATGACGATGCCTGAAATGCCAGTCAAACTGTCGCTTTTTGACAACGTATTGCAGGTCGCCCGCCAGTCAGGGATTGATGCGAACAACGTTGAGATCCGTCCGGCAAGCAGGGTCGACCAGGCCTGGACGGTGACGGAAATCGATCGCCGCTGGCCTACGCAGGTTGATGCCGTTGCCGTGGATCCCCACTCACTGAAGGTGCTGGACAGCACTCGCTTCGGGGATTTCCCGCTGATGGCTAAACTCACCCGCTGGGGCGTGGATTTCCATATGGGGATCCTGTTTGGTCTGGCAAATCAGCTGCTGCTCATCGCGTTTGGCGTTGCGCTGTGTGTGTTAATTATCTGGGGATACCGGATGTGGTGGATGCGTCGCCCTGCAACGTCAGCCGCGAACCCGGTACAGACGCTCTGTCAAAGCTGGCTGGCATTGCCGCTGTGGGGAAGGGGAGTGACGTTCCTGATAAGCCTCCTGCTGGGGCTGGCGTTGCCGGTAATGGGCGTCAGTCTGGCGGTCTTTATTGTGATTGACTGGCTGCGCTGGCGAGCGGTTTCAGGCGTGTCGCTCGCCGGAACATCCGTTAAATAGCCTTAAGGCGTGCTGATGACTACCGCAACCCGGCGATTTTCAGCGCGCCCCTGCGCAGTGCGGTTGCTGCTGACAGGGTATTTTTTGCCTAAGCCCCGCGTAGTGAGATTGCTGCGCGGGATGTTCGCGCCCTTCGCCCAGGCATCCGCCACAACATTGGCACGTTTTAACGAAAGCGCTTCGTTGTAGCTCTCTTCGCCATAGTTATCCGTATGGCCATCCATCCTGGCGTGGTTCAGACCGGTTGCCGCCAGGCGTGAGGCCATAGTCTGGATCTGCGTTTCACTTTCCGGGCGCAGCCTGGCGTCATTTTTATCAAACAGGATCTTATCCGACAGGCCCAGAGACCAGTCGCCATTCAGTTCGTTAAAGCCGTAGGATTTCATGGCCGCAATTTGCTCTGGCGTGAATTTCCCTTCAGGGGATGACTGGCATCCGGACATTACCAGTGATGCCAGTATTAACGGCGCAAAGTATCGCTTTAACATATCGTCTTCCTTTCAGGATATTGTTTTCGAACGCTGGTTTTTGACCAGATACATATTGCGATCGGCTTGCTCCAGTAATGCTTCAACGGAGGCATTTTCCCACGCCAGAGCAAAGCCAATGCTGAGGGACATTGATGCTGTGTGCCCGTTATGCAGATCAAACGGACGGATAAATTGCTGCGACAGCGCAGCGCAAATAAATTCGACCTCACGTGCGGTGTGGACGCCGTAAAGGATCATGGCAAATTCATCGCCGCCAAGACGGTAAGACTGATGACGTTTTTCGCCAAACTCGACCATCCTTTTGGCGGCTTCGATCAGTACGCAGTCACCCGCGGCATGACCCCAGGTGTCATTGATAACCTTAAAGTTATCACCGTCCAGGAAGAGCAGGGCAGAATTGGTTTTTGCTGAAGCGTCGTTCATTAATGCCGCAATGTTGTTGCGAAACGCGGCGCGGTTTGCAAGCCCCGTGAGCGGATCGTGCATGGCGGTACGCAACAGTTGAGCGTTTTTCGCCTGTAGCTTGAGCTGCCATTCTTCCATTTCATCCAGCAGGCTGTTGAAGTCTTCACCAAACTGGTGGAACTCTTCAATGCGGCCTTCCGTTACCCGGCGAGAGAAGTTGCGGTTAGTGCGAACGTCATGCACAACGTCAGTGATGTTTTGCATTTCAACAACCATGCCATGATGTAGCGAGCGGGTGATGGTCAATGCGACGGCAGAGGCAAAAAGAATGCAGCCGGTGAGGACCGCAAATGAGAGCCAGATAAAGTGGCTAATCAGGCTGTCTCGCGCGGTCAGACGAATTTCGCCAATCACATTGCCATTATGTATGATGGGCTGTGCGACAGGAACAGGGAACAACCACCGGTTGACCAGCGCGCCCAGCGTGTCGGTATTATCCGCCGGGTTCCATGACCACCAGGCAAACCGTTTATGATGTGCGTTAAGCACTTCCGCCACGGCGAACTGCCCCTGCTTGCCGAGGGTCGCCAGCGTTTCATTTGCCGCCACGGCATCGTTGAACACCAGAGAGGCTTCAAGGCTGTGGCTCATGGTGGCGCCGGTAAGTTCGAGGTTTTTTTGCGCGTATTGCTTTAATGTCACCACGGAAGCGAAACACAGCAGCAACCATATAAACGTCATCGTTATAATGACGCTTATCATGCTGATTCGTCGCAACGTTCTTTTAAACGTCGGACGCGGTGTTGGTGCGACTTCCTTATTCATGCTTCTTATTCCGTGCGAGCATTAATACATCCGGATTGACTCTTACGCCACTGCGCGCCAGCGCATCCAGATTTACGGAAAACCTGACGAGGTTGTGCTCTATTATCAGACAAAATGCGCTGCCAATAACGCATTCAGGATTTTGTTCTGACATTAATAGCAACGCCTGGCCCTGATATTGATTTATTATTTCCTGTTGTTTTGCCGGCGACTCGCTCCCGAAATAGAGGGCATCACACCTTGCTGCGAGTGCTTCCCGATCGCTATGCACAATGACAGGACTATAGGGCAACGGGTTGTGTTCATCTTCACTGCTGAGCGCCTGTCTGTAATGGGAAGAGGCATAAATACAGAGCTTAGGCTGGCCGGACAGTGCTGGCCATCGGGTGTAGCTCACAATGCCAGAAACAATCGAACGTACTGATTTATCCGTTTCCGTGTACGAGCCTGCCGTTGCAGGGGCTACTAAAATGAACAGTATTAGCGCCAGGGGGAGTCGGAGCAAAGCGATCAAGATTGCATTTCTCATCAGAATCCGCCAAACCGCCCCGGAAATAGATGTCCTTAAGAATTGTCGGCAGAATACCATTGTTTATCAAAGCCGTCATTATGTCAGAAATATCCCTGTTTTGACCTAAGCTAAATCTTACAGTGAGCTATATTCAGAGGAATTAAGGCAGGCTCAATTAAGCCTGCTGGAACGCATACTTTCATCCAATCCTTGTTGCCAGGATTCATGCAGTTTTACTGCATTTTCAGTTGCATCGCAGCTGGCAGGAAATGATTTGCCCGCTAATTCCCAGGCGTGAATAAAGCCCTCTTCGCATATTTTTTTCTGTCCGTTAGCGTAGCCACGAAGATATTCCGCTCGATCAACCTGAGGGTCATTAAAACTATCGGCCAGAGCCTGGTTATCTTTAACCGGAACACCATTCATAGCGTCTTCTTTACCGGCCGTGAACCAGTCCGGGCTGGTCCAGTCAGGCTGAAAAGTATAAGGATTGATCTGGCAACCCGACAAAATCAGCGACAACAACATAAAAATAATTGAACGCATGGCTATTCTCCTTTTTGTGAGCATAGCCTGACTTACAGGCGTGCGTGTGTAATTTTAACTTTACGATTTTAGGCCATGACTTTTGCAATTAAAGGGTTGATGTAAAGTAATGTGTACGTATTTTGGATTGAAATCTTTACTTAATGTGATATCGTTGTGTCACCTCTTCGAGGAAAACCACTATCGCAAACGAGTTTGACAGGATCGCAATCATGCAAAAAGACGCGCTGAACAACGTACATATCACTGACGAACAGGTGTTAATCACCCCGGATCAACTGAAGGCGGAATTCCCGCTGAGCGTCGCGCAGGAAGCTCAGATTGAGCACTCGCGCCAGACCATTTCTGACATTATCGCTGGCCGCGATCCGCGCCTGCTGGTGGTATGTGGTCCTTGCTCTATTCACGATCCTGAAACCGCCATTGAGTACGCTCGTCGATTTAAAGCATTAGCGGAGGAGGTCAGCGATAGCCTCTATCTGGTGATGCGCGTCTATTTTGAGAAGCCACGTACGACCGTTGGCTGGAAAGGGTTGATCAACGATCCGCACATGGATGGCTCGTTTGATGTGGAAGCCGGCCTGAAGATTGCGCGTCGCCTGCTGGTAGAGCTGGTCAGCATGGGGCTGCCGCTGGCAACCGAGGCGCTGGATCCGAACAGCCCGCAGTACCTCGGCGATCTGTTTAGCTGGTCTGCGATTGGGGCGCGCACCACCGAGTCACAAACCCACCGCGAGATGGCGTCTGGCCTGTCTATGCCGGTTGGTTTTAAAAACGGTACCGACGGCAGCCTGGCCACGGCGATTAACGCCATGCGCGCCGCCGCCATGCCCCATCGTTTTGTCGGGATCAACCAGGCGGGCCAGGTATGCCTGCTGCAAACGCAGGGCAACCCGGACGGGCATGTGATCCTGCGCGGTGGTAAAGCGCCAAACTACAGCCCGGCGGATGTCGCGCAGTGTGAAAAAGAGATGGAACAGGCGGGACTGCGTCCGGCGCTGATGGTAGATTGCAGTCATGGTAATTCGAATAAAGATTACCGTCGCCAGCCTGCGGTTGCAGAATCTGTGATTGCTCAGATTAAAGATGGCAACCGTTCAATTATCGGCCTGATGATTGAAAGTAATATTCATGAAGGCAATCAGTCATCGGAACAGCCGCGTAGCGCGATGAAGCCCGGCGTCTCGGTCACCGATGCCTGCATTAGCTGGGAAACCACCGATGCGCTGCTGCGTGAGATCCACAAAGATTTGAACGGCCAGCTGGCGACGCGTCTGGCATAAGAGGGTAGTTATGGTTGCTGAATTGACCGCATTACGCGATCAAATTGATGAAGTGGATAAGGCGTTGCTGGATCTTCTGGCGCGCCGCATGGCACTGGTTGCTGAGGTCGGCGAGGTTAAAAGTAAATACGGACTGCCGATTTACGTTCCGGAGCGTGAGGCCTCTATGCTCGCCTCCCGCCGTAAAGAGGCGCAGGCCCTGGGCGTTTCACCTGATTTGATTGAGGACGTCCTGCGTCGCGTGATGCGCGAGTCCTATTCCAGCGAAAACGACAAGGGCTTCAAAAGCCTCTGTCCGTCGCTGCGCCCGGTGGTTATCGTCGGTGGTGGCGGGCAGATGGGGCGTCTGTTTGAGAAAATGCTGACGCTTTCTGGCTATCAGGTGCGTATTCTGGAGAAAGAGGACTGGTCGCACGCGCCGGAGCTGATGAAAGACGCCGGAATGGTTATCGTCAGCGTGCCGATCCATGTGACGGAGCAAATAATCGCGAAACTTCCTCCGCTGCCGGAAGATTGTATTCTAGTGGACCTGGCCTCCGTTAAAAATGGTCCGTTACAGGCAATGCTGGCGGCGCACACTGGCCCCGTGCTTGGGTTACACCCGATGTTTGGCCCGGACAGCGGAAGCCTGGCGAAGCAGGTAGTGGTTTACTGTGACGGACGGCAGCCGGAAGCCTACCAGTGGTTCCTGGAACAGATCCAGGTCTGGGGAGCACGTTTGCACCGCATTAGCGCGGTAGAGCATGACCAGAACATGGCGTTTATTCAGGCGCTGCGCCACTTTGCAACCTTCGCCTATGGGCTGCACCTGGCGGAAGAGAACGTTCAGCTTGAACAATTGCTGGCGCTTTCCTCGCCAATCTATCGTCTGGAGCTGGCGATGGTCGGGCGACTGTTTGCCCAGGATCCGCAGCTTTACGCCGACATCATCATGTCGTCTGAAAATAATCTGGCGCTGATCAAGCGCTATTATCAGCGTTTTGGCGAAGCGATCACCTTGCTGGAACACGGCGATAAACAAGCCTTTATCGACAGTTTCCGTAAAGTGGAGCACTGGTTCGGTGATTACGCCACGCGATTCCAGAGTGAAAGCCGCACGCTGTTGCGCCAGGCAAATGACAGTCGCCAGTAATGCGATGATGTATATACTGAAAGCCAGCATTGCTGGCTTTTTTCATTTTGGGGAACTGTCATGGCTGAACCGCAGCTGCTGTTGAACTATACCGGGCATCTGCCCGAATGCCCGACGTGGAGTGCAGACGAGAAGGCGCTCTACTGGGCGGATATCCTGGAAGGGGAGATCCATCGGTACCATCTGCCCACCGCGGAACACTCGGTGCTCTCATTCCATGAAGAAGTTGGGTGTTTTGCCCTGCGTGAACGCGGCGGATTTATCGTCGCGATGCGAAACGCCATCTGGCTGACCGATAAGCACGGCCTGCTACAGCGTAAAGTTTGCGATAACCCATCCAACCCGCAGCTTGCACGCTTTAACGATGGCGGTACCGATCATCAGGGACGGTTTTATGCGGGCACCTTCTGGGGGCCGGGAGATTATAACGGCGCCATGCTGATGCGTATCGACAACGACCTGACGCCGAAAGTGATCCAGTGCGATATTCACGGGCATAACGGTTTAGCGTTTAGTCCTGACAAACGATGGATGTTTACTTCTGATACGCCGAACGGTGTGATCTACCGTACGCCGCTTGATGAGCAGGGGGAACCCGGTAAGCGCGAAGAGTTTCGCCGGTTTAGCGAGGGAGAAGGTATACCCGATGGAGCGGCAATGGATGAGGAAGGCTGCTACTGGAGTGCACTGTTTGACGGCTGGCGTATCGCACGGTTTTCACCGCAAGGCGAACAGCTGGAAGAGTATCGGCTGCCGGTACGCTGCCCGACAATGGTCTGCTTTGGCGGCGACGATATGAAAACGCTGTTTATCACCACCACGCGGGAAAATATGGAGGCGGAGGAGCTGGCGAAATATCCGCTTTCCGGTGCCATCTTCACCCTGCCTGTAAATGTGGCAGGGATGAAGAAAAGCCGCTTTATCGAACGTTAAGCCGGATCGACCGGGACCACGTTTTCGCTCGGATAGCAGCCCAGCACTTTCATGGAGCGTGTGATCTCGCCCAGTTCGCGCAGGGCTTTCTGCATGGACGCAGACTCCAGGTTGGCCTGAACGTCGAGATAAAACATTTCTTCCCACGGGTTGCCATGTATTGGGCGGGATTCCAGCTTCGTCATGATCAGGTTGTGATTACGCAGCACCAGCAGCGCTTCAACCAGCGCACCCGCCTGCTGGCCGGTCGCCATCAGCAGGGTGGTTTTCGCCGGGACCTGGTCCGACACGTTGATGGCCTTGCGGGCCAGAACCACGAAACGGGTGATATTCTGCGTCTGGTTGGCCAGATTGCGTTCCAGCACCTGTAAGCCATACAGCGCGCCGCCCGCTTCGCTACCGAGAGCCGCGATGGCAGAAGAGTTTGCCTGCGCCACTTTTTCCATCGCCGCCGAGGTGCTTTCGGTGTATTCAATTTTCCAGTGCGGATAACGGTTCAGGAACTGGCTGCACTGCTGGAACGGCTGCGGGTGGCTGTACACCGTTTTAATCTGACTCAGATCGGTTGAGCCAGAGACCAGCACACAGTGATCGATAGGGATAGTCAACTCGCCGACTAACGACAGGCTGGTGTGCTGGAGCAGATCGTAAACATCGTTGATGGCACCGGAACTGGTGTTCTCAATAGGCACCACGGCGTAATCTGCCTGGCCGGTTTCGACTTGGTTGAAGATGTCTGCAAATTTCGCGCAGCCGCTCTCAATAAACTCTTCGAAATGGCGGGCTGCGTACTGGCGAGCTGCCAGGTGAGAATAGGACCCTTTCGGGCCGAGGAAAGCGATACGAGCAGAGTGCGGGTTGGTTTTGTTCAGATGCTGCTGGAGCAGGGCTTGTTGCGTCAGAACGGAGTCTTCGATGATGAGCTGGAACAGGCGGGTGATGTAGTGCGCATCCAGATGATGCGCTTTGCCGAGTTGAATCAACCGTTCCAGTAAATCACGTTCGCGATCGATATCGCGCACCGGCCGATGGGACTCGAGCTTGGCTTTGCCCACTTCAACGGCGAGCGCGCGGCGTTCTGCCAGCAGGGCCAGTAATTTTTCGTCGAGTGCACTGATTTTTACGCGTAAATCCAGGAGCGGGTTTTCCGGTGTCATAGTGTTGTCTGTCTCATTTTATCGTTATCAATAAAAAAGGCCTCCCGGTGTGGGAGGCCTTGTTGTTCGTCTTCGCATTCTTTATCACACGACGAAACGCCTCCCGGTCAGGGGAAGGTAAAAAAGAATGCGAAGAAAAACGGCGTCTGTTTCATAAGGTCATCCTGAAATTGATAGGGTTAAAGTACCTGCACTGTTTTGATCCTGTCAATAAAAAACGCGCCCGAAGGCGCGTTGTCGGTACACTCAATTTTAGAGGATTACTCTTCTTCAACTTCTTCCGCGAAGCTGGCGTCTTTCACCGAGGTTGCGGCGCGACGTGCTTCACCTTTGTGTTGCACTTTATTGAGCTGCCGTTCCAGCTTGTTGATCAAATCGTTAATTGCGGTGTACATATCCTCGTGTTTTGCGCTGGCGACCAGATGGCCGTTTGGAGTATTGATAGTTGCATCAGCGATGAAACCCTGCGGCTCCTTGGACAGGATGATATGTGGATTAATCAAATGTGTTTGCCATTTATCCAGTTTGGCGAGACGGTCTGCGACGTGCTGGCGGATTGCCGGAGTAATTTCCATTTGTTTACTGGTAATGTTCATTGTCATAAATTTTACCTCTTGTCTTTCCGTCTTGGTGATTCCAGCATACCCGACCTAATGTCAAAATGTGTGATTTAGATCACGTTATTTTGTCGGTTTTTGTCAGGGAATCTTTTTTGTGAGGCAGGGCAGGAAGAGGTGAGATTTACCTTGTCGAAGCCAACAATTGCGGTCATAGTTGAATGGATGTGTTGAAGCTAAACCGCTTCAGCGTAAGTCTGAAAGAATAAAAAAACGGCAGCCCGCGGGCTGCCGTTATGCGTTGTAGCGGTATCAGGTGTTGCTGCTGTTCGCGGCGATGATTTTCGCCACTTTGTCAGCCTGAGCCGTCATCTGCATCTGGCGATACGCATTTTCCATCAGCTTCAGGCCATCACGCGTGGCCTGGGTATCCGGATAATCACGCAGCATGCCTTCTACACGGTTAACCACGGCAACCCATGCGCCACGGCGGGTGTAGTATTCCGCAACGGAGTACTCATATTTCGCCAGACGATCTTTCAGGAACACCAGACGCTTAGTGGCATCGGTAATGTACTGGCTGTTCGGGTAGCTACGCACCAGCTTGGAGAAGTCATTGAAAGCATCACGCGCATGTTGCGGGTCACGGTCGGAACGATCCACCCCGAAGAAGCCCTGCAATGCACTATCATCCAGCGCCATGTTAGTCAGGCCGCGCATGTACATCACGTAATCGATGTTAGGATGGGTAGGGTTCAGACGCATGAAACGATCGATCGTTGCCTGAGCCAGCGGCAGATCGGCATTTTTGTAGTAGGCGTAGATAAGATCTAACTGTACCTGCTGCGAATACGGGCCAAACGGATAGCGATTATCCAACGCTTCCAGTTGCGTTATCGCCTGTTTCCAGTTACCGTCCTGCAACTTTTGTTGTGCAGTCGCATAGATTTCATTCGGCGGATTGTCAGGGACCTGTTCATTCGAACCGGAGCAGCCCACCAAAGCCAGGCTCAACGTGGCCGCTGCCACCAGATATTTCATGCGCGTCATGACGTTTTGACTTTCCTCAAATGTTTGTCCGGGAGAAACTCAGTTCCTGCTCCCGATTAAGACCAGCTACAATAGCACACTATATTAAACGGCAAAGCCGTAAAACCCAACGTTAAACGAAGAAGCAGTTTATGGCACAACGAGTAGAACTCACCGCAACAGTCTCCGAAAATCAGCTCGGTCAACGCTTAGATCAGGCTTTGGCCGAATTGTTCCCTGATTATTCGCGTTCACGCATAAAAGAATGGATCCTTGACCAGCGCGTGCTGGTAAACGGCAAGATCTGGGACAAACCAAAAGAGAAAGTGTTTGGTGGGGAAGCTGTCGCCATCAATGCTGAAATCGAAGAGGAAGTCCGCTTCGAGCCGCAGGATATCCCGCTGGATATCGTCTACGAAGATGACGATATTCTGATCATCAACAAGCCGCGCGACTTTGTTGTTCATCCGGGCGCGGGCAATCCTGACGGTACGGTACTTAACGCTCTCCTTCATTATTATCCGCCGATTGCCGACGTACCGCGTGCCGGTATCGTTCACCGTCTGGATAAAGACACCACGGGTCTGATGGTGGTGGCGAAGACGGTCCCAGCTCAGACTCGCCTGGTGGAATCTTTGCAATTGCGCGAAATTACCCGTGAGTATGAAGCGGTGGCGATTGGTCATATGACCTCTGGCGGCACGGTGGAAGAGCCTATCAGCCGTCACCCAACCAAGCGTACGCATATGTCCGTACACCCAATGGGTAAACCGGCGGTAACCCACTACCGCATCATGGAACATTTCCGTATTCATACGCGCCTGCGTCTGCGCCTGGAAACCGGGCGTACTCACCAGATCCGCGTGCACATGGCGCATATTACCCATCCGCTGGTGGGTGACCCGGTTTACGGCGGTCGTCCGCGTCCACCAAAGGGCGCATCGGATGAATTCATCTCCGTGCTGCGTAAATTCGATCGCCAGGCGCTGCATGCGACGATGCTGCGTCTTTACCACCCAATCACCGGAATTCAGATGGAATGGCATGCGCCGATCCCACAGGATATGGTGGAACTTATCGACGCGATGCGCGCAGATTTCGAAGAACATAAGGATCACGTGGACTGGTTATGACCAAACTGATTGTCCCGGCGTGGCCACTGCCTGAAGGCGTGGCCGCCTGTAGTTCAACCCGTATCGGTGGCGTGAGCCAGGGCGCGTGGGAGTCTCTGAACCTCGGTGCGCACTGTGGCGATAACCTGGAGCACGTTGAAGAGAACCGTAAACGCCTCTTTGCTGCGGGAAACCTTCCTTCAAAACCGGTCTGGCTTGAGCAGGTGCACGGTAAAGCGGTGCTGAAGCTGACGGGGGAGCCCTATGCGTCTAAGCGCGCCGATGCTTCGTACAGCAATACGCCGGGAACGGTTTGCGCGGTGATGACTGCTGATTGCCTGCCGGTGTTGTTCTGCAATAAGGCAGGAACTGAAGTGGCTGCTGCCCACGCCGGATGGCGAGGCCTGTGCGAAGGCGTGCTGGAAGAGACTGTTGCCTGCTTCCATGACGATTCTGCAAATCTCATCGCCTGGCTTGGCCCGGCGATTGGCCCGCAGGCGTTTGAGGTCGGGCCCGAAGTGCGCGATGCCTTTATGGAAAAAGATCCGCAAGCGGTCGAAGCGTTTGTGGCTTCCGGAGATAAATATCTGGCCGATATTTATCAGCTTGCCCGCCAGCGCCTGAATAACGTCGGCGTGACCCACATCTTCGGCGGAGATCGCTGTACCTTCAGCGAAAAGGGTGATTTTTTCTCCTATCGCCGCGACAAGACGACAGGTCGTATGGCAAGTTTCATTTGGCTGATATAACCTAAAGAATCAAGACGATCCGGTACGCGCCGTTTTCTTTTCACATAATTCAGGTTATTAACCTTGAATAATTGAGGGATGACCTCATTTAATCTCCAGTAGCAAATTTGACCTGTTATGGGAGGAGTTATGCGTCTGGATCGTCTTACTAATAAATTCCAGCTTGCTCTCGCCGATGCCCAGTCCCTTGCACTGGGGCACGACAACCAATTTATCGAACCTCTTCATTTAATGAGCGCCTTGCTGAATCAGGAAGGGGGATCGGTACGTCCTTTATTAACGTCCGCTGGCATTAATGCCGGCCAGTTACGCACCGCCATCGATCAGGCGCTGAGCCGTTTACCGCAGGTAGAAGGTACCGGCGGCGACGTGCAGCCGTCGCAGGATCTGGTGCGCGTGCTGAACCTTTGCGACAAGCTGGCACAAAAACGTGGGGACAACTTTATTTCGTCAGAGCTGTTTGTTCTGGCGGCGCTTGAATCACGCGGTACCTTAACCGACCTGCTGAAATCCGCCGGTGCAACCACCGCTAATGTGACCCAGGCGATTGAGAAAATGCGCGGAGGTGAAAGCGTGAACGACCAGGGAGCCGAAGACCAACGTCAGGCTTTGAAGAAATTTACGGTCGACCTGACCGAACGTGCCGAGCAGGGCAAACTTGACCCGGTAATCGGCCGTGACGAAGAAATTCGTCGGACTATCCAGGTACTGCAACGTCGTACCAAAAACAACCCGGTGCTGATTGGTGAGCCTGGCGTCGGTAAAACCGCCATCGTTGAAGGGCTGGCGCAGCGTATCGTTAATGGCGAAGTGCCCGAAGGGCTGAAAGGCCGTCGCGTACTGGCGCTGGATATGGGCGCGCTGGTGGCCGGGGCGAAATACCGCGGTGAATTTGAAGAGCGTCTGAAAGGCGTGCTGAACGATCTGGCGAAACAGGAAGGTAACGTCATCCTGTTTATCGACGAACTGCACACCATGGTGGGCGCGGGTAAAGCTGACGGCGCAATGGATGCCGGGAACATGCTGAAACCTGCGCTGGCGCGTGGTGAACTTCACTGCGTCGGAGCCACTACGCTGGACGAGTATCGTCAGTACATTGAAAAAGATGCCGCGCTGGAGCGTCGCTTCCAGAAGGTGTTTGTCGCTGAACCAAGCGTTGAAGATACCATCGCTATTTTGCGTGGTCTGAAAGAGCGTTATGAGCTGCACCATCACGTGCAGATCACTGACCCGGCCATCGTTGCGGCGGCGACGCTTTCGCATCGTTACATTGCCGACCGTCAGTTGCCGGATAAAGCCATCGACCTTATCGATGAAGCGGCGTCCAGCATCCGTATGCAGATTGACTCGAAACCGGAAGAGCTGGACCGACTCGATCGCCGCATTATCCAGCTCAAGCTGGAACAGCAGGCGCTGAACAAAGAGTCTGACGAAGCGAGTAAGAAACGCCTCGATATGCTTAACGAAGAACTGGACGAGAAAGAGCGTCAGTATTCTGAGCTGGAAGAAGAGTGGAAAGCTGAGAAAGCCTCCCTCTCTGGCACCCAGACAATCAAGGCGGAGCTGGAGCAGGCGAAAATTGCCATTGAGCAGGCCCGTCGCGTAGGAGATCTGGCGCGGATGTCCGAGCTACAGTACGGCAAGATCCCTGAGCTGGAAAAACAGCTTGAGACCGCCACGCAGTCGGAAGGCAAAACCATGCGTCTGTTGCGTAATAAAGTGACGGATGCCGAGATTGCCGAAGTGCTGGCGCGCTGGACGGGCATTCCTGTGGCTCGCATGATGGAAAGCGAACGTGAGAAACTGCTGCGTATGGAGCAGGATCTGCATCAGCGCGTCATTGGACAGAACGAAGCGGTCGAAGCGGTATCTAACGCCATTCGTCGTAGCCGTGCGGGGCTGTCCGATCCGAATCGTCCAATCGGCTCGTTCCTTTTCCTGGGGCCAACCGGTGTCGGTAAAACCGAGCTGTGTAAAGCGCTGGCTAACTTTATGTTCGACAGCGATGACGCAATGGTGCGTATCGATATGTCCGAGTTTATGGAGAAACACTCCGTCTCGCGTCTGGTCGGTGCGCCTCCGGGATATGTCGGTTATGAAGAGGGCGGTTACCTGACGGAAGCGGTTCGTCGTCGTCCTTATTCTGTCATCCTGCTGGATGAAGTGGAAAAGGCTCATCCTGACGTGTTTAACATTCTGTTGCAGGTGCTGGATGATGGGCGTCTGACGGACGGGCAGGGAAGAACGGTCGACTTCCGTAACACGGTGGTGATCATGACCTCGAACCTGGGTTCCGATTTGATTCAGGAACGCTTCGGTGAGCTGGATTACAGCCATATGAAAGATCTTGTGCTGGGTGTGGTCAGTCAAAACTTCCGTCCGGAGTTCATCAACCGTATTGATGAAGTGGTCGTGTTCCATCCGCTGGGCGAGAAACACATCGCGTCGATTGCGCAGATCCAGTTGCAGCGTCTGTACAAACGTCTGGAAGAGCGTGGGTATGAAATCCACATTTCCGACGATGCGCTGAAACTGCTGAGCGAGAATGGTTACGATCCTGTTTATGGTGCGCGTCCGTTAAAACGTGCTATCCAGCAGCAGATCGAAAACCCGCTGGCACAGCAAATCCTCTCTGGGGAGCTGGTTCCGGGCAAAGTTATTCGTCTGGAAGCCAACGACGATCGCATTGTGGCAGTGCAGTAAGTCACAAAACGCAAAAACGGGCCGCTTGCGGCTCGTTTTTGTTTAAAAACCAGGCGAAAATTGAGGTCTGGGATGTGATTTGCCTGGAAAATGAGCGGTCAGTAAATAATTTTCACTTTATCCTTGCAGGTTCGGAATTACTCCCTATAATGCGCCTCCACTGACACGGAACAACGGCACGCTAGCCGCCGGGTCAGCAGAGA